>CANIFC010000096.1 GCA_947466695.1 Oxalobacteraceae bacterium | reverse complement strand
GCCGAATACTCGCGATACCGGCCCGCCACAAAGCCGGGATAAGGATCAAATGGTGAAGCGGTCCACTCCCATAGCTGGCCCCAGTAAAATAAGGGATGCGCCGATCGCGCACAATACTCCCACTCGGCTTCCGTCGGCAGGCGTCGTCCGGCCCAGGCGCAATAGGCCTGCGCCTCATGCAGGCTGAGATGACGCACCGGAGCGGACAAGACCAGCGGACCGGGACGGTCAAAAAGAACCGTACTCCACGCGCTGTTGTCACCCTGCCAGTAACGCTGCCAGTAACGCGGCGCTGACCGCTCCTGCTGCCTCAGCCAGGCAAGACCCGCTTCGCTCCAGAACTGGCGGTTCTGGTAACCGCCATCGTTCATAAAAGTGAGATAGTGCGCGTTGGAAACAAGTGAGGCATCAATGCTAAACGGCGCCACACTGACTGCGTGCGCATCGAGTTCATTATCGAACGCGAAACCGCTGCCTTCTGCCAGCGAAGCGCCTCCACCCATCTGTAGTGTGCCGCCGGGAAACGCGATCTGCGACGATATCTGCGACGATACCGGATATGCCGGTTCCAGTCCGGCGTAGTGCGGCGGCCCCGCCAGACCCAACGTTTGCAAGGTGATCAGCAAGGCCTCCCCATGCATGTCTTCGTGCGCCAGCGCCAGCCGGTAGGGATAAAGCGCCGCGTCGGTATTTGCAACATGCGAGAGTTTGTCGAGCACCCCCTCAAGCACGTCGTTGCAATAGGTTTTCAATGCAGCGCTGGCGGTTAAGTCCAGTGTCCAGCGGCTGCGATGCGGCACGGCATTGGAATCAAACCAGTCGTCACCACGTGCCAGCAGTGAACCGATGATGGCATCGGCCGGATCGCTGCTACGCGCCTGGCGCAAGATAAACCATTCAGAAAACCAGGCGATATGACCCAGTTCCCAGAGCGGTGGATTAATGGTGCGCAACAGCGGTACACGCGCGTTTTGATCGAGTCCGGCGGCCGCAAAACAGTCGAACAGGTCCAGCGTATAATGACGGGCAGCCAGCAATGCCGCACCAAGTTGCTGCGCCGTGGCGTGTCGAAATGAAGAATTTATTGAAATCATCGCGCAATTGTAGCGACTTTTAGAAGGAAGACACGATTGAAGGCAGCCCATATCTGGATCGCGAGCCCGGCGCTGGCCGATGCCAATAATGGCAATTGGCAAACCGCCAGGCGCTGGGCGCACTTTTTGAGCACCCGCTACCGTGTCACGCTGGCCGGTCAATGGCCAGGACCGGTGCCAGCAGCGCATCCCGACCTGCTCATTGCACTGCATGCACGGCGCTCGTCAAGTTCGCTGGCAGCGTTTGCCAACGCCTGTCCTGCACGACCGAGCGTGCTGATCTTGACCGGAACTGATCTGTATCGCGATATCCGCACTGATGCCGCAGCTCAGGCAGCGCTGCGCTCGGCCGACGCACTGGTGCTATTGCAGAGCGCTGGCCTGACCGAATTGCCGCCCGAAGTGCGAGGCAAGACCAGCGTCATCTACCAGTCGGCGCCCACACTCAAGGCCGGTCCGCTGCCGCGCCGTAGTTTCGATGTCTGCCTGGTGGGTCATTTGCGCGATGAAAAAGATCCGGT
Source organism: Oxalobacteraceae bacterium (assembly GCA_947466695.1). GTDB lineage: Bacteria > Pseudomonadota > Gammaproteobacteria > Burkholderiales > Burkholderiaceae_D > Undibacterium. The sequence goes on along the minus strand of CANIFC010000096.1, from coordinate 7,777 downwards.
CACTTTCATGCGTGCCAGTGCACTAATCACCGCCAGGCATGTGCGCATGATCCATATCGGCGACGCGCTCGACCCCGCGCTGGGCACGCTGGCACGCGCTACCGAGGCGAGCAATCAGCGCTACCGCTGGCTCGGCGCCATGGGCCATGCAGCGACGCGCCAGCGTATCAAGCGCTGTCATCTAATGGCAATCACCTCGCACATGGAGGGTGGTGCCAACGTCATTATTGAAGCCGTCACCAGCGGTGTCGCCGTACTCGCCAGCGACATCAGCGGCAACCGCGGCATGCTGGGCGAAGAATATGCCGGTTATTTTCCGCCTGGTGACGCCGCTGCACTGGCTGCCCTGATAGAGCGCTGCGCCAGCGATATCCCGTTCCACGCCCTGCTGCAACGCCAATGTGCGTTGCGCGCGGCGCTATTTACACCCGAAGCCGAGCAGACGGCTTTATTGCAGTTAGTAGAGAATCTGTTACAGAGGTAACTCGCAGCAACCCAGGCCTTAAAAAACCAACCCGACAAATCAGACAAATGGAAGCCATTATGAGTACACAAGAACAGCAGCAAGCGAATCAACAGCCCGACCAGCAGCCAATCAAGCTGACTTCTTTTTCACACGGCGGCGGCTGCGGCTGCAAGATTGCACCCGGCGTGCTGGCCGAGATATTAAAGAACTCGTCCGGCTTTCCTGTACCGAAGGAACTGATGGTCGGCATAGAAACGGCAGACGATGCCGCTGTCTACAGGCTCAATGACGAGCAGGCGCTGATAGCGACCACTGACTTTTTCATGCCTATCGTCGACGACCCCTTCGACTTTGGCCGTATCGCCGCCTGCAATGCGATCTCCGATGTGTACGCCATGGGCGGCACGCCGATCATGGCGCTGGCGCTGGTCGGTATGCCGATCAACAAGCTACCACTGGAAACGATAGGCCAGATCATCCGTGGTGGCGAAGCGATTTGCGCCGAAGCCGGCATTCCGATCGCCGGCGGCCACACCATCGACTCGGTCGAGCCGATCTATGGCCTGGTCGTTCTGGGTCTGGTGCACCCGTCCAAGGTCAAGCGCAATGCTGACGCGAAAGCCGGTGATGTGCTGATTTTAGGCAAACCGCTGGGCGTGGGGATCTTGTCGGCCGCACTGAAAAAAGAGGCGCTCGACGCCGAAGGCTATGCCGCGATGATCGCCAACACCACCAAATTGAACAAGCCGGGCAAGGCCCTCTCAGACATGGCCGGTGTCCATGCGCTGACGGACATCACGGGCTTTGGTTTACTCGGGCACTTGCTGGAACTGGCACGCGGATCGAAACTGGGAGTGCAACTATCCATGGCAAAAATCCCGCTGCTGCCGGGTGTTGAACAACTGGCGCAAGACGGCTTTTTTACCGGGGCATCAGGACGCAACTGGGACGCCTACGGTCACGATGTCACGCTCGCGCCAACGATCTCAAACGCCCGCCACATGCTGCTCACTGATCCGCAAACTTCGGGCGGTTTGCTGGTATCGTGCGATCCGGCCAGCGTCGATGAGGTACTGGCCCTGTTTGCGCGCGAAGGCTTTGGCCAGGCTGCGGTAATCGGCCAGATGACAGACGGACCGGTGCACATCGACGTCGCGGCATAAGCGCTAGCTGACTTTAGCCGCGCCGATACCAGCGGCGACATGAAGGAAAGACGGGGAGATGCGCCGGCATGAATACGCTTGGCGCAGCTTGCTGGCTGCAGAGCCGGCGATGATGTCGCGCCTAGCCGTGAACTGTTGATTTTTTTTGTTATCATAAGCGCAGTTCATAAAGCGGAGCAAGACAGCGTCTTCGTTTTGACAAGTGCACCGGTATGTTGCCGGTGTTATTTTCCACCCCAGCACCCGCTTCTCCCTACACCAGGCAAACCATGATCCAATTTTCCGTCTTGAAGACCTTTCTTGCCAGTTCCATGGCCGCGGCCATGATGCTCGCTACCGTGCCATCGTATGCGCAAGCGGTATTGCGTGTGTCGGCCATTCCGGACGAGGCACCCACCGAGTTGCAGCGCAAGTTCAAGCCGCTTGGCGAATATCTGGAAAGAAAGACCGGCATGAAGGTTGAATTCACGCCAGTAACCGATTACGCGGCATCGGTCGAAGCGCTGATCAACAAGAAAGTGGACATGGTCTGGTTCGGTGGTTTCACGTTTGTACAGGCCAAGGTACGCAGCAATAACGAAATCACGCCGCTGGTACAACGCGCCGAAGATGAAAAATTCAAGTCGGTCTTCATTACGACCAAAGCGGATATCCGGCAACTGGCCGACCTGAAGGGCAAGACGCTCAGCTTCGGTTCCGAATCCTCCACTTCTGGCCACCTGATGCCGCGCTCGTTCTTGCTCGCTGCCAAGGTTGATCCGGATACCGACTTAAAGCGTATCGCCTTTTCCGGCGCGCATGACGCCACTGTCGCCGCTGTTGCTGGCGGCAAAGTCGATGCCGGGGCACTCAACATGTCAGTCTGGGAAAAACTGGTGGCAGAGAAAAAGGTCGATCCGGCTGTTGTCCGCGTGTTCTATACAACGCCTGGCTACTACGATTACAACTGGAGCGTCCGCTTCGACATGAACGCCGAGCTGCGCAAAAAGCTCAGTGACGCCTTCCTTGCACTGGACGCCAGCAATCCGCAGGACAAGGTCATACTCGACCTGCAACGCGCCAGCAAGTTCATCCCGACCAAAGCGGAAAACTACCAGGCAATCGAAGTTGCGGCGCAAAATGCCGGCTTACTGAAGAAGTAATTAATGTCCACTTTGTGTTTTTATCAGGCGTTCAGCGATGTCCGCCTATAGCCTGGAAAATCTGACCGTGCGTCACCTGAGTGACACTCATGCTGCAGTGTTGCACGGGATCAGCCTGCACATTGCCTACGGCGAGCAACTGGCCATCATCGGACCTTCCGGTGCCGGCAAGACGACGCTGCTGGCAACGCTCGCTTGCGCACACAAGCCCGACACAGGGCGCTTCACGGCGTTCGGTGTCGCTCCCTGGACGCTACCTGAACGCACGCGACACCGCCTGCGGGCCCGGCTGTTTCTTGCGCCGCAAACCCCGCCCCTGCCGCCGCGCCAACGCGTCGTAACGGCAGTGCTGGCCGCCCGCTTGCCACAATGGAGCTTATGGCAGGCACTGGTATCACTGATTAAACCTGGCGATCCGGAAGCGGCGTATCTGGCACTGGAACGCTTCGGGCTTGGTGACAAACTGTACGCGCGCGTTGACCGGCTCTCTGGCGGTGAGCGGCAACGTTGCGCCCTGGCGCGATTGCTGCTCTCGAACGCCGAGGTGCTGCTGGTCGACGAACCGCTCTCGGCGCTTGATCCGGCATTGTCGCAACTGACGATCGCCACGCTGCAGCAAGAAGCCACAGCACGCCATGCCACGCTTGTTTGCAGCCTGCATCAGGTCGATATTGCGCGCGCCTGTTTTCCCCGCATCGTCGGCCTCAGGGATGGACGTATCGCCTTCGATCTGCCGCGCCTTGAAGTCACCGATGCGATGATCGCGGCGCTTTATCACAACGAAGTGGCCAGCGTAGTACCGGAAACCATTACCACGCCAGATACCGCACCCGATACCGGGCGCGCCGTCGGTGCCTGTTTTTGACTACCGCTGAGCGCATGGCCGCACCACAACAGCGCCACACTGACCCCGCCTGGCGCACCCGGGTGACGATGACGGTACTGGCCGTAATCATCGTCTGGCCCATGCTCGTGATCAGCGAATTCCAGCCCGCCATCCTGTTCGACCGGCAAAGCCTGGGTGCTACCGGACGCTTCCTGGCTGATTTTTTTCCACCGGCGCATACACCAGAGTTTCTGCTGATGCTGCTGAGTGAAACCTGGAAAACGGTCGCCATCGCGACCGCCGGCCTGACGCTCGCACTGCTGGGAGCAATTCCGGCAACGCTGCTGGTGACCGGCCGGCTTTCGATTTCAATGCTGGGTACCGGCCGCATGCGCCTGACCTCAAGTCTGGTGCGCCACGGCGTACGGCAGTTGCTGGTCTTGCTGCGCAGCGTACCCGAACTGGTATGGGCGCTGCTGCTGGTGCGCATTATCGGCCTCGGCCCGACCGCCGGCGTGCTGGCGATCGCACTCACTTATTGCGGCATGCTGGGCAAAGTCTATGCCGAGATACTCGAATCGTCCGAATCGCAAGCGAGCGACGCATTACTGGCAAACGGCAGCAGCCGCCTGACCGCATTGCTCTACGGCACCTTGCCGCAAGCGGCCTCAGAACTGGTGTCGTACACCGTATACCGCTGGGAATGTGCGATCCGCGGTTCGGTCGTGATGGGTTTTGTTGGCGCCGGCGGGCTCGGCCAGCGGATGGATGAGTCAATGAAAATGTTATCCGGCGGCGAAGTCTGTTCGATGCTGATAGTTTTCGTGTTGCTGGTGGCCGCCGCCGATGCGGTCTCCAAGATACTGCGCCGGAGGCTGGGATGAAGCGCGACCGGCTTGGGCTGACTGGCATGCCGGAAGCACCTCCGGCAGACCTCTCGATGGTCGCACTGACTGTCGCCCTGCTGCTACTGATCGTGACCAGCTTCGCGACACTAGAGCTCCAGTGGGCGGCATTTTTCAGTAGCCAGGCCGCTGCCAGTATCGTCGAATTTCTCGCCGGTTTCGCCCCACCCGATACCTCGCTCCCCTTTTTGACCAAAAGTGCCTGGGCCACAGCAGAGACACTGTCAATGTCGGCGCTAGGCACGCTGCTCGCCGCTGGCGCCGGGATCGTGATCGCCTTGCCGGCGGCGGGCCGTTTCGGCCCTGCGCTGCGCGGCGCAACGCGCATGCTGCTCAATGTGCTGCGCTCGATTCCCGAGCTGGTCTGGGCATCGATCCTGCTCATTGCCGCTGGCCTGGGCCCCTTCGCCGGCACGCTGGCACTGGCGTTCCACACGTCCGGTGTGCTCGGACGACTGTTTGCCGACGCACTGGAAAATGCGACGCCGCTGCCGGAGCAGAGCTTGCGCACCAACGGCGCGACACCGGTCGCAGCTTTTTTCTACGCGACCTTGCCGCAAATACTCCCGCAAATACTCTCTTACACCCTCTACCGATGGGAAAACAATATCCGCGCTGCGGCTATCCTGGGTGTCGTTGGCGCCGGAGGGCTGGGACAGATGCTCAAATATCACTTGTCGCTGTTCCAGATGCAAAGAGCCGCCACCGTCATCATCGCCATGCTGGTACTCGTCGCCCTGGTTGATGCCATCAGTTTTGCACTGCGTCGCGTATTGACCCGCTAAAGCAGTCAATGACCGGCATGCTGTGTGATGGCGCTTCAGTGCCAAGGATAAGTCGGGAGTGAGGCGCAAATAAGCCAACACCGGCCTTGTCGTTGCACACGGACTACTTTTTTTTATCCCTGAAAAAACAAAAAACCAGCATGATGCTGGTTTTTTTACTCAACTACTTTCTGAACGAAAAGCCTGTCAGAAAAATCCGGACATCGCATAAGCAGTCTTTTTAAACATCAGATTTTCCGCTTCTTCCAATTTCAGATTCGCCTTGTTCGCAGTAGTTACGATGCGAGTGCGATATTCTTTTTGGTTGGAAACCTCGGAGACCGTTTGACGGCTGCTACCTGCATCAGATATTTTTGAATCCACTTTTGAGTCCTTGCGTACGATAGCGCCATTTTTTGTGCGCTCTTTAATCTGGACATCACACACCAGCATAAAGGTGACATCTTTGACTAGCGATCCCGAAATCAATTCGATCGCGCCGCCTGCCAAACCACCAACGGCAGCACCGCGGTAATAATTATTATTACCAATGACACTACCGGCCACTGCACCGGCGGCGATGGAGCCACCCAGATAGCCTTGATGAAGCGCTGACTCAGCGGCGGTAGGGCTGGCTTTTTCAAGGTTGAGGACATAGGCAACCATGGTGAATTGCGCCTGATCAGGGTCATCGACGAGACGGTAGCCATTGTCGTTCGCTAAAAATTGTTCCGTCACAAATGTTTTAAAGGCTCTCCGGTCAAATTCCATCACCCCGCTTTTGACATCCAAAAATACGGTTCTTTTTTCTTTGGCAACTGCATCCACAAAAACAGCCGTACTTGTACGTGCCTGCACATCCAGATCTTTTTTAGAGAGTGCAACTTGAGTCGCCGCACATCCGCCCAAAACACTCAGCACTAAAATAGCAGCAGAAAATTTACCAACAGATTTTATTGATGCAAACATATAAACCATCCTTGATTATTAATACATTAAAAAATAATATTTAAAAAAATACTACCAATACCGACCATAATAATGATGGTAATAACGACAATTTTGGTAGCCACTCCAGCCATATTGATAGATGTTCGCGCAGGTATAGCCGGGCTGCCAATTTGCTGGCGCTTTGTTTTCGACAGGCTTTAAATTCTTCGCCATCGCATCTTTAATAAACGCATCGATTTTTGCCTCATCTGCGACAGAAAAAGGCTTTTCCATGACCTCGGCATTAAGCTTTTTCTGCATCTCGGCCAGGTCTTTATCCGTTTGTGCATTTGCAGAAAATGAAGCGAGAATGCCAAGTACAAGCAGGCACGGACCAGTTACACGTAGAAGACTATTCACTTCAAATGTCCTTTTTAAAATCCATCCATTAAGTTGCCAGATTATACTTTTAAACATTGCATAAAAATAATAAAAAGTGTAACCAAATGTAAAGACAAAAAATAAATTAAAGATCTTTTTACCACTTTTTAAAAGTTTTAAAACGTGGCTTTTAAGGAAGGTATGTCTTGAAATTTCAGTGCATTCCACGTGCCCGCTGTGTGATACGAAGACGATAGTTTGATATTTTTGACAGAAACTTCAGGTAATCTGAAAAGAGCGAAGCCATCCATAACCTCTGATAGCGCTATAAATTTTGTGATTATTTATCGAGTTTCGCTCAAAATTGAAAACATGACATGGCAAGTTTATTTTTCGGTATGCTACCGAAAATGGCAACTCAATGGCAATAAAGCGACTACTTCTGCCAGCGTTTTGACTGCTGACAATTCGCGCAGTACCAGCCTAAACAAAATATTGAGATTTCATCGTCTGGACTTAGCCGTTTCCAGCAGGGGATAAATGATGGTACTAAAATACATGCCAGCGCGGGGTAAGGGCGAATCGCTTGTTCATCATATGGATTGTCCAGCCGCGAATCAGCATATGCACAGGCGTGCCGAGAAGTTAAAGCCTTCCAGAGGCGCTCAGCAGCGCGACTCCAGATAACGTTTTTTCCTGCTATTCGTGGATTATTTCAAGGACGGGCAGACGCATAAAAAGTCGGTTCTGCGGGCTTTGTTCAGGGATGGGGAGTCTTGTATCCGCTGTCAATATGATCGACTTTTTTGCTCCACCCACGGTTCCCATCAGCCTCAACACCAGCCGTATACTCTTCACACACGTATCTGGCTGGTTGCCCCGTCACGCAGTTCGACGCGCTTGAGCACGACCAACAATAAGGTGCATACGGCCATGGCTGCTGCGGCAAAATAAAGCCCGGCATTGTAGCTGCCCAGCCGGGCTGCCAGCGAACCTGTAATTGCCGGAGCGATGATCTGGGCCGTTCCGTACGAGAGTGTCATCTTGCCCATCATCTTGGCGGGACGGGTTGGATAGTAACGCCCGGCCATGCTCAGAACGAGGCTCACCATACCGATGAATGTCGCACCGAACAGCAAGGCACCGCAGAGTGCCGCGAACAGGCCGCCGGCCATGACTGGCAATAGGATACCGACAATT
>CANIFC010000095.1 GCA_947466695.1 Oxalobacteraceae bacterium | reverse complement strand
GTGGTATGGACACAATGCGGTCGGGTTCTTTCTGACTGCGGGCTTTTTAGGCATGATGTATTACTTTATTCCTAAGCAAATCGAACGCCCCGTGTATTCGTATCGCCTGTCAATTGTCCACTTTTGGGCCTTGATTTTTACCTACATGTGGGCGGGTCCGCATCATCTGCATTACACCGCGTTGCCTGATTGGGCGCAATCAATCGGTATGGTCTTCTCCTTGATTCTGCTGGCGCCATCCTGGGGCGGTATGGTCAACGGTATCATGACCCTGTCGGGCGCATGGAGTAAGTTGCGCTCTGACCCTATCTTGCGATTCTTGATTGTGTCGCTCTCTTTCTATGGCATGTCCACTTTTGAAGGCCCGATGATGGCGATCAAGACCGTAAATGCCTTGTCGCATTACACCGACTGGACTGTGGGCCACGTTCACTCAGGAGCATTGGGATGGGTTGGTTTCATTACAATGGGTAGTCTGTATTATCTGATTCCCCGCTTGTTTGGCCAGACTCAGATGTATAGCAAGCGCCTCATCGAGATCCATTTCTGGATTGCGACTATCGGGGTGGTCCTGTACATCGCTTCGATGTGGATTGCCGGCGTCATGCAGGGCTTGATGTGGCGCGCAGTTAATGAGGATGGCACACTGACCTATACGTTTATTGAAAGTGTCAAGGCGACTTTCCCTTACTACGTCATCCGGGTTACTGGCGGTGCCATGTACTTTGCCGGTATGTTGATCATGGCCTATAACGTGGCTAAAACAATGTTGGCTGCCAAGCCTGTGAATAATGCGATACCTGCCTTACCCAATGTGCTCTCACATGCGTAAGCAAAAGATATCAACAGGAGAATATTGATGCGAAATTTTACTCATGATCTGATTGAAAGACATGTGGGCTTGCTTCTGGTGCTTGTTATCCTGACTATCAGTGTTGGTGGTCTGGTTGAAATTGTTCCGTTGTTTTTTCAAAAATCAACGACCGAAGCGGTGGCGGGTATGAAGCCTTATTCGGCGCTGCAATTAACCGGCAGGGACGTCTATCTGCGTGAAGGATGTTACGGTTGTCACTCACAGATGATCCGGCCGTTCCGCGCCGAGACCGAACGTTATGGCCACTATTCGGTGGCAGGTGAGTCGGTTTATGATCACCCGTTTCAGTGGGGGAGCAAACGGACTGGTCCCGACCTGGCCCGTGTAGGTGGACGTTATAGCGACTCCTGGCATCGGGATCACCTTAATAATCCTCGCTCGGTTGTACCGGAATCGAATATGCCTTCTTACTCCTGGTTGGCGCAAGCCAAGCTCGATCCGGAAAGTGCAGCTCCTAAACTGCGCGCAATGAAAACATTGGGAGTTCCTTACACAGAGCAGGACATTACCGATGCCGGAGTTGAACTGGCAGATAAAACGGAACTCGATGCTCTCATCGCCTATTTGCAGGTGTTAGGCACGGCAGTCAAGAATAAAAACTAGCGTCAGTGAGTCGCGTTTGAGAGGGTAAATATGAACTTCACAATCCTTAGCAGCATCGTAACAGTCATTAGTATGGTGGTTTTTATTGGCATAATATTTTGGGCTTTCAGTTCCAGGAACAAGGCGCGCTTTGAAGAGATAGCGCGCCAGCCAATTGATAATGATAATGAGAATGGAAAATAATCATGGCAGATTTTTTTAACGGATGGTGGAGTGTCGCGATTTCGGTCGTGGTCATCCTCAGTATTGCAGCATGCGGTTTGTTGCTGTGGTCGCAATCGAAGGTAAAGGTAAAGCTCGGACCTAACGGCAAGCCCTTACCCGCTGAGACAACCGGGCACGTTTGGGATGGCACGCTGATGGAGCAAAATAATCCTTTGCCCCGTTGGTGGATGTGGTTGTTTTACCTGACCATTGTGTACGCAATCGGATACCTGGTTGTGTACCCTGGGCTAGGTAGTTTTCAAGGTGGTTTTGGCTGGAGTCAGGCGAGCGCTTATGAGAAAGAAATTAAAGAGGGCGAACAGCAATATGGTCCCATCTTTAATAAATTCTTAAATATGGACGTTGCTGCTGTAGCAAAAGATCCTCAGGCGCATGAAATTGGACAACGTCTGTTTCTCAATACGTGCGCCCAATGTCATGGATCGGATGCACAAGGTGGTAATGGTTACCCAAATCTTGCTGACAACGATTGGTTGTATGGTGGCGATCCGGCAACAATCAAGATGTCGATCATGGAAGGTCGCCATGGTCAGATGCCACCCATGGCAGCTGCCGTTGGTACCGATGATGACGTCCGCAATGTCGCCAATTACGTGCTGAGCCTGTCGGACTCAGCCCATGATCCTGTTAAGGCCGCTTTAGGTAAGCCAAAATTCATGGCGTGCGCTGCCTGTCATGGTGCCGAAGGTAAAGGAACACAGGCACTTGGCGCTCCTAACCTGACCGACAAGATCTGGTTGTATGGAGGTGGCGTCGATAACATCATGGAAACTATCAACAAGGGCAGGAATAATCAGATGCCTGGTCAAAAAGCCTTGCTGGGAGACGCCAAGGTACATTTGCTGGCCGCTTATGTCTGGGGTTTATCCAATAACACTACTGCACACCTTACTCCGGCCGAAACTGGTGCGATGACCTATATTGCCAATGCCACAGTGGGAAACAGTGATGCGGCAGGTACTAACGTTGTTAAATAAATATATTTTATAGAAACTGACTTAACTGTAATATGAAAATCATACCAATAGTCCCTGTGCCTATTACCGAAGGTGAAATGGCATTGTTTGAAGAACGCAGGAAAATTTATCCTCGATCGCAAAAAGGCTGGTTCACTTCCTGGCGCTGGACGTTGGTATTTTTTACACAGGCTTTATTTTACGGTACAGCCTGGCTGACCTGGAATGACAGGCAAGCTGTGCTGTTTGACCTCGTTACGCGTAAATTCTATATATTTGGCCTGGTTCTCTGGCCACAGGACTTCATTTATCTTGCCGTGCTGTTGGTGATTTCAGCGCTATCCCTATTTTTATTTACGGCGGTTGCCGGCCGTGTTTTTTGTGGTTACGCGTGTCCGCAAACGGTCTATACAGAAATTTTCATGTGGATAGAAAAAAAGATCGAAGGCGAGCGTAACGCGCGTATTGCCATGGATGCAGCTCCCATGTCGCTTCATAAACTATCGCGAAAGTGCGCTAAACATGCGGCGTGGCTTGTGCTCGCTTTATGGACCGGATTCACTTTTGTCGGATATTTCACGCCGATTAAACAGCTTGCCGGCGAAGTCTGGTCTTTTTCGCTCGGACCCTGGGAAACTTTCTGGCTATTATTTTATGGTTTCGCCACTTACGGTAACGCCGGATTCATGCGCGAGCAGGTGTGCAAATATATGTGTCCGTATGCGCGTTTTCAGAGCGCAATGTTTGACAAGGACACCTTAATTGTTACCTACGATACCGAACGTGGAGAAACTCGTGGATCGCGAAACAAAAAAGTGGATTTCAAGGCTCAAGGCCTGGGTGCCTGTGTTGACTGCGGCATCTGCGTGCAGGTTTGTCCCACTGGTATCGATATCCGCAATGGCTTGCAATATGAGTGTATTGCTTGTGGACTGTGCATCGATGGCTGTAACCAGGTCATGGATAAAATGGGGTATGAACCCGGCCTGATTCGCTACACCACTGAACACGCGCTGGAACAAAAACTCGATAGCAAGGCGATGTGGCGCCGGGTTTTCCGTATGCGTACCCTGGTCTATAGTGGCGTTTTAGGCCTGATCATCCTGGCGGTAGCGTTATCGCTCGCTTACCATATGCCCTTGAAAGTAGATGTCCTGCGTGACCGTGGCATGCCAAAAATTACGGAAACAGGCGCTATCGAAAACGTCTACAGATTACAGATAATGAATACCCAAGAGGTCGGACGCACGTTTAAAGTGTCAGTCAAGGGAATCGCCGGAGCAGAAATCGTCAATGCAACCGTGGTGAGCGTCAATTCAGCCTCAGCCGTCGCATTTCCGGTACGGGTACGGGTACCGGCAGGATCTGCAGAGATCGGCTCGACCCGGATCAGCTTCGTTGTTGAAGATATTAATGCACCAGAAGTTGCCGTCAATGAAAAAGCGGCATTTCTGGTTCCGAGATAGGAGAAAAGATGAACACAAGTTTATTTGAGCCAAAGGCTAAGAAAGATCTTTGGTATAAGGAGCCCTGGCTATTATTAGTTGTTGGTGGCCCTTTAGTCGTCGTCTGTGCAAGCATCGCTACGGGTGTGCTAGCCTGGCAAGGATCAGACAAGGTAGTCGCAGAGGATTACTACAAGCAAGGTTTGATGATTAATAAAGATATCCAGCGTGATGCAAAAGCGCGCGCACTTAACTTGTCTGCATCAATCACTTTGGACCTTGCTGCCGCCAAGCTCAAAATGCAATTATCGGCGAATGAAAAACTACCAGAAACGGTACAGGTCAGTCTGGCCAGTTCGGGTGGAAAATCTTCCTCGGTCACTGAAGTGATCAGGCGACTGCCGATGAAGCAGATACAGCCCGGCATCTATGAGGGAGATTTGAATTCAATCTCAAGCCTGTCTCTCAATTCAGTGAAATTACTACATGTCAAAGTAGAGACGACCGAGTGGCGTTTAACGGCAGATTGGTTTGATCCAGAACAACGGCTGGTACACCTTACTGCGGCAAAATAGAGGGACTCCCCGGGTGGCTGTTATCAGGACCGGACGGAGACAGAATGTGAACCAGAGTATTTATTCTGAGTAATGTATATATGCGACCATACTTAATGATTGTGTTGTGGCCAGCCTTTTTGATGGCATGTGTAGCGACAGGCTTGTTTTTTAGTTTAGTTGACCCGATGGAAATGATCGTCCTGGATCAGCGAATCAAAATAAGCGTCCAGGGCGCCTACACGATAGGCTTTTTTGTATTTTGGTTGCTTGGAATACTTTCCAGTGGCTTAACAGCATTACTGGCGCAAAAATTTCGATAAATCCTCATCCCAAGAAGTGTCATGTATGTTCAATAGTGATTCCACCATCAAGCCAGTGATTGAAATTTCAGAAGAACTGATACGTCGCTTCGATTCACTTGGCCCCCGTTATACGTCCTATCCCACCGCCGACCGTTTCGTTGTGGATTTTCAGGCTGATTCGTACGTTCGTCACCTTAAGCAGAGAAGCGATTCGCTACAAAAATCGCCACTCTCCCTGTATATTCATATTCCTTTTTGCGCATCGCTTTGCTACTACTGCGCGTGCAACAAGGTCATTACCAAAGATCATGGCAGGTCGGCTAAATACCTCGAGTATCTGGAAAAAGAGCTCAAGCTGGTAATTGTGCATTTAAGGGAAAAAGAGACCGTATCTCAATTGCACCTCGGTGGCGGTACGCCGACTTTTCTAAGCCATGACGAGATGCGTCAGCTCATGGCGCTGCTGCGGCAACATTTTGATTTTGCTGCTGATGCTGAAATTTCAATTGAGATTGATCCTCGTACAGTGACCACCGAGTATCTGCAACTGCTGGCAGAATTAGGCTTTAACCGCACCAGCCTGGGAGTGCAGGATTTTAATCTTGAGGTCCAGACAGCGGTACATAGAATCCAGCCGTTTGAGATGGTGGAGCGCACCGTGATTGATAGTCACGATGCCGGATTTGAATCGATTAACTTTGATTTGATCTACGGCTTGCCAAAGCAAAATCTGGCAAGTTTTTCACGTACCCTGGACCAGGTGATCGTCTTATCCCCGGATCGTATCGCTTTGTATAATTACGCCCATTTGCCGACGCGTTTCAAACCGCAACGACGGATCGCCGAGGCTGATTTGCCTTCGGCAGAGGAGCGCTTGCAAATTTTCATGATGTCGCTCAAACGGTTGCTTGATGAAGGCTACGTGTATATCGGTCTGGATCATTTTGCCAAACCCGGTGACAGCCTGGCCAAGGCAACGCTGGACGGCAGTTTGCATCGCAATTTCCAGGGATACACCACGCATTCCGATTGCGACCTGATTGCACTGGGCTTGTCTGCCATCGGCAAGATAGGGGACTCCTATGTGCAAAACATACGCACCCTCGACGAGTATTACCGTCTCCTTGACCAAGGTGAACTTCCGGTTGAAAAAGGTATTCACCTGAACCAGGACGACCTGCTACGACGCCGTGTCATCACGGATCTGATGTGCAGCAATGCGATTGATTTTGATCAGGTGGAAAGCCAGTATGGGATTAATTTTACCGAGTATTTTTCTGACGAGTTAGATGCCATTCAACTCTACGCCGACGAAGGGCTGATTCATCTCGATGGCAGTACACTGTGCGTTACGCCAAAAGGGCGCTTATTTGTGCGCGCCGTTGCGATGGCGTTTGACCAGTATCTCGTGCGTCAAAGTACGGCTCAATATTCACGCCTGATTTAATGGCTATTGTGTACGCCAGATGATTACTCTTCCATTGGCTTTTGCCGCACTTACTGCAGGCGCTGTCGGCGGCGTGCACTGCGTTGGTATGTGTAGTGGTATTGCCGTGTTCCTGTCACAAGCCGGGCCAGTGAAGCATCAAGTAATCATGATGGCCAGCGAGTCGCCATCCTCTTGTTCCAGCGCGGTGCCGGCTAAAAATTTTCGCCATCAGGCCTTGCTGCACGGTGGGCGTTTATTTACCTACATGCTGATCGGGGCGGTGTTCGGGAGTTTTGGCGCGGCCGGCTTGTTATTCAAACCGGTTATGCCGATACAGCAGATTTTATTTGTCTTCGGTAATCTGGCACTGGTGTTGCTTGGGTTACGGTTGATGGGTATCCATCCTCTCCAGTGGATACCGAAAGGATTCACTGCACCTATCGAGCGCTTCGTTCACCGGTTAATGCCAGCCATTCGTCAGGGAACGCGGTATCCATTCCTGATAGGAATGAGTTGGGGTGCATTACCGTGCGGTTTGCTCTTTGGCATTGCACCTTTTGCCTTGCTCTCGGGTGATGCGGTTTCCGGTGCGATCCTGATGCTGCTGTTTGGTCTGGCTGCGTTGCCACATCTGTTATTGGCGCAAAGGGCCGCTAAATCTTCCGGAGCCGGTCGCGTCAAGACATTTTTCCGGTTGTCATCGGCCGCCATTCTTATCGTTGTCGGGCTGCTTGGGCTCTGGTATTTTGATATGGCAAATATGCCGGATTTTTTGTGTGTGACGCCAACGCGTTAAAGCGTGTCATGTACGCCTTGGACACGTTACTTATTTAGCTACGAATATCGATCAACGTTCCCAGCATTGCGTCCGCAGTCTTGACGATCCTGGCGGAAAAATCGAATCCATTTTTGTACTGTAATGCACTGACCACTTCGGCTTCCAGGTCTGTCCCGCTTTGCTGCATCTCTGCAGGGCTATTTGGATTGGCTGGATCCAATTTAGACGCAAGACTGCCGTCCTGACTAATGTTGACAATCACGCCACCTGTCCCCGTCTCCTGAAAGCGCACTTGTTGAGGCTTGAAATTTGACGTGCTTGCGTTAGCAACGGCGTGTGAACTGCTGTCAAGCGCACTCTGATACGCTTTCATTCCAGAGAGCCCGGTATTTAAGGCAGAGATCGACATAAAACGTTCCTTGCAGTAACAATATCAGTGAATTTTACCCGAGAAATCATCCGCTCGACCCCCTATATATTTATTTTAGCGTTTCCCCGATGTTGCTAAGCGGGATACTTATTTCCAGATGTGTTCCTTCACCTGGTGTGCTGGTGAGATTAAAATCACCTTGCATTGCCTTTACCCGCTCGCGCATGCCAACGAGCCCGAAGGAGCGTGATTTTTGCATGTCCCCTTCGTCTATACCTCGGCCGTTATCAGCAATACTAAAATTAAGCGCTTTGTTGTTGCGGCTAAAGACTATTTGTACCTCGCTGGCATTGGCATGCCTTGCTACATTGGTCAGCGACTCCTGAACGATCCGAAATATCGCCGTACTGTGGGCATCATCAAGCGTGAGTTGCTCTTCCGATGCAATGAGTTCGCAGTCAATGCCATGACGGAGTGAAAAGTCTTTTTTCAAGGTCTGCAAAGCAAAAAACAAACCTCCTTCGTCCAGTGCCCGCGGTCGCAAGTCGGTCGCGATTCGCCGTAAGGTTGTAATCGACGTGAGTATTAACTGATCCATGCTGTTGATGGTTTTTTGTGACTTTGCGGTGATGAGGGTATCGCGCTGAAGCAGTGAGAGATCCATGCGCAATGCTGCGAGCAGCTGGCCCAGATCATCATGGAGTTCGCGGGCGATGTGCTTACGCTCTTCTTCCCTGATACTTTGCAACGCGCTGGAAAGTTGGCTTAGTTGGGATTGATATTGCTCCTGGCGTTCCCGCGCCAGTTTTCTTTCTGTAATATCACGAAAAATAACTGTGTAATAGCGCTGTGCGTTTTCTGTAATGGCAGAAATGGACGCTTCAAGCGGAAACTCGGTGCCATCCGCTTTTAAACCGGTCACATAGAAATCTTCAAAGTGTGCACCCATGATACGTCTGGTCGTGCCGGTCTTGCCAAATTGCCTGACGTGAGATCCATGGACGTCTCTATGTCTTGCTGGAATAACCTCATTTAAAGACGCTCCCATCAATGATTCTACCGAGTAACCAAAAATAGCTGCCGCTGCCGGATTGATCAACACAATGACTTGCTTTTCATCGACGGTGATAATTCCATCGATGGCAGCTTCAATAATTCCTGTTAATCGTTTTTTCTGAAAGCTTAATTTTTCGGTAGTTGATTCGAGGTTTTTAGTCGCATTACTTAAAATTGTATAAGGAGCATGAATATTCAGCGCCACCATGCCAAGATAAATCGCCAGCGCGGACAATAGCTGAAACATATGGCCAACGACAACAAAGAGATCATTTGCAGTGGTATGGAGTACGAAATATATTTCAGACATTGCCAGCATGGAACTTGCAAGAAACAAATAAACCCGTTTTATCTGCAAATGGTCTCCACATTGCATCACCTCAACGATGCCAATTTGTCGGTAAAGTAGAACGGAGGTGATCAAGTTCATGCTAATTAAGACTAATTCGCAGTAAATCTTGAACGTTGTCTGGCCAAGTCCCTCGATATAGGTGACCGGCAACCATTGAGGGAAAATAAAAACAAAAAAGGAAGCACCCGCCGTTGCCAATAAGCCTAATGCTAAAACGCCATGCGATTGCCGTGTTGAAATGGGTGAATCATTGAGGTTGAGCGCCAGTCCGAACAGCGTAGCGGCAACAATAAAGCGTGACACTAACCAAAAAACAAGCGACTTGTGCATATCCACTGGGGTGAGAAATCCCGGCATGTCTTGAAAACTGATCGCATGAAAAAATCCCAAAATCGAGGTGCACAAAAAAGCGACACCTAAAATGACACTACTTTTCTTTCTGTTTTCACCAAATGCGTTCCAGCAAACTATAAATACGGATGAAAATATAATAATTGTGACAGTTTCAAGTG
>CANIFC010000094.1 GCA_947466695.1 Oxalobacteraceae bacterium | reverse complement strand
GGTAAGCTCATGCAACTCAAGGAACAACATAATCGCTTAAACCTCAAGGTTGAGAAACAAAAAGGTCAACTGACTGATTTTTTACGACGTCAATACATGCACGGTGCCAGCGACCGGGTTAAATTGCTGCTTTCCGGAGATAATCCGAACCGGATCAGCCGAGAGCTCCAATACATGGGATACATTTCGCAAACCCAGGCCAAGCTCATCGCCAGTTTGCACGTCAGCCTGGAAGCAATTGATAAAAACACCCTTGAGGCGCAAGAGGCAAAAGACGATCTGGACGACATCGCCCAGGAGGAACGGCAGCATAAAATTGCGCTCGAAAATGAGAAAAAGCGCAGGGCAAATTTACTGGCGCAATTGGCAGATAAACTTTATGCGCAAAAAAAAGAAGCCAGCAACCTGCAAAAAAATGAACAAAGACTCAGCAATCTGGTCATACGTCTTGAGCAAATCATCGAGGAACAATTAAGGAACGCACAGGCTAAAGCGGCACATGCGGAAAAGCAGCGGTTGGAAAAACTGGCGGCCGAAAAAATACGGCAAGAGAAGTTAGCGAAAAAGCCGGCGAAATCCGAAGTAGCGACCAATCCCAATGCGATTGACGCCGATGAAGCACCGCCGAAAGTAATCACAAAAGTGGAGCAGACACCCTTGCCCATCGCCAATGACGGCAGGGAATTTAGCCGCATGAAAGGACGTCTTCGCTTACCCATAAAAGGGGAGCTGATCGCGCGATTCGGTAGCAAACGTGGCGACGGACCAAGCTGGAAAGGTTTATTCATCAAAGCGGTAGAAGGCACTGAAATTAAAGCGGTCGCAGCGGGAACTGTCGTTTTTGCCGACTGGTTAAGAGGTTTTGGCAACATGATTATTGTGGATCATGGCGCGCAGTACCTTAGCTTGTATAGTAACAATCAGGCGGTACTGAAACACGCCGGGGATGCGGTTAAAACTGGGGACGTCATTGCCAATGCGGGCAACAGCGGCGGCAACGAAGAATCAGGTTTATACTTCGAATTACGCTACCAGGGAAAGGTCTTTGACCCCATGAGCTGGGTTGGGAAATAGCCAGAATGATGGCGAGTGATACAAATTTACGCCGCTGATAGCATGCACCTACGTCGATTCTTTTCAATGAGAAAAAACACGGTGCAAGAGCATCAGGGATTTCGTCCGCAACATAAGGTGCAACATGGGTAGCAAATTCAAGAATTTCAGTTTAATCAGTTTAGGCATGCTCGCTGGCGTCGCTGCTTCAGTGCAATTTTCCGCCATGGCAGAAAAAGGCGTCAGTACGTCGCTCCCGCTGGAAGAATTACGGCAACTCGCTGATGTGTTCGGACTCATCAAGTCCGATTACGTCGAACCTGTCGAGGACAACAAATTACTGACCGAGGCCATTACCGGAATGGTTGCCTCGCTTGATCCGCACTCTGCCTACCTCGACAAAAAATCGTTCAAGGAATTACGCGAGGGCACGCAAGGGAAATTTGTCGGACTTGGCATTGAAGTGGGCATGGAAGATGGTTACATCAAGGTCATCTCCCCGATTGAAGATTCGCCAGCCTACCGCGCAGGCGTCAAGCCAGGCGACCTGATCACACGGCTCGATTCCGCACCAATCAAGGGTCTTTCGCTCGACGAAGCGGTAAAAAAAATGCGCGGCGAACCCAATACCAAGATCACCCTGACGATCGCGCGTAAAACGGAAGACAAGCCAATCATCGTGACGATCACGCGCGAGCTGATCAAGCAGCAAAGTGTCAAGGGCAAGATCATCGAACCCGGTTATGCCTGGTTGCGGATTTCACAGTTTCAGGAGCCGACGGTCGAAGACATGGCGAAAAAAATCCAGCTACTGTACACCCAGGATCCGGCCATCAAAGGCTTGGTGCTCGATTTACGCAACGATCCGGGTGGAGTGCTACCCGGTGCAATTGGCGTGTCTGCCGCTTTCCTGCCAAAAGATGTGGCCATCGTGTCGACCAATGGACAACTGGCCGATTCCAAAGCCACTTATTATGCCAAACGTGAATTTTATGGAACCCGTGCGATCGGCGACCCGCTGGCAAAACTTCCGGCAGCCATCAAGAATGTGCCGATGGTCGTGCTGATCAATACCGGCTCTGCCTCCGCTTCGGAAATTGTCGCCGGTGCGCTGCAAGACTACAAGCGTGCCACCATCATCGGCACCCAGAGCTTCGGCAAGGGCTCGGTACAGACCATACGCCAGATTTCTGCAGACACCGCAGTCAAGCTCACTACCGCCCGCTACTACACGCCTAACGGACGGTCGATACAGGCGAAAGGTATCATTCCGGATCTTAATGTGGAAGAAACTGCTGACGGAGATGGATTCAACGGCTTGCGTACGCGCGAATCTGATCTTGAAAAACATCTGAGCAATGACAAGGAAGCCGAGTCCGCAAAAGTAAAAGTGGATGAACTGGAAGAAGAGCAACGCCTCGTTGCCCTGGCAAAGAAAAGCAAACCACTTGAATACGGTAGCAAGGATGACTTTCAGCTAGCGCAGGCACTGAATCACCTCAAGGGTTTACCGGTCAAGGTTACCAAACCCGATGCGGAAAACGTCGTCACAAAAGAATCCGGCAAGGATGCCAAGACTGCAGCCAAGCCAGACGGCAAACCGGATGAAAAGAAAAAATAAATATCTACTTTCTATAAAGGCCGCAGCGAATGCGGCTTTTTTCTTTGGAAACCGACAATGAATGATCAACAGTTACTGCGTTACTCGCGCCATATATTACTCGACCAGATCGGGATAGAAGGTCAGCAAAAAATAATGCGCTCGCATGCCTTGCTGATCGGCGCAGGGGGGCTGGGTTCACCCGCCGCCTTGTACCTGGCCAGTGCCGGTGTTGGAAAAATAACCCTGGTCGATGACGATAACGTCGACCTGACCAATTTGCAGCGTCAGATTTTACACACGACGGCACGCATTGGCCAACCCAAGGTAACCTCCGGCAAGCAGACGCTGGAACAGATTAATCCCGACATCGAGATCGTCACAGTGCAGGAAAGAGTCAGCGGGGAACGGCTGGATCAGCTGGTACAGTCGGCCACCATTGTGCTTGACTGCTGCGATAATTTCACCACCCGTCATGCAGTCAATCAGGCGTGCGTAAAACATGCCATACCGCTCGTTTCCGGTGCCGCTATCGCTTTTGATGGTCAGATCAGCGTCTTCGATACCCGCGACGAAGATTCACCTTGCTATGCCTGCCTATTTCCACCAGATCAGCAATTTGAAGAAGCCCTGTGCTCAAGCATGGGCGTATTTGCACCCCTTGTCGGTATTATCGGCAGCATGCAGGCGGCCGAGGCACTGAAAGTCATCATGGGTAGTGGCCAGCCGCTGACCGGGAGACTGCTCTTGCTCGATGCCGGGCAAATGGAATGGACATCAATCGGTCTCGGGAGAAATCTATCGTGTCCGGTATGTGCAACGCGGAAAAATACGCAGCAATATGACCTTGAGTAAAACGTCGAATACAATATTGATTACTATTGAGGGGTAAAGCGCCGGGGAAATACCTGACCTGCGGCAAGCAGCGAAAGCCGCTGGCCCGGGTAGCAATAACCACAGTGACGAATTAATCCGGACGGACGACACGTGCCGTCAGCTTGCCCCTGAGCGAATTACAAAGCATCACTTCATCAGCGGCATACAAGTCGGCCAGGCGTAATTGCTTTTCTACGACCTTCATACCGGGATCGTCCAGTAAAACTGCACGCATGATGCCTGGCAGTACGCCATCGTCCAGCGGCGGTGTCAGCCAGATTCCCGCCTTGCGGATAAACACGTTACTGCGCCCGCCTTCCGTCAGATAGCCATGACGGTTGCAAAACAGCATATCAAACGCGCCCTGTCTTTCAGCTGCTTGCCAGGCATCGTCATAGTCCTGACGCAAGGTGGTTTTATGACGTAAAAATAACGGATCCGACTGGCATACCTGTGTCGCAATAAGCACATTTACGGTTGCCGGAAGTGCTTGCAGCATCCCACTTTTAAGGCTGATTGAGCCATCGCAGTGCAACGATAAACGCAGCCGCATAGGTTGCTGTGAGGGCAAAGCGCAGCACCATTCAGAGAGGGACCTGACGATAGCCTCATAATCGAAATTAAAACCAAAATAGCGGGCTGAATGACGCAGGCGCTGCAAGTGACGTTCAAGATAACGGCAACCTTCATCGCGGTTGGCATACATCGTTTCAAACAACTCAAACTGTGGTGTCAACCCGGTTAAAAACTTTGCCTTTACCTGACACTCAGTAAATTCATCCGCGGCCACGCTATCGAAGACAATTCCAGCACCGACGCCCATCACACCCTGGCGCAGGCCAAGCGAATCGGGAGCCTGTAAATGCAAGGTACGAATCGGCACCGACAGGCAAAAATCACCAACCTTGCGCTGCTCTGACGGGGCCTCAAACCAGCCGATGGCTCCGGTATAAATGCCGCGAGGTTCATTCTCGATCTCACGGATAATTTCCATGGTCCGGTGCTTGGGTGCGCCGGTAATGGAACCGCAAGGAAATAACGCGGTCATTATTTCCGGCAAATCCAATTGGGGTTGCAGCCGGGCCTCAATGGTGGAGGTCATTTGCAGGACAGTCGAAAAGCGGTTCACCTCAAACAATCGCGGTACCCTGACGCTGCCGGTAAGGGCGATGCGGCCCAGGTCGTTACGCAACAGATCAACAATCATCACATTTTCAGCACGATTCTTGTCGTCAGTGGCTAACACCTCACTCAGGCGCGCATCCTCGGCATCGTTGCCAGTGGCCGCTGCAGTCCCCTTCATGGGACGCGCAGACAACTGTCCCTGCCGGTGACGGACAAACAATTCGGGTGACAGCGACAGTACTGCCTCGCCATCGGGCAAACACATCAAGGCGCCGTAAGGCACCGGTTGCCGTTCACGCAGGCGCCGGTAAAGGGCGATGGCTGATCCGTAGGTGTCAAAATGGAGGCGATACGTGTAGTTGACCTGATAGGTGTCGCCCGCGAAAATATACGCTTTTATTTTATCGATTGCCGCAACAAAATCCTGTTCGTCTACGCTGGAACGCAAGGCAGCAATTCCGGCGACAGGATCGTGCACCTGCGTATCTAGCCAGGCACTCACCTGATCTCTATTGAGGAACTCACATCGGCGGAATACAAAAATGCGCG
The DNA here is from genome assembly GCA_947466695.1 of Oxalobacteraceae bacterium. GTDB lineage: Bacteria > Pseudomonadota > Gammaproteobacteria > Burkholderiales > Burkholderiaceae_D > Undibacterium. Next base: position 4,262 of record CANIFC010000094.1, on the reverse strand, counting down.
ATACCTGCCCATCATGTGGAGCGTCATTGCGTGCGCTGATCTCTTCGCTGATCTCTTGTAATTGAGCGCCGGTCTCATAACAGAGCAAGGCAACTGCATGCAATCCCTGCGCAAGAGCCTGCTGCAGGCTGTCAAAAAAAACTGGCCACATGGCCGGCTCAGGACACACCAGCGTCTCGCTTAAGCCTGTGTACAAACGTGACAGGGAATCTTCTCCATAGGCGTCATCAAGCAAGGCGAAACAAGGGGCGGCCAGCGTCGAGGGCAGGATGTCAAGGGCAGTAGAAAGCGGCACAATTCAATTCAAGTGGATGAGCGACCTGTAGTCTACTCGCAGAACCGTTTTTTTGCATAGGGCCTGCACAACGCCTCTCGCTTTTGTGTATTAAAATAATAACACAATAAAATTCACGGAAATGATAAACTTATATCAACTTAATCCAACGTCCCTGACAAAGCGAAAAAATCATGGCCTATGCATTTTCGAGCGAGCCTCAAGCCAAAGAGATCTGGCGCGAAAACATGATAAACATCGGTACTGGCCTGTTCAGTGCGCTCATTCTATTTGTCCTTTTCGTGCTGTATCTCAACCTTGGATCCTTGCGCTCAGCAGCGCTACAACAGACCGAATTTTTATCCGCTACGATTGCAGCCAGTCTTGAGACCAATGACCTGGAAACAGTTAAAGCCCGGCTACTCGAGGTCACTGGCAATCAAGGGATAGAGAATGCCGTTGTCTATAATCGTCAAGCACATGCCCTGGTCGACTGGAGTCGCCTGAACCAATTCGAAGCGAAAGTAAACCTGCCTGACTCGGGGCTCATCAACAAACCCCAAAGTGCACTGACAATTAACCGGTTGACGATCTCGACCCCGGTTTTTCACGGTACTGAACTGGTCGGAAAAATCTATCTGGAAACCAGTTTGCGTGCCGTGTATCTGCAAATACTGCTTATCTTGACGGCCGGGGCAGTGCTCACTGGCGGTATCGCCGTCGCCTGTGCCAACAAGCTCACGGCACTGCAATTGAGGCGGCTCGCTCCCCTCACAGAACTCACTGACGTCGCTGAACAGATCGCTACACTAGGGGACTACAGCCTGCGGGTCAGGCTCAATGAAAATCATGCATTCAAGACGCTGATGGTGCACTTTAACCAGATAATGGAAGCGATCGAGGCTTGGGACTATGACCGGAAAGGGAAGGCGGAAGAAATAGAAGACACCAAACGCAGACTCGAAATTCTCTCGACGCATGACAGCCTGACGCAACTGCCCAACCGAAAATATTTTGACTACCTGATCAATCGCTGCGTCGCCGATATGACCGAGGACGGACAACTTAGTGCGCTCATGTTCATTGACCTGGATAATTTCAAAGCGTTCAACGAGCAGTTTGACTATGACGCCGGCGACTTGATTTTAGCAACCATTGCCAACCGGCTCAGTGCGGTTCTCCGTAATACCGATACGCTATGCCGGGTTGACGGCGATGAATTTGCCGCCATTTTGCCGCAGGTCGAAAGTGAGGAAATGGCGCTACTGTTAGCACAGCGACTGATCAGCAGCATTAACCGGCCCATGCGTTTGCGTGGCATGCAAATCGTTGTCAGCGGCAATATCGGGATTGCCTGTCGCGCTACCCAAGGCAAGGAACAACGGCTTTTGTTACGCAACGCAGACGAGGCACTAAAACAGGCGAAGGCCCGCGGCAAGAACTCCTGCCTGATGTTTATGCCGCAAAAAACGACTACAGCTGCCGCATCAGATTAGCGTAACAGTTGCGCGATCTGCGCAGTAGCCTGCTCGCCAGGTAAATTCTTGAAACCTGTTTTGGCGAACCGGTGCCAGCGTCCGACCACAAAGCTGCTCAGCAGGCTGGCTCGGCTGGTAACGTCACTTTCATGCATATCTCCTTGCACCACCGCCTGACGTAATGCCTGCTTCAAGGCCATTTCGATACGGTCAACGAATTGATTCATGCGTAGCTGCAGTCGCTCATCCTCATTGACCAGAACGTCACCGATTAATACCCTGGTCATGCCAGGATTACGTTCGGCGAAATTGAGTAGCATGAGCGTGATCGCCTGGACTTGCGAGATGCCATTTTCCTGTTGCTGGGTAATCTGATTAATCAGGCCAAACACGGAGGTTTCGATAAATTCAATCAGGCCCTCAAACATCTGCGCCTTGCTGGCGAAATGACGGTACAGGGCGGCCTCGGAAACCGAAATTTTTGCTGCCAGCGCTGCAGTAGTAATTTTCTCCCCTTTAGGATTCTCCAGCATTGATGCCAGAGCTTGTAATATTTGAAGCTTGCGCTCGCCGGGTTTGGAAGTTGCCATGTGTTGAATTTACTTTACTAGAAAACCCTTAATGTCATTCACGACGTATTCCGGGAATGACACTCAGGGTGGAAGGCGATACAGGCGGCAGGCATGTCTCGCCAAATGGAATACCGATTTTACTTTGACATCAACACAAGCGGCAGAATTTTTATGCAGGCCCGGTTGGGTGTATCTGGTCACCAGGGCAGTACGCATCCCGACCTGCTTTGCCACCCGCAGGTTGGCGACTGTATCCTCCACTAAAATGCAGTCACGTGCAGCGACACCGTGGGTGCCAAGCAGCTTGCGGAGAAACTGGGCTGATGGCTTGGGCTGTAGTTTTCCATGAACCCGCATGGCCTCAATCGGAATGTGCTGAAAAAAATGCCGGTGCAAACCCAGGTGCCGCAGAACCTGATGCGAATACGCTCTTGGTGCATTGGTGAGCAATATTTTTCGCCCCGGCAAACGCGCCAACAATCGCGCCAGACCCCGCTCCGCACGAATCATGGAAGGCAGGTCATCAAAAAGATGCGCCTCATGCAAAAACTCATCGCTACGCACGCCGTGATGCTTTACCAGGCCCATCAGGGTGGCGCCGTAACGCTGCCAATACTGCAGCCGTATGGCATTCACCGTGGCGGCATCAGCCGGCGTGGTTCCATCGCCCAGCAAGTGCGCCATATAGCGATTCATGTTGACGCGGATGGCAGGGAAAATAGCGTGGCTTGCGTCATGCAAGGTGTTATCAAGATCAAATAGCCAAATCGGTGAGCGAGACGTCATGAAGGTATAAGTAGGTTAAACAATGAACGCCGCCACATCAGGTCACGGCTTTTCAGGAGCTCCGGGTGAAAAAAATATTATTTTCTTTCGTACCAGGTAAAGCTCCGTCGTTCCATGACATGAAGCTGCGATGAACGTTTTTTCCGGTAGCCTAGTGGCTACGGATCATGGTGCCGAACGCCTGCTCGGTCAGCACTTCCAGCAGCAGCGAGTGTTCAATTCGTCCGTCGATGATGTGTACCGTATTGACGCCGGCTTTGGCGGCATCAAGTGCAGAAGAAATTTTTGGCAGCATGCCTCCGGAAATAGTACCGTCAGCGAACATCTCATCAATTTCGCGAGCCGACAAATCAGTCACCAGATTCCCCTGCTTGTCCTGGACTCCGGCGATATTGGTCATCATGATGAGTTTTTCCGCTTTTAAAATCTCAGCGATCTTGCCCGCCACGACGTCCGCATTGATGTTGTAAGCCTGCCCGTCTTCGCCAAAACCAATGGGCGAAATGATGGGAATGAATGCATCATCCTGCAAGGCTTTAACGACTGCCGGATTGATGGCGTCAATTTCCCCGACAAAACCGATATCAAGGAATTCGCCCGGTCTTTCACGGTCGGGCATTTGCATCTTGCGGGCGCGAATCAAACCACCATCCTTACCCGTCAAACCCACTGCCTGGCCGCCATAATGGTTGATCAGCATGACGATATCCTGCTGCACTTCACCACCCAGCACCCACTCGACGACTTCCATGGTTTCTTCATCGGTAATACGCATTCCCTGTATGAAGGTACCCTGCTTGCCAATTTTCTTGAGCGCATTGTCGATCTGCGGACCACCGCCGTGAACCACAACAGGATTCATGCCAACGAGCTTGAGTAAAATGACATCGCGCGCAAAACCATGCTTGAGTTTTTCATCCGTCATGGCATTGCCGCCGTATTTCACAACAATCGTTTTGCCATGAAATTTACGGATATAAGGCAGCGCCTCAGCTAAAATCTCTGCCTTAATTTCAGGCGCAACACCTGCCAGTTTATCGACGGCTTCGATTTCTATGTCGCTTACGTTGGTCATAATCGGGGTATCCTATAGAGGTTTGCTAAACTTTCATGAATTTTACAGCTAAACAGGCAAAACCAACATGCAGTTTT
>CANIFC010000093.1 GCA_947466695.1 Oxalobacteraceae bacterium | reverse complement strand
GTATCGGTCGTTGCCAGGCGCTGTAACTCGCGCTCAAGGTTTTTGCGATGGGTGACATCGCGGTAGATGCCCTCAACGCCGGCGAAGACACCGTCTTCATCAAAAATAGCCCTGCTGGTGATGGAGATGTCGATGATACGGCCGTCCTTCCTGACCATCTGGCCGGGGAAATCCGAGATTTTTCCCGTTTCACTGATGGCTTTTTTTAGCGCATCACGGTCTGAATTATGTGGATAGTAAGCCTCGGCAGTCCTGCCCTCAATTTCTTCTGGCGCGTAGCCGAGCACCTTGAGTACGCCCGGCCCGACCATCTGCACTACCCCAAAGGCATCGGTACGGTAATACACATCCTGCATATTTTCGAACAGGCGGCGAAAATTTTGCTCGCTGACCAGCAGCTGCTCGCCAATCTCTGCATGTTCTGTCATGTTCATGCCATTGAGCAGGATGGCTTCCCTGCCTTCGTAATTGATGGGATTGCTGGCCACCAGTATCATCTTCATTGCGCCGGTGACCGAGCGCAGGCGAAACTGTGCCGGGGCATTGGACCACTCATAGCCGCTCTTGTTGAGCCGTTGCTCGGAGCGGGTCCGGTCCAGCGGATGGACAAATTCTGCCAGAGTGTGTCCGATAATTTGAGAGCGGTTCCCGGCCTCAAGTAATACCAGCGCAGCGGGATTGGAAAACACAATTTTTCCATCAGCCACAATCACGATGGCTGCCGGCATCAGATGAAATACGGAGCTGTAGAATGAGTCCGAAACCATATAAGCCTCTTGTTTCAGAAAATGAGAGTAAAAAGAATAGGTAGCGAAAAAATCACGCACTTTACTTTAATTTACCATCCTGAGAAATTGCCTTAATGACAGTAGCATCTTACGCTAACAAACTGGCATCTGAAAAAAACTCTTTGAACAAATGACCACAAGATGCATGCAGCGAAGAGAATGTTGTTTTTCAACGAGGCAAATTCTTGTGCCGGGTCTGAAATTGACCGCCCGTTGCACTAGCCACGAACAACGAAAACAACGAAAACAACGAAAACAACAAAAACAACGAAAACAACGAAAAGAGCCCGCCTGAGCGTCTCGAAAGACCTCATGCGGACTTATTGGTTTGCGGCCTGAAATCAGCTCTGCCGGTAATTATTAAGCATACGGTAGCTTCTCGCATAGAGCCCGAAAGCGAGTGCTGCCACCAGCGCGAAGGCGGCGAAGAAAAACATCTGAAAGGCCGTCACGCTCATCCCGGTGGTGGCGATGTGTGCATTCACCGCTTCGCTCTTGACACTGGAATTGGCCAGCAACACCCACAGGTTGCCGATCGTGGTGGACAAATTCCAGAAGCTCATGATCACCCCCTTCATTGCCAGCGGCGCCTGGCTGTAGGCAAATTCCAGCCCGGTCGCCGAGACCAGCACCTCACCAAAAGTGAGCAAGGCGTACGGCAGAATCTGCCAGGTGATATCGAGCGCATTACCGCCATCAATGGCCAGCTGCATGAAGCCGACCACAATCCAGGCGATACCGGAAAAAGCGATCCCCATGCCCATGCGGCGCAGTGCAGTCAGTTCGACCCCGATCCGCTTGAGCAGCGGATACAGGACCAGATTATTAAAGGGGATCAGCAGCATCACCAGCATCGGATTCAAGGCCTGCATCATGGACGACTGAAACCATGCTGGCTTGGTCATCTGGTCTGCCTGCAAGACCCAGGTCGAGGCTTTTTGATCAAACAGCGACCAGAACGGTGTCACCAGCGCAAACAAGACCAAAATGCGCAATACCGAGCGTACGCCGTCCACCGCTTCAGCGGGATGCATGGCGCGGGCGCGGTCGAGTTGCATCCACGCGCCCATACCGCCAAAACCCATCACCAGCACCAGCGCCAGGCACAGCGCAGCAACGATACCGATCTGAGGAATCAGCACCAAGCTGGTCAGCGCCAGCGCGGCACCGGCGATTGCCAGATAGTAGCCGGCACGACCCTGGGCAGCGCCTGCGCCCGCGCTATCTGTCAGCAAGGCACTCTTGATGACATTGAGAAACGAATGCGGATCCTTGGCAACCGGGGCGACGTGGACATAGCGCTTGCGTCCCAGCCAGAACACGATCGTCGCGATGAACATCAGGATGCCCGGAATACCGAAGGCGACACTGGCACCAAACTGCTGGAGAAAAATGGGCATCAGCAACGAGGCGAAAAAGGAGCCGAAATTAATGATCCAGTAAAAGCCATCAAACACTTTTTGCGCTAGTGAGCGATTGCTCTGGTCGAACTGGTCACCGATAAAAGAACTGACCAGCGGCTTGATACCACCAGAACCGAGAGCGATTAAAAACAGCCCGGTAAAAAACCCGTTGCGGTTGTCTTCAAAGAGCGCCAGGCAGGCATGCCCTGCGCAATACACCAGGCTCAGCCAGAGCACCGTATTGTATTTACCGAAATACCGGTCGGCCAGCCAGCCACCAAGCAAGGGAAAAAAATACACCCCGATGACAAACGTATGAAAGATTTCCTTGGCCATCCCTTTGCGCAGCGGTTCCGGGATCGACAGCAACAGGCTGGTCATCAAAAAGACGGTCAGGATATTACGCATACCGTAAAAGCTAAAACGCTCGCATCCTTCACTGGCGATGATGTAAGGAATTTGACGCGGCATTTTTGCCTGATCAGCTTTGTCAGTGCTAGCGATGGTGTGACTCATCGGTCTCTCCGGATTAATTTTCTGATCGCACAATAAACAAATGGCCCTCGATAAGGCCATCGCATCATGACGTTGAATGAACCTGCTGTAACGGATCTGGTAGAACCGTTACAGCAGTGAAAGAAGTATCCCGATTTGATGCGTTTCAGTCAAGCACCAGATCACCTGACCTGAGCGAAACCGGTCAGGCCGGAGCGAAACCGGTCAGGCCGGAGCGAAACCGGTCAGGCCGGAGCGACCTGCTTGCGTCCGGTGACACGCAAGAATAATTTTTTAAGCAGGCGATAGAACAGGCGAATGAACGTCAGGGCCAGCAAGGCTTCAAGCAAGGTCATGAAAAAAGCCAGTACGACATTCCAGCGCAAGGCACGGCGCTTGAACTTGGCGACCATCTTTTCGACCGTAATCTCGATGCTGTCGTAAAAAGTCGGCACCACCAGCAAGGTCAGGAAAGTCGAGGTGATGGTGCCACCGATAATGGCAACGGCCATCGGACGATAGAATTCACTGCCCTCACCAAGGCCAATTGCCACCGGCAGCATACCGGCGATCAAGGCAAAGGTGGTCATCAGTATCGGCCGCAGGCGCATGCGGCCGGCGTACATGAGCGCGTCTTCGCGGCCAAAGCCTTCCGCTTCGCGCTTGCGGGCGCAATCAAGCAGCAAGATGGCATTTTTGGCGACCAGTCCCATCAGCATGATCACGCCAATGAGGCTCATCAAATTAAGTGAGCCACCAGTCAGTTTTAATGCCAGTACCACACCGATGAGACTCAGGGGCAAGGACAGCATCACAGGCAACGGTGCCGTGAAGGAGCTAAACTGCATGACCAATATCAGGTACATCAGGCCGATACCCATGATCAGGGCCGTCAGCATGGCGCCGAAGACCTCTTGCTGGTCACGCGACGCGCCACCGAGTTCAATCCCGTAGCCTTTCGGAAAATCGATCGACTTTGCCAGCGCCACCGCGTCCGCCGTCACTTCGCCGGCGGAACGTCCCTGTGCATTGGCAGACACCGCAATCATGCGCTTGCCATCGGCATGCTTGATCTGCGAGGGCCCCTTGCTCATGATGATGCGGGCAATCTGATCGAGCGGCACCATCTGGTCGCCACCGTTGACGGCAATCGGCAAGCGCTCAATATTTTCGGCACTCACGCGATCCGCTGGGTCGAGGCGCACCGCAACATCACGCGTTTCCCCGGTCGGGTCAACCCAGTCACCGACTTCAACCCCGGCAAAAGCAACGCGCAGGGCTTGCGCTGTATCGTTGACCGAGATGCCCAGCGAGTTGGCCAGTCCACGCTTGAGCTCAATTTGCAACTCGTCTTTTGGCTCACTCTCAGACAAGCCGACATCGACTGCCCCTTTGACGGTCTTGAGTTTCTCCATATACGCAGTGGTGATCTCCATCAGCTTGCGCGAATCCGGACCTGAAAACCGTATTTCCACCGGTTTGGAACCGCTATTGAGATCGTCAAGCACAACATATTCGGCACCAGCGACCGTGCTCACCAGTTCACGCAGGTTGGCGGCAATCTCGGCTGCGCTACGCTTTCGTTCATTACTCTTGCCGATCTTGACGTACAGCCGCCCGCCGCCGGTATTGGCATTGCTGTCGGTCGAGATCGTTTCGGGTAAGGTACGCGCCAGCGCTGCGGCGGTCTCCACTTTCAGGCGCGAATATTCCAGGCTGGAACTCGAAGGCGTACGCACGTCGATCATGATCGTACCATTGTCGACAACCGGCAGAAAACTCGAGGCACCGTAAAAGACCTGCACTAAAATCGCCCCCGCAAAAGCCAGTACGGCAATCAGGGCCATCCAGATGCGGTGGTGCAAGGCCCAGGCAATAATCGCGCTATAGCGAGCCGACTGATGATCAAACCAGATATTAAATTTAGAGAGCCACAGGCTCAAACCGCGCTTTTTTTTATGTTGGTAGCCGACCGGATCACCCCAATAGGCCGACAGCATCGGGTCGAGGGTAAAAGAAATGAGCAAACTGACCAGCACGGAAAAGGCGACGGTCAGGGCAAACGGCTTGAACCATTGGCCCGCTCCGCCGGGCATGAACGCCACCGGAATAAAAACGGCAATAATGGAAAACGTAGTTGCCGTCACCGCCATGCCGATTTCCCGCGTGCCGTTGATGGCGGCAGTGCGGCGGTCCGAACCCATTTCCATGTGGCGTACGATGTTTTCACGCACCACAATGGCATCATCAATCAACACGCCGATGGCCAGCGACAGCGCCAGCAGGGACATGAAATTAAGGCTGAATCCACAAAGCCAGATGACAATGAACGCGGCAATCACCGAGGTTGGCAAACTCAAGGAGGTAATCAGGGTGGAGCGCCACGAATTGAGGAAGACATACACGACGATGATCGTCAGGATGGCACCGATAATGAGCGCCTCGATCACATTATTGAGACTGTTTTCCGCGTCTTTACCACCGTCTTTTGAAATTTCCAGATGGCTGCCTGCCGGTAAGGTTTTTTTCACTTCCTCAACCACCTTGCGCACCTTGACCGCCAGCGCGACCGTACTCGCGTCTCTGGTGCGGGTGATATAGAGCCCGACATTGGTATTGCCGTTACGCATATTGGCATCACTGCGCTCGGCAAATCCATCAACAATACGCGCGACCTGGGCCAGCCGGACGACTTCATCCCCGCGGCGCTTGATCACGATCTGCTCGAACTCTGCCGGTGATTCAATACGGCCGACCAGGCGTATGCTTTGCTCTTCCAGCGCACCCCGTACTTTTCCTACCGGTGCGGTGGTGTTTTGCTGGCGCAAGGCAGTGACCACTTCACTCACCGACACGTTATATTCGCGTAATTTTTGCGCCTTGAGCAAGATGCTCAACTCGCGTTTCAGCGCCCCGCCGACGTTGACGGTGGCGACACCATCAATCGCACGCAGCCGGTCTGACAGTTCATCCTCGGCAAAGCGGGAGAGCTCAGCATGAGATTGAGTGGTTGAAAACAAGGCCAGATTCATGACCGGTTGTGCCGAGGGATCAATCCGCTGCAGGATAGGTTCGCGCATTTCTATTGGTAATTTATAGCGCACTGCCGCGATGACGTTTCTCGCTTCGTCGGTCGCTTCAATCATGTTTTTATTAAAATTAAACACGATCCAGATACTGGCGCCACCTTCGTTGGCATCGGCATAGATATGGTCAACACCGGAAATGCTCTGGAGTGATTTTTCAATCCGTCCGATAATTTCACGCTCAACCGTTTCCGGCGAGGCACCGGGATAAGGAATATTAATCGCCAGAACCGGAGGTTCTACATCGGGGAACTGATTGACGCGTAATTTTTTTAACGCCAGGATACCCAGGCACATCATCGAAATGATGAGGACGATCGTCACAATCGGACGCTTGATGCTGAAGTCGGACAAGAACATGATTTATTCTCCAGCGACCGGTGGGGTTGCAGTTGCGGAAATCACTGGTACGCTGGCGTTAAGCAACAAGGCCGGCAGTTTAGCCGCTGCCGTCATTGTCACTTTTTGGCCATCCTTCAGGCTTGACGTCGGGCGGCGGATGATCTGGTCGCCGTCGATCAGGCCGCGACGCAACACATAATCGCCACGACGGGGATCACGTGCACCGATTTCAAGAGTCACTTTTTGTAACAGGCCATCCTTGAACTGCCAGGCATAGGACTTGTCGCCCTCACGCACCAGCGCTGCGCTGGCAATGGTCAGACCCTGAGAACTGCCAGCTTCAACCCGGCCTTCCGCATACAAGCCGGATACCCGCGGCTGAGTCGTGCCAGCGCTAAATTCCACCATCACCTCAACCTGGCGCGTGGTGACATTGGCAGACGGATCTACCCGCTTCACCTTGCCGGTAAATTCCGACTCATACTCATTGATACGAAAATTAACGGCCTGCCCGGGCTTGACGCTATTGATCTTGTCGGCCGAGACCAGTCCCTGAAAACGCATGCTGGACGGGTCAATCACCTTGACCAGTTCCTTGCCGATCTGGGCGGTATCACCGGCCGACACCTTGCGCTCGCTGACAATACCGTCAAACGGTGCACGCACTTCGGTGCGATGCAGTTGCTGACGCGCCTGGACAGTTTTTGCCCGCGCCGCGACCAGATCACTTTGTGCATTGTTGCGCCGCATTTCTGCGTCTTCCAGCGCCTGGGTCGAGGTCATGCCGGAAGTGCGCAAGGTCTTGTTGCGCTGAAACTGGCGCTCGGCCTGCTCAAAGGACTGGCCCGATACGCGGGCGGCCTCTTCAGCCGAGGTCATCATGTCACGGATAGCGGTGTCATCGAGACGCACCAGCAGATCGCCTTTTTTGACTTGCTCGCCATTTTCCTTGAGCACTTGCAGGACAATCGCAGAGACTTCAGCGCGCAAGTCAGCACGGCGCTCGGGCTGGATCGAACCGGTGATCACCGGCCCGGAAGCCAGTGCGCTGCTGCGGATAGTCAGTAAATCCTCTGCAGTAACCTGCAACGGCCGCTCTGCCGCCGCTTTGGCCTTTTTCTCGGCATCCGATAAGCCGTTGCCAGCACCTTTGCTGCAGGCGGTCACGCCTAGCGTAAGGGCAAGTATCAAGGCCAGAATAAGCAAGCTGGGTCGCAACATGGTGAGATCTCCGAAATTTTAATTTTATATAAGAGCAACTAACTTGGCGAAAGTTCAACTCATCAGCAAAAAAACTTCTAGCATAATAATGTATAAGCAAACATCAAAGAACCGACTTCTCAAATAATTCGACGATGGTCGATTTTTCCCTGCGCTTGAATTTACCGGCAATCTCCTGTAGCCTGCGCGCTCCTTGCCCCATGACCACTTAGTGCCTCAGTTTACAGGACCACCGGTATTTTTTATGACAGTTTTAATCGCCACCGATGTCTTTGGCGCCACCCCGGCAGTTGCCAGCCTGGTACGCAGCCTGGCTGGCCCTTGTGTCGTGGTTTCACCCTTCGATGATCCGGCGCACTATTTCCAATCAGAGCAAAAGGCCCATCATGCATTTTTGGCACAAGGTGGCGTCGCTCGCTATTCGGCCAAGGTCAGCGCGCTATTGCAAGGGAAAGAATCTCATGCCGGTGAAGCCCGCTCACCTCAACCATGGAAGATGGCGATCGGCTTTAGTGTTGGCGCCAGCGCCTTATGGCTTTCGAGCGTCATTCCAGAGGCAGCGCAATTACAAAGTGCAATCCTGTTTTACGGCTCGCGTATCCGAGACCATCTCGACCTGCAGCCAGCCTGTCCGGTGCGGCTGATTTTCGCCGAAAAAGAAGTGGCATTTGATGCCGCACTGCTGACCAGTGAATTACGCCAACGCGGACATCAGGCCGAGCTGGTGCGCCACACCGGTCACGGTTTCATGAATCCCTATTGCGCCCGCTTTAACGTCAAAGCCCAGTCCCTCTATCTGGCGCAGCTCGCTGCACTGGTATAGCAACAACGCTAGCACCACTTCCATACCGGCCCCGACACTCTGCCTGTGATCACAAGAATCCGAACGCTTATTCCATGCGCGGATAACCGGTAATTTTCTGAATTTCCAGATAGAGCGGCTGTAACCGGGTGTACATCTTTTGATAGACCTTCCGGTACAGCGCGTCATAGGTTTTCTGATTTTCGGCGATCGGGTAAAAGGTTTTCCCGATACGCGTCATGCCCTTGATTGCAGCCGGAAAATCAGGATAGAGACCCAATCCCACAGCGGCATCAATCGCCGCACCCAGACCCGATGTTTCATACACATGCGGTCGCGATGCCGGCAGCCCGAAGATGTCTGCCGTCAGTTGCATTGCCGCGTCGCTTTGCGACCCGCCACCAGAGATGCGTAACTCGGTGATCGCCACCCCGCTACGCTTCTCAATTTTCTCCTTGCCTTCACGCAAGGCATAGGCCAGACCTTCAAGTATGGCGCGATACAAATGGGCGCGGGTGTGCACATCGCCAAAACCGATCACGGCTCCCTTCGCTTCCGGACTCGGCACCTTGATGCCAGGCGACCAGTAAGGCTGCAGCATCAGCCCCATGGAACCGGGTGGCACGGAATTGACCAGATCGTCGAATAAATCTTCTGTCACGACACCTTGTTCCTGCGCCTGGAACTGCTCAGGATGACCGAACTGTTCCTTGAACCAGTTGACCATCCAGTAACCGCGAAAAATCTGTACCTCGGTGCTATAAAACCCCGGAATGGCTGAAGGGTATGGCGGAATGAACGGGGTTACCTCGACATATTTGGCGCTGGTGGTGTTGATGGTGGCTGTCGTGCCGTAACTCAGGCAGCCAATATGCGGCAGCATGCAGCCCGCACCAATCACTTCACAGGCCTTGTCGGCAGCCGCCGCGAACAGCGGCATACCGGCTGTAATACCGGTGGCAGCAGCGGCAGCGGCGCTGATTTCGCCCATGCGGGTGCCGGGCGCAACCAGTTCGGGCAGCGATTGCCGTCTGATCGCCAGTGCCTGCCACTTCCAGTCATGCGATCCGGCCCATTTCAGGCGCTTGTAATCAAAGGGTAGATAGCCGACCTGCGATCCGGCTGAATCGACAAAACGGTGACACAGGCGGTAATTGAGATAGCCCGAGAGCATCACGTATTTATCGGTCTGTTCCGAATGGCACTTACTTAAGCTTTTTCGGATGACCATTTTTCCGTACTTCTTCCCGTGCCGCAGTCCTTGTTTTGGTCAGTAGAGGGTAGGGTTTAGGTCTTCGCTTGAGGGCGCGCGGTTCGATTCGACCAGGGCGATCACCCACCG
>CANIFC010000092.1 GCA_947466695.1 Oxalobacteraceae bacterium | reverse complement strand
GTCTTGCACTTACCGATGCGCTACGAGGACGAGACCGAGATCGTTCCTATGCGCGACGCCAGCTTTCGCGGTGGCAGCATGGTACAGGTTGAAGGGGTGATTACCGAATGCGACATTCAATACCGTCCGCGGCGCCAGCTGGTAGTCACCATTTCTGATGACACGGCACAAGTTGTACTGCGCTTCCTCAATTTTTATGGCAGCCAGACCAAGCAGATGGCGGTTGGGGCAAGGGTGCGCGCACGCGGCGAATTGCGTCATGGCTTTTTTGGTGCAGAAATGGTGCACCCCACCTACAAGATGGTCAATGCCGGCGCGGCCCTGCCAACCGCACTCACTCCGGTCTATCCCGCTGGTGAGGGCGTCTCGCAAATCATGCTGCGCAAGGCCATCAGTCAAGCCCTCAGCAAAGTCAGCTGGGAAGATACCCTGCCCCCGGTCGTCCTTGCCGGGCTCGGTCTGGAAGGCTTTGAAAGCGCGATCAGGCTATTGCACAACCCCTCTCCCGAAGTCGATCAATACAGTTTGATCGAGCACACCCACCCCGCCTGGGAACGCATGAAATTTGATGAATTGCTGGCGCAGCAGCTTTCACTCAAACGGGCACAGGCGGCACGCCGGACCAAAGGCGCCACTGCCCTGCCTGTGGTCGGCCAGTTGTCCGCCGCTTTTTTAATGCATCTGCCATTCGCCCTGACCCGGGCGCAAGAACGTGTACTGGCCGAAATACGGACCGATTTGAAACAGGAATTTCCAATGCAGCGCCTGCTGCAAGGGGATGTCGGCAGCGGCAAGACCATTGTGGCGGCACTCGCTGCGGTGCAAGCCATTGACAATGGTTTTCAGGCTGTGCTGATGGCTCCAACCGAAATTTTAGCTGAACAGCATTTCCGCAAACTCGCGCAGTGGCTGGCCCCATTGGGCATAACAACAGCCTGGCTGACCGGCAGCCTGAAAAAGAAAGAGAAGGAGCAGGCGCTGGGCGTGATCGCCTCCGGCGAGGCGCAACTCGTCATCGGAACCCACGCACTGATACAGGACACCGTACAGTTTTCAAGGTTAGGCCTGGTCATCGTCGACGAGCAGCACCGCTTTGGTGTCAGTCAACGCCTGACACTGCGCAACAAGGGTGCGGAGGGACAGGTGCCACACCAGCTCATGATGTCGGCCACACCTATCCCGCGCACGTTGGCGATGACTTACTATGCCGATCTGGAAGTGTCGGTCATTGATGAATTACCGCCCGGACGCACGCCTGTTGTCACCCGCATGGTGGATCAGCAAAGGCGCGAGGAAGTCATCGCAAGGGTGCATGCCGCAGCTCAGGATGGCAAGCAGGTGTACTGGGTTTGCCCCCTGATTGAAGAGTCCGAGGCACTGCAATTACAGACCGCGACCGAGACCCACAGTATGCTGACCGAAGCCCTGCCGGATCTGCACATCGGCCTGGTGCATGGCAAGCTCAAGCCCGCTGAAAAACAGTCTGTGATGGATGCGTTTATCCGTAACGACGTACAGGTACTGGTAGCCACGACTGTGATCGAAGTCGGAGTCGACGTACCCAACGCCAGCCTGATGGTGATCGAGCATGCCGAGCGTTTTGGACTCTCGCAATTACATCAGTTGCGCGGCCGGGTCGGGCGCGGCGCTGCCGCCAGTGTGTGCCTGCTGCTTTATCAGGGTCCCTTGGGTGGCACCGCGAAACAACGCCTGATGACGATGCGCGAAACTACCGACGGTTTTGAAATTGCCCGCAAAGATCTGGAGTTGCGCGGCCCCGGCGAATTTTTAGGTGCACGCCAGTCCGGCGAAGCCATGCTGCGTTTCGCCAACCTTGAAACCGATCAATGGCTGGTGGATAAAGCACGTCAGCTGGCGATCGAACTGCTGGCCCACGACTTGCCAACGGTAGAAGCGCACCTGCAGCGCTGGCTGGGACAAAAAGAAGAATTTTTACACGTCTGATGGCTTCAGACCAGCTACGATATTCACCTCGACGAGCACCGGAATACCTCATTAAATACATCAACAAATGCATCATTGAAGTCAGTCTTGAAGCCACCCCTATTTTGCACCCAGCTGCACTTGAATAAACCGCGGCAGACCAGACACAAGCGCGCTAGCCGGCGGGACATTGAGCAATCATCCGCAGATGACACTGTCGGGCCGCAGATCGCGCCTCCCGCTGCAAAGGCCATCAAATAAGGACCATTGTCGTCACATCAGGCTAGAATAGTCGCGCAGCAGACCAATTCAACCATGAATCAGAACAGGAAAATTATGAGCATTGATTTTACAGGCCGCGTCGCAATTGTTACCGGTGCCGGTGGCGGACTTGGGCGTGAACATGCCCTGGCGCTGGCAAAACGTGGCGCCAGGGTGCTCGTTAATGATCTGGGTGGAACCAGGGATGGCTCAGGTGGTTCATCGTCTGCCGCAGAAGCGGTAGTGCAGGAAATTAAAAATGCCGGCGGTGAAGCGATTGCCAACGGCGCCTCTGTCACTGATTTCGCCGCAGTCGAAGCAATGGTCAGGCAAGCCATGGATACCTGGGGCCGGGTCGACATCCTGATTAACAATGCCGGTATCTTACGCGACAAGAGTTTCGCCAAGATGGAACTGGACGACTTTAAACTGGTACTCGATGTGCATCTGATGGGTGCCGTCAATTGCTGCAAGGCGGTCTGGCCCATCATGATGGAGCAAAAATACGGCCGCATCCTGATGACGACGTCCTCTTCCGGCTTATACGGTAATTTTGGCCAGTCCAATTACGGCGCAGCCAAAATGGCACTGGTCGGACTGATGCAGACCTTGTCGATCGAAGGCGCCAAATCAGATATCCGCGTCAACTGCCTGGCACCTACCGCAGCCACCCGCATGACCGAAAATCTGTTCCCTGAAGCGATGCTCCAGGCCTTGCAAGCGTCCGACGTCGTACCGGCCATGCTGGTGCTGACCGCAGAAACCGCTCCCACCCGTACCATCCTGTGCGCAGGCGCAGGGAGCTTCGAGGCAGCGCACATCACCATGACGCAAGGGACATGGATAGGCCGGGGCGACGACGCGGCAGAGCAATTGCAAGAGCAACTGGCCAGCGTTAAAAATCGTGACGGTGAAATCGTCCCTGAAAGCGGACTGGCACAAGGGCATCATGAGCTGACCAGGGCAATGGGAAAACAATAATAAAAAAGTATCTGACTTTTTTAGCGTGGGGGAGCTAGCATGCTTGTATGCATGCAACTCGACCCGCTCCGTTTTTCCGGTCAGCAGCGGGCTGCCACAGCACCATGTGGGAGCCCGGATAGATCGCTGGCAAGGCAGTTAAGTGAAGAACCGAAAAGCCAACATCATGACTAAAATATCCAATAAAGTAATCGTCAGCTACTGCCTTTTATTAAGCCTGTTAATTTTAATCGCAGGCTTTGCAATTTATAGCGTATCGACCCTGCGCAAGGCTAATTACGAAATAATACATAAAGAAGTCGCGATCGGTATCGCCGCTCAAAACGTCCGTTTTTCTATCGCCAGAGTCCGTCAAAAAGAAAAAAGTCTGCTGATCTCTTTTGGCCGGGAATTTAACAGCCAGCGCAACGATCATCCCAGTCAGGAAAACGCTGGTTTTAATATCTACATCACTCGTTTACTGGAAGATATCGACAAGCTCTCAAAGCTGCCGATTCCGGTCCAGTCAGCTGCGTATATCGTAACGATGAGCGGAGAAACTACGCGTTATCAAGCGGAGGTCAATGCCCTCTATCAGGACTTTTATACCGGTAAAATTACCTCGTCCCGGCAGGCGGACGACCGGCTGATTCCCTTTAAAAAATATATCCGCGATGACCGTGGCGGAATACAGGAAATTTTTTTACATTCTGAAAAAAACCTGCAGACTGCGGCACTCTCGCTAGAAAAAACATCACAACAAATTGAGCGCACGATCATTTTTCTGGCATCGCTGGCGACCTTGCTGGGACTGTTTTTTGCCCTGTATGCCGGTAGCCATATTGCGCGGGTTGAAGTGACCAATATTGAGCTCAACAACCAGCTGGAAAAACGCGTTCAGGAGCGTACCAGCGCACTGGAGCAAAGCAACCTTGAACTGACACAGACCTTGCATCATCTGGAAGGTGCCAAAGACGAATTGGTCCGCAACGAAAAACTTGTTTCGCTCGGCTCCCTGGTTGCCGGCATTGCGCACGAACTCAATACCCCGATCGGCATCGCGGTCTTGACTGCCAGCACCCTGCATGATGAAGCACGCGGCTTCAAGCAGTCACTGGCCCAGGGCATCACGAAAAGCACACTTAATCTTTTCGTCGAACATAACCTCGAAGGCATGTCACTCATCGAGAACAATCTCAACCGGGCCGCACACCTGATTGGCAGCTTTAAGGAACTGTCGGTTGACCAGACCTCGGAACGCCGGCGTATTTTCGTGCTTGGGGAAGTGATTGAAGAAATCATTCTCAGTCTCGGGCCAACCCTGAAATCGACCACACATCAGCTTGAAGTGAATATTCCGGAAGGAATACTCATGGATGCGTATCCCGGACCGCTAGGCCAGATTTGCATCAATTTAATTAATAATGCGTTGTTGCATGGTCTCGAAGAACGTTCCGAGGGCCTGATTCGTGTCACTGCCAGAGATGTCGACGATGACTATGTTGAAATCATCGTGAGCGATAACGGCAAGGGTATGTCCGAGGACGTCGCACACCATGTATTTGATCCTTTTTTCAGTACCAAAATGGGAAAAGGCGGCAGCGGACTTGGCATGCATATTGTCTATAACATCGTGAGCAAATATTTTGGTGGCAAGATCCGGCTAGAAACTGAACTAAACCAAGGCAGCAGGTGGATACTTTTACTTAAAAAAGAATCGCCCCATATCGCCGCGCCCGGGTTTAACCAGTAACCACGTTGTGGAGCGCCATCAATGAATCGTACGCTGATCATCGTTTAACTTATTAAGTTTTATTTTTATAACAACTGCACGACATCAAGACTCCAGACGGTATTTGTCGCTTTAGCCGTACGACTGGTATTTGATCCAACTTATTGTTCAATACTCCCGGTTTTTCCGCATTTTTTCAATATATCCGGTCAGCGCGTACAGACGTTCAGCACAGTCTGTGCCACACTACGCGCATGACACTCACAGAATTAAAATATATCGTGGCAGTAGCCCGCCACAAACATTTCGGCCATGCGGCAGAAGCTTGCTTTGTCGCACAGCCAACCTTGTCTGTCGCAATCAAGAAACTCGAAGATGAACTAGGCGTCACTATTTTTGAACGCGGTGGCACTGAGGTTTCTACGACTCCACTGGGCGCGCAAATTGTGGCGCAAGCTGAACGCGTGCTGGAACAGACCGCTGCCATCAAGGAAATTGCCAAACAAAATAAGGACCCGCTTGCCGGTCCGTTTCGCCTCGGGGTGATCTACACCATTGCCCCCTACCTGCTTCCTGCGCTGGTCAAAACCATGATTACGCAGGTGCCCCAGATGCCACTGGTTTTACAGGAAAACTTTACCGTAAAACTCATGGAGCTCTTGCGCCAGGGTGAACTTGACGCAGCCATCATGGCGTTACCCTTGCCAGATCAGGGCATGATGGTGCAGGCCTTGTATGACGAACCGTTTGTCGTCGCCCTGCCCAAGGACCACCCCTGGGCTGAACGCGATGAGGTCTCAGCCAAAGAACTTAAAGATGAGACCATGCTCCTTCTGGGAAATGGCCATTGCTTCCGCGATCAGGTACTGGAAGTCTGTCCCGAAATGTCGCGTTTTTCCACTGCCGGCGATGGCATTACCCGGACCTTTGAAGGATCTTCCCTTGAGACCATCCGTCACATGGTCGCCTCCGGTATCGGGATTACCGTATTACCGATGGCGTCCGTGAGCAATCTTGATTCCAAAGAGGGCATGTTGCGTTATCTGCCGTTCAGCGCACCGGTACCGGACCGCAGGGTCGTGATTGCATGGCGAAAAAGTTTTACGCGGCAGGCCGCCATTGAGGCAATACGGCAGGCTGTACTTACCTGCGGCATGCACGGTGTGACGATGCTCGACGAAACTGCCAGTCCACAATAAACAATGACCGCACCCCTCTGCAAATGGACTGACGCCGAAGTGCGCGTGTCCTGCTGCCGCGCCTGGTACTTGCCTGCATGTTGCTGACCACACCGATTGAAACGGTACGCCTGCAACTGCGTCTGCTCACAAGCGCCGATGCCTTACTTCTGCAACGCTACCTGCTGGAAAACCGCAACCATCTGGCATGCTGGGAACCGCTGCGTACCGAGGATTTTTACGGCCTCACGCAATGCCACTTCAGGCTGGAAGTAAGCAGCCGGAATCAGGCTAACGGAAACGCCCTGCCACTGGCGATCTTTATTGCCGACACACAGGAACTGGCAGGCTTCTGCAACTTCAGCAACATCGTTCGGGGCCATTTTCAGGCCTGCCACCTTGGTTACGCCATTGCAGCAAAATTTGAGGGAAAAGGCTATATGCACGAAGCCTTGCAAGCAGCGATCAGGCACCTGTTTGAGCATGAAGGGCTGCATCGAATCATGGCCAACTACATCCCCGGAAACCTGCGTAGCGCTGCCTTATTGGCGCGTCTGAAATTTCAAACTGAAGGCTATGCCAGTGCCTATTTATGCATCAACGGGCAGTGGCGTGACCATGTGCTCACTGCGCTGATTAACCCGCACTACCAGAATGTAAGGCATACAGCGATTTCGTATTCCATGCGGTGAGCCGGAGCGCAGCTTCTTTCTCCTGGAATAGTCGTTGATGAAGCGTAAAAACAGCAGTTCATGACAGGGCCGTCTTCCCTTGTACTTGAATGCCTTGAGTAGTGCCATGTGCCATGTGCCGTTGTCTCGGCTTTACGCCTTATAATCCTCATTGATTACTTTTTTATACCAGATATTTTTTAAAGCACCGTTCACACATGACGCCAATCCTGACTCGTCTCGCTCTTTATTTTCAATTGTTGCGGCTTGATAAACCGATCGGCATCTTGCTTTTGTTATGGCCGACTTTAGCCGCGCTGTGGATCGCCTCTGACGGCAAGCCTGACTGGAAACTGGTTGGCATCTTTACGCTGGGAACCATATTGATGCGTTCAGCCGGATGCGCCATCAACGACTATGCAGACAGGGATATCGACAAGTACGTTAAACGCACAGCAGGACGGCCATTGACAACCGGCCAGATCAAAGGCTGGGAAGCGCTGGCACTTGCTGCAGCGCTGGCAGCCATCTCGTTTATCCTGATCCAGTCATTGAATGCATTGACCAAACAACTCTCCGTGCTTGCCGTACTGATCGCTGCCAGCTATCCCTACTTCAAGCGTTTTTTTGCCATTCCTCAGGCTTATCTCGGGATCGCCTTTGGCTTCGGCATTCCGATGGCTTTTGCAGCCGTACAAAACACCGTACCGTTAACCGCATGGATCCTGCTCGTCGCCAACGTCTTCTGGGCGATCGCCTACGACACCGAATACGCCATGGTGGATAAAGACGATGACCTGAAAATAGGTATCCGCACCTCCGCGATCACTTTTGGCCGCTACGATGTGTTCGCTATCATGCTGTGCTATTTACTCAGCTTTTCACTCATCAGCTACTGTTGCTGGCAACTCGGCATGGGCGCCTGGTTCGCGCTAGGGATGGCTGTCGCCATTGCCTGCTCCCTGTATCATTACCGTCTGATCCGGACCCGCGAGAGGCTAAGTTGCTTCGCCGCATTCAGGCATAACAACTGGTTGGGCGGTGCGATTTTTAGTGGAATTGCGCTCGATTATGCCTTGCGCTAACTACGTTTAAAAAAAGAAAAAACAGATCAGATCAGGTCTATTCAAAGCCGATTTGACCTTTCGCAAACATTGCTGGCGAATTACGCTTACACTTGGCGTGTAGATTTTTTTAACCATTGATACAACCGAAGAACGGAACCATCATGAGCACAACAGATAATCACAAAGATAAATTAATGTACGACCTCAATCAGGTCATCAGGGACGCGGAAGAATTGCTTAAGCATTCTGATCAGACGACAGGCGAAAGTTTTAAGTCGGCCAAATCAAAATTTGAGTCGACCCTGCGCAATGCAAAAACCGAGATCGCCAGGATTGAAGACATTGTCGTCACCAAAGGCAAAGATGCGGCGCATGCGACTGATGTCTACGTCAAAGATAATCCATGGCAGTCAGCAGGAATTGCAGCGGGCGTTGGCCTGCTGGTAGGACTTCTGGTCGGGCGCAAGTAAGCGATGGCGATTGTCGATTCGGTAGGACGGCTGGCAGCGACATTGCTTGGCATTCTACATACCAGACTGGGATTGATATCAGTTGAAGTTGAAGAAGAACTGACGCGCTTTTCTTCCTATCTGCTCTGGTCACTGGTAGCCTTGTTCAGCGCCGGTCTGGCAGTACTGCTCAGTGTGTTGCTGATCGTGGCACATTTCTGGGATACCTACCGGGTGCTGACACTCTTCTCACTCATTTTCCTGTTTTCCGCCATTACCCTGATCGTGGTCTGGCGCTTGCGTCAGGCCTTGCGTATCAAGCCAAGGTTACTGGCCTACACATTGGAAGAACTGAGAAAAGATACGATCAGCCTGCGAGGTGACGCTGAAGAACAGCGTTAATCCTATGTCAAATCTCTCAGAAAAACTTCAGCTTCGACGTCAGACACTGCTGGCAAAAAGCCAGGCGGAACGCATTTTACTGACGCAGTACGTCAAAGAAACCAGACAATCCTTGTCGCTGGCGGATCTGGGATTACAGATCGTCGACAGGATAAGGGCGCGTCCGGTAATTGGCCTGGCTCTATTGGTGACCACTTTTATCGTCAAACCTAGGCGCATGCTGGCCCTGGCAAAAACGGCAGTGGTAGCGTGGAAAATATGGTCCGGCATCGTACCCAAGTTACGGCAAAAGCAAAGGCGTGAGATTGGGTTACCGGACGAGCATGACTAATTTAAGCTCACAAGCAACGCCAATGAATCAGTCATGCAAGCCGATTTTTCCAGCGAGTTCGGCCAGTTATTCTCGTGACCCGAACTCGTCGCCCAATTCCTTGCCGCGCAAGGCTGCCGCCTTGA
Source organism: Oxalobacteraceae bacterium (assembly GCA_947466695.1). GTDB lineage: Bacteria > Pseudomonadota > Gammaproteobacteria > Burkholderiales > Burkholderiaceae_D > Undibacterium. The sequence continues at coordinate 390 of CANIFC010000092.1, read as the reverse complement.
CCGCCGTGATGATTGATTCCTTCACACCAGACTCTTCCAGGCTCATCAAAGCGGCGTAAGTAGTACCGCCTTTGGAAGTGACCCGCTCGCGCAGTACCGAGACCGGCTCTGTCGATGCAGCTGCCAATTGTGCTGCACCGGTAAATGTGGCGATCGCCAGTTGCGTCCCCTGCTCCGGACTCAAGCCCAGCTCCAGCGCAGCTTGTTGCATGGCCTCGATAAAATAAAACACATAGGCAGGACCACTTCCCGATACTGCAGTCACTGCGTCCATCATGTCTTCGCGCTCAAGCCAGACGATCTCGCCGACTGCCGACATGATATCTTCCGAAGCGCGCTTCTGGAGTTCGGTGACGCCATCCATCGCGACCAGGCCAGTCACACCCTGGC
>CANIFC010000091.1 GCA_947466695.1 Oxalobacteraceae bacterium | reverse complement strand
AGTTATCAGACACAAACATTCCAGGCTGGCTACGATCCTCGCTACACAGATCCGACCGGACGTACTTATTATTTGCGTGGAACATATAATTTTTAATTTAATCAATCACATCACAGATGGGACGGTCTATTTGGCTTATTCATCGTGATTTATTTTGAATAAAAAATTTTATAAATTAGTTTTTAGGCACGTATCTTTAAATAGAAATTATTTTTTTAGTTAGCTTGAAAGGCCACACATCATGAGCTTGTGTGGTTTTTTTTTGCCTGAAATTGAAGTCGATTATTCGGCTATCTTAAGCATTGGATAATTTTATTACAGGTAATAGAATACTGATAGACCTTGAGTCTTGGCGGAACCTACGAATATTTTTACCAACTAAATAATGGAATTTCTTTTCTGAACATTTACGAGATTTTAAAAATTTCGATATGTGAAGATAAAATTGAAAAATTAATTGGCGATCGCATCAAATTTTAACTTTGCGGATCTTTTGTATGACTCAATTCGAGCAATTTTTTTTCACAGGATAATTAAATCGATTGATACGACCAACGGCATTTACGTGTAAAACACCATCAATTATTTTTTCTATTTAGCGGGCACTCCGACCGCTTGATGATATTTTTAAGGTGGCCTATTTCTCAGACCTATTTATTGATAACTTCCGCGGGTAAAGAAATACCCCTGATATTTTGTTGTAAAGCTACACAAAAAAGAGTAGCGCCAACTGTAATTTTTATTTCATTTTTAATCATGGTAAAAACTTATTTAAAATATATATAATTAATATTCGTAGTAATTACTTAAAATATGACGAATAAAAGTTGGTAAAAAAAATCATTTTTTGAATAAAAACTACATCAATCTGTTACTACACTTCAAACGAGATTTCGTTACAATTTTGTGCGCAGCTGACTTTTTTAAAATTGTCAAAATTTGTAGAGTTGTTACTGAAGAAATATCTTGCCATTAAAAAATATGCACGTTATATTGAAATGTCGTCAATAAAAAAACGACAATTCGTGACAGCTAAACGCTGACAAAATCTAGGCCGAAAATTCAGCGGTGAGCCTCCATGGCCCGTTGATGAATCTAGCGTAGTCGGTCGTCCCTGGCAGAAGCTATATTTTCAAAAATTAACTTATTACCATTTGCTTATTTTTCATTCCAAGCGTCACCACCGTAATAAAAAAACAGGATGTTGATTGTTAAATAAGTCCTTTTTTAAATTTTTTATATTGCTCAAAAAATGAATTTTTCAAAAATGAAGGTGGGCAAACGCCTTGGTCTCGGCTTTGCCCTGGTGCTCGTGCTTCTGATTGCCGTTATGGTCTTAGGTATCTTCCGGATGGGGCAAATTCAGGGGCGGCTTGAAAAAATCGTGAGTGTTAGTAATGTAGAAAGACGTTTGGTAATCGACATGCGCGCTATTGTTTATGACCGTATGGTTTCCTTGCGCAACCTGACACTGCTCACCGAAGCGGACTATATGGTGCGAGATCTGGCGAGAATAAAAGAGCAATCAAAAAATTACGCCGAGGCGGAGCAAAAGTTAGCCGCCATGTTTGCCGCTGAACCGGATACCTCAGAAGAGGAAAAAACCTTGCTGGCCAAGCTGAAAGAGCAGGCCGCTGCCGCTGAATCTTTACCTGCCCAGGCGCAGGCGCTTGGTCTGGCAAATGATCTTGAAACAGCCACTATTGCACTCATCAGAAAATTGCGTCCGGTACAGCAAAAATGGCTAGATACGCTGGACGAAATGGTTGTGCTGGAAGATAAGCTCAATACCAAAGTCGCTGAAGATGCCGAGCTGGAATTTACCAATGCCCGAATCATGATGCTGCTGCTGGGCGGTATTGCGTTACTGGTCGGAATTGCTGCTGCCGTTGTTATTACACGCAGCATACTAAGGCAATTAGGTGGCGAGCCAGATTACGCCGCCCTTATTGCGAGCCAGATCGCCGCAGGTGACCTCGCTGCAGTGATTGAGACAAGACCGGGGGATGAGACCAGCTTGTTGGTCGAGATGAAAGCTATGCGCGATAGCTTGGTGAGTATCGTGGGTCAGGTACGGATTGGTACCGATACTATCGCCACTGCTTCAAGTGAAATCGCCACTGGTAATCTGGATCTTTCGAATCGTACCGAACAACAGGCAAGCTCACTGGAGAAGACGACGTCTTCAATGAAAGAGCTGACGATGACCGTCAAGCAAAATGCGGATAATGCCCGCGAGGCGAATCAGATGGCAGCAACGGCATCAGAGATCGCGCGCCAGGGTGGGGTGGTGGTCTCGCAGGTGGTTGATACCATGAGTTCCATTAATGAATCCTCTAAAAAAATCGTCGATATCATCAGCGTCATTGATGGCATTGCTTTTCAGACCAATATCCTGGCTCTGAATGCGGCAGTCGAGGCGGCGCGTGCTGGCGAGCAGGGCCGTGGTTTTGCGGTTGTGGCGTCGGAAGTGCGTAACCTCGCGCAGCGTAGCGCGGCGGCAGCAAAAGAAATCAAGACCCTGATCAGTATTTCGGTAGAGAAAGTGGCGATCGGGACTAAATTGGTTGGTCAGGCGGGAGTCACCATCGAAGAGGTTGTTTCCAGTGTGACCCAGGTTACCGAGATCATCGCTGAAATCAGTTCCGCCAGTCAGGAGCAAAGCTCTGATCTTGCCGCCATCAATCATTCCATTATCGAGATGGACAGTATGACTCAACAGAATGCAGCCCTGGTCGAACAGGCTGCGGCGGCAGCCCAGAGCTTGCAGGATCAGGCTGCCGAGTTAGCCAAGGTCGTCAGCATTTTCAAGCTCGATTCTGACGGGCGGGTAGTCCCGTCTAAAAATGAGGCGATACCGCTGCGTCAGGCTACAAAGGTTCCGGCACAAGTAAAATCAAAACAGAAGGCCGCTGCTTATAAAGCGCTCCCGGCAGTTAAAGCGCGTGAAAAAAAAGTGGCGCCTTCCGGTAGCGATGAGTGGGAAGAATTTTAGGCGAACACCATGAATCAGTATGCCGGTTAAGCTTTCCAATTTTAATTTTTACATCTAAAGAGCCAGAATATGAAAATTCGTTTGTCCCTCATTGCTTCAGCATGCTTGCTATTGGCTGCTGCGTCTTCTTTTGCTGCTGAGGTGGCACCCGTGATGGATAGTAAATCTTGTGATCCTCCGAAATATCCAAAGGCGGCGCTCATGAATGAAGAGAGTGGTACCGTCGGCATGCTTTTTATGGTTGCTGCAGACGGTAAGGTTACTGATTCAAAAGTCGAAAAATCGAGTGGATCAAAGAGCCTCGATAAGGCTGCGGTGAGTGCCTTGAGCCTCTGCAAATTTAAACCAGGAACCAAGGACGGTAAAGCCGAAGCCCTGTCTGCAAAAGTGGAATTTGTCTGGAAGCTGGAATAAATTTTCCGGCACGTTGTAGTGAGAGAAAGGGAGCTGAGGCTCCTTTTTTCGTATCCGTCGGTAGTTCTTATCTGGCGCCGGTTTTCAGACTTGGGCACATTGACAAGGATTATATTTGTGCATCGCGCCTGCAAAATAGCGCTCCAGCGTGCGCAGTGGCCCGAAAGCTATCGCCAGATTCCACGCAATTCATAGACGGAGTAGTCTCAAGTACCATGTAAGGCTCTAGGCAAGTGCCAACGCTGGTTTAAGAGGGCCAGTAGTTGCTTGGGTGATGCGTTAACTTAGTGATTGTGCATCACTGAGTAAATCAGCAAAGGATAAAACGATTGGCAAGGTCTAGCACAAACGAAGGTTGCAGATAGGCGACGAAGGTGAGCAGCAGTACTGCCGCGGCCAGTGCGGTAAGCAGGACACGACGAAGGGTGCTGGTGGTTTTCATGTCAGGCTGGAACTGCCTGCTGGCGCAGGATCGGTTTTTCATTGATTGGTAAGTTAATCAGAGTGGCAAATACGCCAAGTGCCAGGGTGATCATCCAGACCAAATCGTAATTACCCATTTTGGTAAAGATATAACCTCCGAGCCAGACGCCGAGAAAGCTGCCGACCTGATGGGAAAAAAATACGAATCCCGACAACATGGATAAATACTTCACGCCAAAAATACCAGCGATGATGCCATTGGTCAGGGGGACGGTTGAGAGCCAAAACAGCCCCAGGGCAGCGGCAAAAATATACACCGAGTAGGGCGTCAGCGGTGCCAGCAAGAAAATCGCGATGACGGTGGTGCGGCTGATATAGATGGCCGATAACAGAAACCGTTTAGGAAACATGCCGCCGAGCTTGCCCGCATAGTAAGAGCCAAAAATGTTAAACAGTCCGATTAGTGCCAGTGCATAGACAGCCACCATCGGGTCCATGATGCCCTTGTCCTTGAGGTAGGCGGGCATATGCACGCCAATGAATACCACCTGGAAGCCACAGACAAAATAACCCGCCAGCAACAAGCGAAAGGGACCGTAGGAAAAGGCTTCCCGGATCGCTTCCATAATGCTTTGCTGCGGCCCATCGATATGAGTCACTGGCGCTTCACGTAATTTCAATGCCATGGGAATCATAACCAACAGCACCAAGGCAGCCAATAGATAGAACGCAGTTTGCCAGCCGCTATGGCTGATGAGTTGTTGTTCAACGGGCATCATGATGAACTGGCCAAATGAACTGGCAGCGGCAGAAATACCAAATGCCCATGAGCGCTTCGCTTCGGGTGCGGTACGTCCGATGATGCCGCTGACTGCGCCGAAAGCGGTACAAGCCAGTGCAGCACCGATTAGCACTCCTGAGCCGGCGATGAACATGGTTGGCTGGTCAACCAAGGCCATCCAGAGCAAGCCTGCGGCATACAGGAACGCACCGGTGATGATGACACGGGTAGTGCCGAACTTTTCTACCGCCATTCCGGCAAACGGACCAATCAAGCCCCACATCAGATTTTGGACCGCGATAGCCAGAGAATAGGTTTCACGCGTCCAGCCGTGTGCCTGCGAAATTGGCTGCATCCAGAAACCAAAGCCGTGCCTCACTCCCATCGCAAGGGTCAGGATAAAGCCGGTGGCGATCAGAACGGTTTTTAAATCAGGTGTCGAGTTTTGACGCATGGTGTTCTCAGGAGGAAAAAGTAGATTTTGTTATGGAACACAGTAATTTTTATGGTTCGAGTGTAGCCGAATTTTCAATAAAACGTGAAATGCTTCTAGCGAGAATCATGTCTGTACAGACAGGTCTCTCCGCAAGGTCATATTAGTTGCGCTGAAAAAAAGAACTGAACGGTTGCTCTCTTGTCCGAAAATGGCGAGAAATGTCGGCTTTTATGCCGTATAAAGAAACATCTTTTTAGCATAATCGAGTTTTACGATACCCCTTATGGCGCCCGCAACCAAACCACCGCTCAGAGCCTTATCCCAACGCACCTCCGGTGATCAGAGTGCTGCCGGGCAAGAGCATGCGTATTACCGTGCGGTATTGGCAAAAGACAGTCGCTTTGATGGCGTCTTTTTTACCGGTGTCAAAACCACGATGATCTATTGTCGGCCGGTTTGCAGTGTCAGGGCACCACGTGCGTCATCCTGCCTTTTTTTCAGCACTGCTGCGCTCGCCGAGTATGCCGGGTTTCGTCCCTGCCTGCGGTGCCGACCTGAACTTGCTCCTTATGCGCTGCAGCAAAACCTCGCATATGGAATATGGCAAAAAATCAGTGCCGGTGCGCTTAACGAAAACAGCGTTGAAGAGCTGTCTCTCCAGATTGGTTTATCGTCCCGTCAGTTACGCCGCGTCCTTTTGAAGGAATTTGGTGTGACACCGGTAGAGCTGGCGCAAACCCAGCGTCTGTTATTTGCTAAAAAACTCTTGCAGGAAACCCGTTTGCCGATGCCAGAGCTCGCCTATGCTGCTGGCTTTACCAGTCTGAGGCGTTTTAATGCATTGTTTGAGCAACGTTATCGGATGACTCCCGGCTCAATCAGGCGTAGCGCCGGGGAAGACGGCGATGGACTCATTCTGCGTCTTGCCTATCGTCCGCCGTATGCCTGGGATGCGATGCTTGGCTATCTTCGCGGGCGTACCATGGCAGGACTGGAGTCCATTGAAAAAGTTAATGGCGTGAGTAGCTATTTGCGCAGTGTTCGGCTGGAAGGCAGAACCGGCTGGGTTCAGGTTAACCATGTTCCTGAGCGTGCGCAACTGGCGCTGCGCGTTTCACCTGGCCTGTCACCGGTGCTCCTGCCTTTGTTATCGAAAATTAGGGAGCAATTTGATCTGGAAGCGAATCCGTCGGTCATTGCATCTCATCTTGAAGGAGATCCGCTTTTGGCCGTGCAGATGGCACACTCTCCTGGTTTGAGAGTTCCGGGGGCGTTCGATAGTTTTGAGCTGGCAATCCGCGCAGTCCTTGGACAGCAAGTCAGTGTTGCGGGTGCCACGACGGTTTCTGGACGTCTGGTGAGTAGATTTGGTGACACAATTTCCACGCCATTTCCCAGTATTACCCATCATTTTCCTTCCGCCGCGCTGCTGGCGCAACTGCCTGTCGAGGAAATAGCGACGATCGGAGTACCTAGATCACGTGCAGCGACGATACAAAATTTAGCCCGCTTTACACTGGAAGGTGGCTTGAATAATAAAATTGGCGTAAGCCAGCCGGACCTTGTGACGCACCTTAAAACCGTGGTTGGCGTGGGCGAGTGGACTGCTCAATACATTGTCTTGCGAGCGTTACGCTATCCGGATGCTTTCCCCGCTGGTGATCTGGGGTTGCAAAAAGCGGCGGCAAGTTCGGTGGGGGCCCGGATGACTGAAAAGGAATTGCTGCTGCGTTCACAATCCTGGTCACCTTGGCGTTCCTATGCCGCGTTATTATTGTGGCAGTCTTTATCTCAGGAGCGAGCATGATCTTTGCCCTTTATCCCAGTCCGCTGGGACAACTTGTCCTTGCTGCAAGTCCCCATGGTCTCGCTGGCGTGTATTTTGAAGAGCATCGCCATTTCAAGGGAATCGCAGAATGGCAGCGTGATGATGCTTATTCCGTGCTGCAACATACTGCTCAGCAATTAGATGATTATTTTGCTGGAACAAGAGTTGATTTCGACCTGCCGCTGGATCTGTCCCTGGGTACGGCATTTCAACAATCCGTATGGCAGGCACTGAGAAATATCGCTTTTGGCAGTACCACCAGTTATGCCGCTATCGCGCGGCAAATTGGTAATCCACGGGCAGTACGGGCTGTTGGTGCTGCTAATGGACGTAATCCTCTCTCTATCATCATCCCGTGCCACAGGGTGATTGCCAGTTCCGGAGCGCTTACCGGTTACGCCGGCGGCGTGGCTAACAAGAAAGCTCTGCTGGTAATGGAAGCATCTTTTCGGCTAAATAAAGTACCAGATTTACTATTAAAAAAGATGTAATAAAAATATTTGGTGCGATGCACAAAAATGCTTGACGCGAAAAAATTTAAGCGTAAAATAGAATCAGTTGCAGTGCATTATTCAAGTAAATTTTTAGACATCACTGCCATGTAATATTCACGTATTATTATTTTTACACAATTGGAGAATGCTATGTACACAACACCAGAACAATTTATCGCCGCCACTAAAGCCAGCCTCGAAGCGCAATTTGCCGCCCTGACTTCATTAAACAAAAAAGCGTTTGAAGGTTTGGAGCAATTCGTTTCCTTAAACGTCAATGCTGCTAAAGCCAGTTTTGAAGAAGGTACTGCAGCGGCAAAGCAATTGGCTACTGTAAAAGATCCACAAGAATTCATCACGCTGACAACAGCCCAAGCTAAACCAAATGCTGAAAAAGCATTGGCGTACGGCCGTCATCTGGCAAGCATCACAAATGCAACTCAGCAAGAATTCACCAAAGCGGTTGAAGCGCACATTGCCGAAACAAACGCTAAAGTCAGTTCCCTGATCGAAGAAGTGACAAAAAATGCACCAGCAGGCTCAGAGCAAGCAGTGACTGCATTGAAATCAGTTGTCGGTAACATCAATGCTGGTTACGAGCAATTGTCAAAAACAACCAAGCAAGCTGTTCAGACTTTGGAAGAAAATTTAGCGAATGCTACTCAGCAATTCACTCAAGCTGCTGACAAAGTCACACCAAAGAAAAAATAAGTTTAACCAGAAATTCTGGTTTGAATAATAAAAAGGCTTCTGCTTCAGGCAGGAGCCTTTTTTTATGTAAATCTCATGAAAATTGATATTGTTGAGTATTAATAATCGAGCAATAAATAAGCAGGCAATAGCTGGCGGGTGTAAGCTGTAGCGGAAGCATATCGAGGCTCGCATGGTGCGGGCTTTTCACTTAGGAGTATCAAATGCAAGATGTCGTTATCGTTGCTGCGGGTCGCACTGCAGTGGGTAAATTTGGTGGTTCACTGGCAAAAACGGCTGCCTCCGATCTGGGTGCGCATGTCATTAAAGCTTTGCTGGCTAAAAGTGGCTTGGGCGGCGATTTGATCAATGAAGTTATTTTAGGTCAGGTCCTCACTGCTGGCGTCGGTCAGAATCCGGCGCGCCAGGCTTTGATCCGTGCTGGCCTGTCTAATATGATTCCGGCTTTTACCGTCAATAAAGTATGCGGCAGTGGCCTCAAGGCCACGCATCTGGCGGCGCAGGCTATCAAGGCCGGCGATGCCGATATCATCATCGCTGGCGGGCAGGAAAACATGAGTGCCTCGCCCCATGTATTGAATGGCTCGCGCGATGGTTTTCGCATGGGTGACGCTAAACTGGTCGACACCATGATTGTCGATGGTCTATGGGATGCCTTTAATCAGTATCACATGGGCATTACCGCTGAAAACGTCGCCAAGAAATTTGGCATCAGCCGTGAAGATCAGGATATATTTGCGCTCGCCTCGCAAAACAAGGCAGAGGCCGCACAAAAAGCGGGCAAATTTAAAGAGGAGATTATTCCGTTTGATCTTGTCAGCAAGAAAGGTACGACGGTATTTGATTCCGACGAGTTCATCAAACATGGCGCTACTCTGGAGTCTTTGTCCAGCCTGCGTCCCGCTTTTGATAAGGCCGGTACCGTAACTGCTGGTAATGCCTCTGGCCTGAACGACGGTGCGGCAGCGGTTATCATGATGTCTGCCAAAAAAGCCGAAGAACTGGGTTTGCCGGTACTTGCGCGTATCAAGGCGTATTCTTCTGCGGGTGTCGATCCGTCCATCATGGGTATGGGACCGGTGTCGGCAAGTCAGTTGTGTTTGAAAAAAGCCGGCTGGAGTCATCAAGATCTCGATTTGATGGAAATCAACGAGGCCTTCGCTGCTCAGGCTATCGCCGTCAATCGTGAAATGGGCTGGGATACCAGCAAGATTAACGTCAATGGTGGCGCGATTGCGATTGGACATCCTATCGGTGCGTCAGGATGTCGTATTTTGGTCAGCCTGATTCACGAAATGATACGTCGCGATGCCAAACGGGGTCTCGCCAGCTTGTGTATTGGTGGCGGTATGGGAGTCGCCCTGGCGATCGAGCGTTCATAGGCACATCGTAATTTCGGACAAAAAAATCCCCGCGAAGTTCAGCTTCGCGGGGATTTTTTTGTCCGAAATAAGGACTTGGCGACTAAGTCACTACGCTTTACCGTGCATCAGTTTTTT
>CANIFC010000090.1 GCA_947466695.1 Oxalobacteraceae bacterium | reverse complement strand
GCTGACGTCACGCAGTCAGCAGTGGAGGGCGTTCCTGTCGGCGCGCGCTTCTACGGATATTTTCCGATGGCTTCGCACGTCAGCGTCACCCCGGTGCGGGTCTCAGAGAGCGGCTTTGTCGATGGGGCTGAACACCGCCAGGCCATGCATGGTTTGTATAACCAGTATGTGCGTACCACAACAGATCCTGCTTACACCCCGGAATCTGAAGACGCGCAGGTACTGCTGCGACCGCTATTCATCACCTCGTTCATGATTGATGATTTTCTGGAAGACAAGCACTTCTTTGACGCCAGCACAGTATTGATCTCCAGTGCCTCGAGCAAGACCTCGTATGGACTGGTATTCCTGCTATCCTTGCGCGAGAAAAAAAGTTACCAGATCATCGGCCTGACCTCGGCCAGCAACAAGGCTTTTGTCGAGAGCCTCGGAATCTACGATAGCGTTATCACGTACGATCAGGTCAGTACGCTCGATAACGGCGAAGCGGCGGTGTATGTCGATATGGCGGGCAACGGCGAGTTGCGCAGTAGCTTGCATCACCACTACAACGACAACTTGAAATACAGCTGCGCCGTCGGCGGCACGCACTGGGATGCGCTGAGCGGCGCCGGTAATTTACCCGGTGCGCGGCCAACCCTGTTTTTCGCACCAGCCCAGATCAAAAAGCGCAGTGTCGACTGGGGCCCCGGTGGCGTACAAACCCGGCTGGCACAGGCCTGGCATCACTTCATGCAGCCGGTCATGTCACCCGAAGCGCCAGAAAAAGCCTGGATGCACGTCACGCATGGCAGCGGCGAAGCGGCCGTACAGGACGTCTATCTGAGAATGCTTGAAGGTGGTAGCCCGCCGCAAGAGGGGCATGTACTGACTTTGTCGGATGCGGCTTTATGACAGAAGGATGAATGAATCTGGGTGCAAGAGACAATACGAAAACCTGAGGTTTGGACAGGTCCTGTTTCAGATTATGTCGCTTGTTGGGTTTTTCTGCCACTCGGAGTATTGCGTAAAAGAGCTACTTTCCAGCAGCTCTTCCACTTACTCTTTTACTTGATTTTTTATCTAATGCTGCAAACCCCGTGGAATCGCGCTGAGCAGGGCCTTGGTGTAGGCTTGGGTCGGGTGGTGGTACAGGTCATCGGAATTGGCTAACTCCACCACTTTGCCCTGGTGCATGACCATGACCTGGTCGGCGATGTATTTCACTACAGACAGGTCATGCGAAATGAAGATGTAGGACAAGGCAAATTCTTCCTGCAAATCCTGCAGCAGGTTGAGTACCTGGGCCTGCACCGAGACGTCCAGCGCTGATACCGACTCGTCGCAGATCAGTACTTCCGGTTGCATCGTCAGGCAGCGCGCGATGGCGATGCGCTGGCGCTGACCGCCTGAAAATTCATGCGGGTAGCGGTTGAACGAGACGGCCGGCAGACTCACCTTATCAAGCAGGGCGTAGGCTAACTTTGACCTTTCCTGATCGTTGGCACCGATGCGATGGATGTGCATCGGTTCCATCAGAATCTGGCCGACGGTAAAACGCGGATTGAGCGAGGCATACGGATTTTGAAAAATAATCTGGATCCGGCGCTTGTACTGTAAAAAATCCTTGTTCGACATCGACAGGATATCCCTGCCTTCAAAGATCGCCTGACCTGAGGTTGCCTGATGCAGGCGCATCAGCGTCAGGCCGACGGTTGTCTTGCCCGAGCCCGATTCACCCACGACGCCCAGGGTCTTGCCGCGTGCCAGCTTAAAGGAGACATTGTCGACGGCGCGAAATTCTTTTTTGCCGAAAAAACCTTCGCGGGTATAAAAACTCTTGCCCAGATTATTCACTTCCAGCACGATCTCTTCCTTGCCCGTCAGCCCGCGCGGGCGCTGTTTTTGCTCCGCGCTTGCACCCTGACCATTCATGAAATCGGCAATCACCGGCAAACGCCATGGCCTGCTGTCGAGTGTCGGACGGCAATGCAGCAAGGCTTGGGTGTACATGTCTTTGGGGCGCTCAAAAATCTGCTCAACACTGCCCGCTTCGCGGATTTCACCATTGCGCATGACGATGACATGGTCGGCGATTTCACCCACCAGCGCCAGATCATGGGTGATGAAGAGTACCGACATCTTGTGTTTCACCCGGAGCGCCTCGATCAGGTCAATGATCTGTTTCTGGATCGTGACGTCGAGTGCCGTTGTCGGTTCGTCGGCAATGAGTAATTTTGGTTCGCAGGCGATGGCCATGGCGATCATCACACGTTGTTGCTGGCCACCCGACATCTGGCTCGGATAGGCGTCGACTTTCTTGCCTGGATCAGGAATGCCGACTTCTTCGAGCAGGGCAATGGTACGGCTGCGGGCCTGCTTGGCGTTCATGCCCATGTGCAGGCGCAATACTTCGGCAATTTGGAAGCCGACCGTGAAGACCGGATTGAGCGACGTCATCGGCTCCTGGAAGATCATCGAAATTTCTTTGCCACACAGTTCTCGCCTTTGATCGATCGTCATTTCAAGCAGGTTGCGGCCATCAAAAATAATACTGCTCGATGCCGCGATGGATGAATTTTCCGGTGGCAGCAAACCCATGATCGCCAGCGAGCTGACCGATTTTCCGCTACCCGATTCGCCGACCAGCGCGACGGTCGCATTGCGCGGGATTTCAAAGGAAATTCCCCTGACTGTCTCGACGCTTTCCTTTTTATTGAGGCGAAAAGACACCCGCAGATTGTCTACCCTGAGCAAGGGTGTGGCCTGATCTGCCGGTTGTCCGGACAGTGCATCAGGCGATTGATCCGGTTGTTGGTGATGTTGATTCATGGTGTTCCTCATTTCAGCTTGGGATCAAGCGCATCGCGCAAGGCATCGGTAAACAATGAAAATGCCGTAACCAGAACGGCCATGGCGGCCGTTGCCGCAGTCAGTTGCCACCATTTACCCAGGATGAGTTCATTCTGCGCCTCGTTGAGCATACTGCCCCATGACACCACGCCGACCGGTACGCCGAACCCGAGAAAGCTCAGGATCACTTCCGACTTGATAAATCCCACCACCAGGATCGATACCTGAACCAAGGCCACATGGCTGACATTAGGGAAAATATGGATGAACATCTTGCGCAGGTGCGAAGCGCCGATGGCGTCAGCAGCCCAGACGTATTCACGCGCCTTGTGTTTCATGTACTCGGCACGGATCAGGCGAAATGGCCCGGTCCAGCCGGTAAAAGCGAGAATCAGGATGATGGTCGTAATGCCTTTTTGCTGCAATACAGCGGCCACCGACAAGATCAGCAGCAGGTAGGGAATCGAGGTAAAAATGCTGTAGAACCAGTTGAAGAAATCATCGGTGCGGCCGCCAAAATAGCCGGATACGGCACCGAAAATTGTCCCCAGCAAGGTCGCCAGAAACGCCGCTACCAGCCCCACTACAATCGAGGTTTCTGCACCCTTGATGGTTTTCTTGATGATATCGTGACCCCACTTGTCGGCACCGAATGGCAGCGTATCGAGCCGTTCCAGCACGGTCGCCTTGCCCGTCTTTGCCAGCTCGGTATAGATGTCACCCATCTCCTGTGCCAGCGGATCGGCAATGCCATAGTCGTTGATGATGACCGGTATCGTACGGTCGGGTACCTTGCGTAGTTCGCGCAGGACAGGGGCGAGCGGATCAAGCGGATTTTCTGGTGGAGGTGCCTCCTCTTTCAAGGCAGCTTTTTCGCCCGCGTCAGCACCGATAAAACCCGGTGGCGCGTAGCTCACGCCGATTTCCTGTTCCCAGTCGGCCGCGATGATGCCGCTGGCCGAGAGAATCAGCGTCAGCAGAAAAGCGGCAACAACTCCCAGGGCGATCATTGCCACCTTGTCGGCGCGCAAGCGGCGCCATGCAAGTGCCCACAAGCCCGGTGAAACGGCAGTATTAGTCGTAGTCATGGGTGATCCCTATTTTAACTGTACACGTGGATCAACTGCCTGATACAACAGATCAGTCAAGAGATTAAAAAGCATGGTCGCGGCTGCCACATACACCGTGACTGCCTTGATGACCGGAAAGTCGCTGCGTTCGACCGCGAGAATGACTTCGCGCCCGATACCGGGAATAGAGAAAAAACGCTCAATCAGGAAAGCGCCGATCAGCAAGGCCGGCAGGTTGGACATCACGTGCGTAATGATGGGAATGGAGGCATTGCGCAGCACATGCACCCATTTCACGCGGTGTTCAGAGACGCCTTTGGCGCGCGCCGTACGCACGTAATCCTGATTAACCTCATCGAGAATAAAGGTGCGGAATAAACGTAAGTTGGGCGCCACGCCGACTGCCAGCGCAATCAGGATAGGCAGGGCAGAGTACTTGAACAGGTTCTCGGCAAAACTGTTACCCCAACCCTGGACCGGAAACAGGCTTAATTTATACGCGAAGAAATATTGCCCGATGATGATGTAGACCAAAATGCTGACCGACATTCCCACCGTACAGGCGATCATCACGCCGCGGTCAGTGAAGCTGCCGCGCTTGAAGGCAATGGCCAGGGCCAGCGCAATGGCGACGACCGTTTCAATGATGGTCAGCGGAATGAGCACCGTCAGCGAAGGCCCGAGCCGGCTGCCAAGAATCGACGAAACCGCTTCGCCGGTACTCCAGCTATTGCCGAAGTCAAAGGTGACGATCTGCTTGATGAAAATCCCCAGCTGCACATAGTAAGGCTGGTCGATGCCAAGCTGGGTACGGATGTTGGCGATCTGCTCGGGGTTGGACATTTTGCCCGCCAGAATATAGGCAGGATCACCGCCGACCCAGTTGAACAGGAAAAACACCAGCAGAATTACCCCCAGCATGGTGGGGGCCATCTGCCATAGGCGGCGCAGGATATAGGCGGTCATTGGTTACTCTCAAAAGTGACAACTGGGTTGGTAGTGAAAACTAGGCCTTGATTATCAGCATCGCTTCCGGACTTGGCGTGTAACGGTACTCTGGTGTCTATCACTATCGAGCGATCGGCCGATCCCTGAGCTGAGCTGAGCTGATCAATCGGGCGACTTGTTTTTTTCGACATCGAAGTACATCCACTCACCATAAATGATGGGATGTTTCTTGTAGCCGATGACTTTGGGTTGCGACAGCGTATTTCTAAGGCGTGAAAACCCGACTAGTTGTGCCGCATTGAATTCCATGATGCGCGCCATCTTGCGGTACAGGACATCACGCTCCGGTCCCGCTGGCATGGTTTGCGTCTTCACATACAAGACGTCGTATTGCGGGATACTGACGCAGCCATTATTGTTGGAACCGATATTGCCGCCATAGAAGAGCTGCATGAAATTGTCGCCATCCGGATAGTCGGCAATCCATGGCGCGTTACGGGTCTGTAGCTGGCAACTTTTTTCTGCCTTGAGCATTTCTGAAAATTGCAGCAGGTCTTCTTTCATGTGGATGCCGACTGAGTCATAGGTTTTTTTCCAGACTTCGGTTTGCATTTTCCCTACCGGTCCGGTGCGTGCCGAATACCTGATCGAGAGCGGTTTTCCGTCGGGCAAAGTGCGATAACCGTCAGCGCCTTTTTTATAGCCAAACTTATCGAGCAGGGCGTTGGCCGCAGCCGGATTGTAGTGAATACTGCTTTTATAATCGGGATCATGGCCGATCACGCCGGGTGGAATCGGAAATTCAAGCGCAATGGCATTGCCGTTATAGACGATCTCGATTTCTTCCGCGATGTTATGCGCCAGCGCCACGGCCCGGCGCAAGGCGATTTTTTCCTTGCTGAGCCCGCCCCAGACAGGATCTTGCATATTCCAGTAGTACACGGTGACTTCAGGGTCGCTGATGCGTGAGAGCTGTATGCCTTTTTTTGCCAGTGCCGGTTTCAGTTTTCCATGGTCCAGTGCCTGTGGCGCCAGCGGTCCCTCAAGCTCGAACATATCGACCTCACCATTCTGGAATGCCAGCCAGCGTGACTGATCCTCGATCATGACATTGATTTCGATCCGGCCGATCTGGGGCATACGCTTGCCTTTCATGGCGGCCATGATTTTCTGGTCTTCAGGGCTGGGGCCACCTTCATGATTCCAGATCTCGCCGCGAAAACCGGGGTTGGCCAGCAGAACGATTTTGGAACCGCGTACCCATTCATCCAGCGCCATCAGATAAGGACCGGTACCGACCGGATTGGACATCACCTGACCCTGGGTATCCTGATATTTTTCAATGACCTCGCGGGCGACTGCGCTGGTTGGCGTATGTGCCAGGATCAGGCCGAGGTTGTAATCGGGCCGCGTCAGATGGATGCGCAAGGTATATTTGTCGATGAGTTCCAAGCCGGCGATTTTTGTATCGTAGTCAAACTTGTTGGTTTTGCCGGCACGCTCGGCCAATTGGTCCAGCCCGATAATTTTGCCGGCAAAGAGCCAGGAATGCGAGGACGCCAGACGTGGGTCCATCAGGCGCTTGAACGAATAGATATAGTCCGCCATCGTCAGTTCACGTTTCTTGCCCTGAAACGCGGCGTCGGGTGTGAAGTAAATCCCTTTTTTCAGCTTGATGGTGTAAGTCTTGTGATCTGCCGACACTTCCGGTAATTCCGCCGCCGTCCGTGGCACCAGCTTGACAGGATTAGCCAGATAGTCGTAAGTATACAGCGCCTCAAAAACCGCATAATTGACGCCATTGGAATAGAGATCACGGGCTGCGGCCGGGTCAAAACCGGTTTCGGCAACGTTAAATACCCATTTCAATACTTTATCGGGATCGGCTGAATTGGCCGGATTGGCTGCGACCACAGGATGACAAGGTAGCAGAGCCAGAATCGTGATCGCTGCGATGCCCCGGAGAGTATTCTGCAGGCGTTGGAAGCGACGGGCCGTTGCTGGCTGACGGCGGGTGAAAATAGGCTTCATGATGATCTGCTTCTCTTTACAAATGAACTAAGGGTAAAGTCACGGAAATTGAGGAACTCAGGAACTCAGGAATTCAGGAACTTAGTGCCAATTCCTGAAAGCAATTTTCATTCCAGATCTTGGTCGTTGGCGCACGGGCTGGCCGCGCTGCTCATGAACTTAGTGTTTCTCAACATCGAGGAACATCCAGTCGGAATGCAAGATCGGGTGCTTTTTATAGCCCTTGATCCATGGCCGGATCAACCAGCTGCGGATTCGTGTCGTGTGCAAGGCCCACGGTGTATCGGCTTCCATCTGACGGCTCATCTGGCCGTAGATCTTGTTGCGTTCTTCACCAAGCGGAAGGGCGATTGCCTTGCGGTACAAGGCGTCAAAGGCGGCCGATTCATAGCAGGCGTGATTTCCCTGACCAGCTTTAGGCCCGTACAGTAGTTGCAAGAAATTTTCGCCATCGGGAAAATCAGCCATCCAGGCACCGCCCCACATAGAGAGCTTGCAGGAAGAAGCGGCTTTCAGGTTGTCGGCGAAATTACTGGTAGGAAATTCAATGCGTATGCCAAGTTGATCAAGGCCGCGTTTTAAAATTTCCGCGGAAACTTTTCTGTCAGCGGTAGGCTCGATGGTTTTTCTGATCAGTAGTGGCTGGCCGTCCGGTAGTGTGCGGTAGCCATCGGCACCGCGCCGATAGTTGTAGTAATCAAGTAATTTATTGGCCAGTTGTATATCGTAGGCAACGCTGCTGCGATACGCCGGGTCATATCCCGCCACGCCTGGCGGAACGATCGCCTCTGCTTTTACCGCTTGCCCGAGTCGCATTTTGGAAATTTCATCGGCATTGCTGTAAGCCATGACGATCGCGCGGCGCAAGGCAATTTTTTCGTTGCTGTAGCCACCCACTACCGGGTCGCGCATGTTGAAGATGGTATAGACAATACCCGTATCGACCACCCGGTCCATCGTGATGCCCTGGCTGCTGAACTCGGGCCTGAGCTTGTCGCCATCAAGTACCGTTGGCGCGGCAATCTGGGGCATTTTGTCGATATCGAGTTGCTTGTCCTGAAAGGCCAGCCATCGAGACTGTTCCTCTTCAATGATGTTGATCTCGACCTTGCCCACCTGCGGCATTTTCTTTCCCTTCATGTCCTTGACAATCTGATTGTCCCAGGCCGTGCCCGAGGAAGTGAAGTTCCAGGTATAGCCGCGATATTGCGGATTGGCAGTCAGCAGGATCTTGTGGCGCGGTGAGTATTGTTCAATCATGTACGGCCCGGTGCCGACCGGATGCAGGCCGGTTTGATCGCCATAGGTGTCGATCACTTCCCGTGCCACTGCGCCAAATACGCCATAGGCCACGACATACAGAAAATTATAGTCCGTCGCCTTGAGTTCGACGCGCAGCGTGTAGCGGTCAATTGCCTTTAAACCTGCGACCGGTATGTCGTAATCAAATTTTCCGCTCTTCTTTGTGTTGGCCTGAAGTTCGTCCATGCCAACAATTTTTCCGTCAATAAAACTGGCGTTCGGTGAGCGGTTGACGGGGTCCAGCATACGTTTGAAGCTGTATACATAGTCTTCGGCGGTGAGTTCCCGCTGTTTTCCCTTGAAGGCCGCATCGGGCGAAAAATAGATACCCGGAATGATCTTGAAGACAAACACCTTACCGCCCTCAGTCACTTCAGGCATGGCGACGACCGTTTTAGGGATCAGTTTGGCCGGTCGTGCCAGATAGTCATAGCTCAGTAATGGCTCAAGAATGGCTTCGGCAATCCAGCCGGAATAGAAGTTCTGCGTTTTTGCCATATCAAAGCCATCATCTGCAGCTTCAAAAGCCTGCCTGACAATTTTTTCCGGATTGGCAGGGTTACTTGCAAGTGCGATAGAGGAAAGGCAAGTGAGCAGTAACACGCTGCAGATGCGTGACCGGAATTTGAATTGGGTTGACACTTTATTGAGTTTCACTATTTTTTCCGTCGTCTATATGAATCATTTTGGATCAACCCAGCACTTCTCTGAAGTCTCTCGATAAAGATTGAATAAATATCATGAAACGTAATGGCAGTAATTCGAATTTCTCACTTCCCATTGGCTTGCTGCAATGCGATGATTCGATCCATTGAAGCAAGAAACAGTTTTGCCGGGTTTCAGAAACTTCCTAAGTGACAACCATAGCTTAAGCCGTTTATTAAGTGTATTAAATTTAGGATAATTTTCAATTTACGCACTTTATTAGTGCGTATTGTGGTTAATTTTGAAAATTTAGCCGTCAAATCTATTTAATAATAATTTTTTTATGTTGTTTCGCAACATAAATTGAGGTTTAATTGATGCAACAGTTAGCCGTTTACCGAAGGTTTTTTAGGTAAAAATTAAATTTTTTCCGGTGTTTCGACTTACTCGCAAAATAAAAGCAAGTTAATCTTCAAAAATAGTTAAATAATTAATTTTTTTGCTGCTATGCACAAAGTCTTTCTCTGTTCCATTCTGGCTCAAAATTGTGTCAAAATGACCGCAGACTAAAAAAATTGGTAATAATACTTACTTAAAAAGTACTTTTTGTTTACCTTCATGCCAATTTAAAGTTTTACATGTTTTCGTAAAAAATTTGACACACTCACTTTCATTTGTAGTTAAAATACAGACTTGATTGCAAAAAAAGATGGCACGAAAATTTCAAGACCTATTTTCAGGTTTTTTTTTTAGAAATATTTTTTAAAGTATCAAATTAACTATAAATTGATATTAGTTCGAGGTTCGATGTTGGG
>CANIFC010000089.1 GCA_947466695.1 Oxalobacteraceae bacterium | reverse complement strand
TCTGTTTCTGTTTCTGTTTCTGTTTCTGTTTCTGTTTCTGTTTCTGTTTCTGTTTCTGTTTTAGATTCTGCTTCGACTCCGGCGCTGGGTTCTGTACTTTCTAATGAATTTAGCTCTGCAACTTCGCTTTCCGCAACTGAGGCGTCCGCCGAAGACTCTGAAGACTCGGGAAACTCTGCAAATTCTTTAGAGTCTGCTGTTTCACCTGCTTCAGGGACGGTTTGTGTTTCGGCAAAAGATTCTTCTGTAACGGGAGTTGATGTTTCAAGTGCTTCATCGGTACTTGGCCCTACGTGTTCGTTCTCCATCATCGGCAGCATTTCTTCTTGCCCGATGAGTTCTGTGCCGTCCACGCCAATCGCCCTCTCTATTTCGGCCGATTCAGCCAAAGTATCACCCGCTGCGGATGACAGATCCTTTGCCAGTGCCGCTATGGCAGATGCAGGCATCAATTGAGGAAGATCATGGACGGCGGATCCATCATCCTCAAAAAATGCTTCTTCCGCTTCGCCAAAGGGCAAAGTAGCGATAATTTCTTCCGGGACGACTGACTCTACCTGTTCTATATCAATCGATTCTGGCAAGCTTTCAGGTACAAATGGAAAGTTGAGCTCTGGCACGTCGTCAATGGCAGCTTTTGCCTCAACCGGCGCGACATCATGGTGTTCATCTGCAATAACCAGGTCTTGTCCGTTTTTGACGCGGTCAGCGGCGGCAATAATTACTGCTCCAGTTTTTGGTGAGTGACCATTTTTCGTCAGATCGCCGACCCAATTAGTCAGCTCAGGTTCAGCCAGTTCAAGCAATGTATAGAGTTGTTCTGCGCCGTCGCGAGATTCAGAGAGCCAGACATTCATGACTTGCTCGACACTCCAGGCCGTTTCTCCGAAGACCATCAAGCCTACCATACGGCCACTGCCCTTGAGTGTATGAAAGGAGCGGCGCAGGCTGATCAGGTGTTCCTGATTTGACGTATCAAGACGAGAAAGGGGAATGGTGTCACGCACAAAGCCGAGCACCTCATTGGCTTCTTCAAGAAAAATTTCGAGTAATTCTGCGTCGATGGCATCATCGTTAACCGGTATCACCGGAGCGGCTATCGGCTCGGCGATATGGCTCACCTGCGCGGTAGCGGCAACGATATCGCTTGAAGTTTCAGGCGAAGGATTTAACGCTGATTTGTCCAGTAAATCAATCGCTATACGCGCCCGGTTACTTGCCGGCACATCGTCCAGCAATACCGCCACGGACCGCTCAGACTCCAATGAATCCTTAAGTTGCGCCTGTAAATGCGCATTGTCAGGCTCATCTGCCAGCGACAATGCCAGTCTCGCCGACTCTTGCTGATAGCTTGTCAACTCTTGCTCAGCAGTGACCGGATCAATCATCGGCATCGCTGCCAGTTGCATCGACGGCAGTAACTCTTTCTCGCTCGTCTTCTCCAGAAGATTGGACCGAAACAAGCCTGCAGCGCTATCAAACGTGAACTTTTTCTTCGCAAGTTCAGGTTGATTTAACAGTGTTTCAATAAAAAATGACAGTGTCCCGATATTTTGCGCGACATTGCGGTACCTATCGGCATCCACCCCATCGGAGCCATCCACTTCAGGCGGGTTAATAAACTGCCCGACTGTCTTGCGAGTGTGCTCAACGGCCAGCATGGCATCGTCCTGATCCAGAATCGCCAACGCTCCCCCGATCTGATGCAAGATCGTGTCTACAGGGGCTAATACTTCCTTGTTGCCAGCGTCCCGAAAATATTCATCAAGCATCTTTTCGACCTGGCGAAGACTGGCTTGCATTTCAGAAACCAATACAGCGATTGTCTTGCGCTGCTGCGCTTCGCGTGAGATGTCTCCCATCCAGCTCGCTTGGGAAGAGGTCTCATCACCAGAAACAACTGACAATAATCTGTTGGCAATTTCATCGGAACGATCAGAAAAATCGGCGGGTAAGTGCGTGATCTGATCAAGTGCATTTTCTATAAACAAGAGGCTCGTCGCCAGTTCAAGCCCCATTTTATTTTTGTCCGGCGCCCGCTCTGCATGCAGCGCGATGCCGCTGAGTTCACGCAAGAGCTTCGACAATGGCGGAGAGTTCAGCTGGGATCCCGACTCTGCCAGATCCTTCATTTTCTGGGCAAATTTATCCGTTAAACCGGTGTCACCATTAGCGATGCGTCCCCACAAATTCTTAATGCTGGATAATTGCTCTTTGGCTGCCGTCAGGATATTTTCTGCAATTTGTCCGTAATTTTTCTTTTCATAATCGGCTGGAACCTGATTATTGAGCAGGTAGGCCTTGCGTATCTGCGCAACAAAAGGCGACGGCTGATCAACTTGCGCTATGAAAAACAGCGCATCACGCAGCAGCCGCTCGGGAATATTGGGCACACCGTCTACCAGGCGTCTTATTTGCAGGTTGATCCGCCCGAAAATTTGCTTGACGTATTGCTTGTTTTCAATCTGGCCTTGCGCCACCGCTTCTGCAAATGCACGCATCACCAGCCAAAAAGCCTTGGCTTGCGAGCTCGCCTGCGCTTGCTCGACCTCCTTGATCAGCTCATGCATGGACTGGACTGCGGCAAGTTGCTGCGCATTATCTTTACCGGTCAGCACGACCAGCAAAAGCTTCTCAAACTGCTGCCGCAAACTCACATAGTTGGCCGCTCCGGACTGACTCAGCGCCATTTCAGGAATTTTTTCATGCACCGACAATGCAGGAAAAAACAGGTCGGCAGGATGAATTCTCTCCGCGCCTTTAATTTCAAGCAAGGCCCGGTAATACGGGAATAAACGCACCGGCTGATGCTTGCTGCCACCTAACAAATCTTCCAGATAACAGACGATGGCGTGGAAAGCGTCAGTGATCACCTCAACATTGACACGATTTATTTCCAACTGCCCGGCATGAAGCCTCTCAAACAGATCTTCAATTGTTTCAGTAACAATGGAGACGCCATCGATGTCAACAATTTGCAAGGCGCCGTGGGCTTGATGCAAATAGCTTTTAGCGTGAAGCAAGGTCGTCGATTGTGTCTCTGCATCCTCAGTGACTGCCCTTGACAATAACTTTCCGGAATGCGTGATCGCTTCGCGTATCTCACTCATCACCCATGACAAGGGGCCGATATCAAACTGCTCTAGTGATGATTCAGGAAAATGAGAAAAATTAGGTGTCATGCTTGTACTCCACAAACTCAAAGAGCGACAGGTCTCAGCCTGCCGCAGTGCATTTATGATCAGGCTAAATTAGTTAAAGCCCATGACTGAAATTTCAGGCTGTCACCCGGAAACGCGAAACTGAATTTTTAAGTTCTTCAGCCAACATTGACAACTCCATAATTGATTGCGCCGTTTGTTGGGTACCGCTCTGGGTTTGCTCAGTGATGGTCAAAATATGTTGGATGTTATGTGCCACACCGTTGGCCGATGTTGCCTGCTGTTCAGTAGCGAGAGATATTCCCTGAATCAGCTCAGCCAGACGATTTGACACGCTACGAATTTCGGAAAGTGCCGTACCGGCAGCATCGGATAACTTGGCCCCCTCAACCACTCCCTGAGTCGACTTTTCCATCGCGGCAACCGCATCATGCGTATCGGTTTGAATCGTCCGCACCAAGGCACCAATCTGCTTGGTCGCTTCGGCAGAACGTTCTGCCAGTCGCTGAACCTCTTCCGCAACCACCGAAAATCCCCGCCCGGCCTCACCGGCAGATGCCGCCTGAATTGCCGCGTTAAGCGCCAGCACGTTGGTTTGCTCCGTAATGTCAGAAATAAGTTCCGTAATTTCACCGATCTCCTGCGAAGATTCACCTAATCGCTTGATGCGTTTTGATGTTTCCTGAATTTGCTCGCGAATTTCATTCATACCCTTGATCGCATTTTGTACCGCTTGCGCACCTTGTTCTGCAGCAACAACCGATTGACGCGCGACTTCAGCCGATTCATTGGCGGAGCGTGAAACTTCCGTAATATCGTTCGCCATGGCAGTGACGGCATAGCCGGCATCCGCAATCTCTCTTGACTGCTGATGCGATGCTTCCAGCAAGTCGTTTGAAATGCCCTGCGCTTGCGACGAGGCCGACGTCACCTGCACCGCCGTGTTGGTGACGCGACCGACCAGTCCGCGCAATTCTTCCACCGTGTAATTCACAGAGTCTGCGATCGCCCCGGTGATGTCTTCCGACACTGTGGCCTGTACTGTCAAGTCACCGTCTGCCACTTCCTGCAGCTCGTTCATCAAACGTAAAATTGCGGCCTGATTTTGATCGTTTGCCGATTTCGCCTCTTCTTCCTGCTTCTTTGCTTGCACCATCTGGACATCGGCCTCTTTACGACGCTCGTTGGCCTCCTTGGTCCGGCTGCGACTATCCTGCAGCAACACCAGCGCAATACCGGCAGCGGCGGCGAGAGCGGCCAAAGCGCTTACCAGAATCAGCCAAAACGAGATGTTAATGGAGTCTTGTTCGGTCGAATACGTTTTTTGCAAATTGGTGATTTTTTGCTTTAAATCTTCATTTTCATTAAACAACAACTGTTCAGCCTGTTTTGCGCCAACGAAATTTTGTAAGTTACCCAGAATATTCGATACTGAGATCTGGTACTCGGCAAAGGCCTTTTGCAATTCAGTGAGTTTTTCCCGTGTATCAGCATCTTTGGTCGCGGTCAGACGTAAAATTTCACTGCCATTCAAAAACCCTTCGACCAGATCACGAAAAGTGTTGGTGTCTTTTCCCAGCAAAAATGCCGTTTCCGGATTAACACCCTCGGCCACGAGAAACTCATTGGCACTGCGGCCAAGACGCTGCGTTAACATCACCAGTTGGCTGGACGCAGCAATTTCTCTTGGAGTGCTACCACCCTGTAACTTCAACGTGGAAATCTGCTCAGTCAATTCCAGCAAGACTGGTGACAAGGTATTGAGTTTTTGCAGTGTTTGTCCGAAACCGGTCAACTCTTTATTGAGTTTTAAAATAGTTTCGGCGGCCTTGTCAGAATTTTTCCATGTTTTTTGTGTGTCTTTTAAAATCAATTCCAATTGCGCATCCGGCTTGTCAACGACACGCCCCTGATATACCCCGCCCATCAGAAGCACATTCAAATCGTTATTGAGCTCCTTGCGACTTTCTTGAAGTTGCTTGAACGCTGCTGGATTACCCTGAATTGCGTTCGGTGCCGCTTTACCGATACGTTGTGAATGCATCAGTGCATCACCAGATATCTGCACCTGCGTCGAGATCAGGTTGGATTGCTTTACATTCAACCAGACAAAAAACAGACTAAGTAACAGTGCGACGCCCATTGAGATAAACAGTACCCGTATTTGTCGCTCCAGAGGTAAATGACCGATCAACGGAAGCCGGATATCACGCCCCTTTTCCATCGCATCACCAATAAAGGTCGCATTTGCCCGACTCTCCATTGCCGTACCGGTAGAGCCCGTATCGAGACCTTGTACCTGTTTTTTTGAATCCGTAGAAACCATCTTCACGTTTTGCGCCTCTTCAATAGATTCAGCAACGCCATTTAAATTTTCCACAGCAGCTTCCTCTGAGCCGAACTCCTGACCTTGTTTTTTCTTCGACAAAAACGATAATTTAAGCGGCATTACTAAGTCTCCCAATTGATTGAATTGCTGTACTTTTGTTTTTAAATTTACAAACCGACATGCAAAAAGTTCTGATCTTGCACCAATATTGACAAACTGAGTTCCAGCCAGATCTGGTTGTCGCGATCACGATAACGCCTTACTATCCAATGCCTGTTGTTGACTTCGTCGTCCACATTGATCGCTTCAGCAGGTTCCGGATTCATCTCACTGGAGTTACGCAAGCCCAGCACTTGTGAAACCAGCAAACCACTATTAAATGCCAGTCCCGGAGCAAAAGCGACTATCCGGCAAGAGGAATCGAGACCCGTTTTTTGCCCCCCTTCAAAACGGGCCAGATCAACGACGCTCGTCAGGTTACCCCGGATATTGGACAAGCCCAGATACCAATCTTTGGTCAGCGGTACGTTCGTCACGCTTCCCGCAGTCACAATTTCGCCCGCTTCGCGTAAATCAAGCAAATATCGGGACTGACCGATCAAAATTCCCAGTTGATTGACCCGAAGCCGCGTACCACGTTGCGCCGCTTGCATACGTTCCATGAGCTGCGCCTGAAATTCACGCATCCGGGTCCGGCGTCCGCCAGTCCCTGGCCTGTCAACATCTGGGACGATATTTGTCGAGTCAGGCAAATTGTCGTTCATAAAATAATCCGGTTAGCCGAGGGCTGAAATTTTTGCCAGCAATTCTTGCGGGTCAATGGGCTTGACCAGATAATCACGCGCACCCTGGCGCAGACCCCAGATCCGGTCAGTTTCCTGATTTTTACTGGTACAAATAATCACAGGAATGTCTTGCGTTTCGATATCACGAGCGATGGTCCTGGTAACTTGAAAGCCATTTTGCCCAGGCATAACCACATCCATCAAGATGAGATGGGGTTTATCAGCCTTGATCTTGCTCATTGCCTCTTCGCCATTTTCTGCGGTAGATACCGAAAATCCGTTTTTAACAAGAATATCTGTCAAAAAATAACGCTCAGTCGGGGAGTCATCAACTATAAGAATTTTTTGTATAGCCATTTTTTTCAACCTAAAATTTGCCTTGGAATTATTTGGATGGAGCTGCCGATGTGTAATTGCGCACGGTTTTGAGTAGACTGTCTTTGGTGAAGGGCTTCGTCAGATATTCATCCGAACCAACCAGTGCACCTCTGGCCCGGTCAAATAAGCCGTCTTTGGATGACAACATAATCACAGGCGTATTACGAAATTTGGCACTTTTTTTAATCAGCGCACATGTTTGGTAACCATCAAGCCGCGGCATGAGAATATCGCAAAAAATAAGGTCCGGATGGGTGTCATTGATCTTTGCCAGGGCATCAAAACCGTCTTCAGCCAAGATCACCTTATATCCCACCTGACCTAAAAAAATTTCCGCAGAACGGCGTATTGTGCTGCTATCGTCTATCACCATAATTTTTAAATTTTCATTACCAGTCAATATTGACATAAAATCATCTCTGAAAAATAAGATTAAAAAGTCTAGCATTAATGTAACAAAAATTAAGCTATTCAGGGGTAATTTTTCCGAGAATAAACAATTCTTGCTACATAATTAAATAGGCACTTTCCTCAAAAACACATGACACACAGGATTCGACCTGAGCTTAGCTTAGTAAAACGATCAAATAATCAAATAATCAAACAGCCATCATTTCAAAATCTTCCTTGCGTGCGCCACATTCCGGACAAGTCCAGTTCATCGGCACATCATCCCACCGGGTACCGGGAGCAATGCCATCATCCGGAGAGCCCTGCTCTTCATCGTAGACCCAACCGCAAATCAGGCACATCCATGTCTGGAAACCTAAAGTTGTTTTTTCATTAATATTCACAACTAACATCCTTCAATCTAGTAAAATGGAGGTAAGAGAAAATTTTATCGGAGCAAAAGATTTTTTCTTGATACTCACCAGAAAAAATCAACATTTTCCAATATCATCCACACTCACCCAAGAATAGTCCGATATATTAATCTACCCAACGTGCAAAACCAAATTTACCCACTCAAACTTTCATTTGACATGTCCGATCCCGTCCCTGCGATCGGCCTGCAGGCCGGTATAGCCCGGTTCGTAGCAATGGCTTGCACAACGACTAAGCATGGATAAGCGCATACCGGATCGCTATTTTTGGACTGAAGAGCCCGGATAGCGTGTTTTAACCGATTCATTCAAGCGGTTTATTTTTTACTGCATAACTTTTTACTGGCTAGCATGACTAACAAAAACGAAAGCTTATTTCTTCGCGCGCAAATAACCACTCCCGGCGGCGTCAATTCTCCTGTGCGGGCGTTTCGCTCCGTAGGCGGTACACCCAGATTTATCCAGCGCGCTGAAGGTCCCTATTTTTGGGATGCTGAAGACCAGCGCTACATTGACTACATCGGGTCATGGGGTCCGGCGATTCTCGGACACGCCCACCCGCTGGTAGTAAAAGCGGTACAAGATGCCGCGGCCCGCGGACTCGGTTTTGGCGCGCCGACCGAAGGTGAAATCGACATGGCGGAGGAGATCTGCAAATTAGTGCCATCAATCGAGCAGGTCCGGCTGGTATCTAGCGGAACCGAAGCGACCATGAGTGCGTTACGGCTAGCCCGCGGCGCAACTGGTCGCGACAAGATCATTAAATTCGAAGGCTGTTATCACGGCCATGCCGACTCCTTGCTGGTCAAAGCCGGCAGTGGCCTGCTCACGTTTGGCAACCCGACATCGGCGGGAGTTCCGGAGGATTTCATTCAGCATACGCTGGTGCTTGATTACAATAATTGCCAGCAACTGGAAGACACTTTCAAGGCCAGAGGTAAAGACATTGCCTGTGTAATCGTCGAGCCGGTGGCGGGTAATATGAATTTGATCCAGGCCACACCAGAATTTCTGCAGACCATGCGTCGTCTTTGTACGCAATATGGCACCGTGCTGATTTTTGACGAAGTCATGTCCGGTTTCCGGGTTGCCTTGGGTGGAGCTCAAGCCTTGTACAACATACGGCCTGATATTACCGCGCTAGGCAAAGTGATCGGCGGAGGCTTGCCGGTAGCCGCTTTTGGCGGCCGTGCTGACCTCATGGCGCATATGGCACCACTGGGTAAAGTCTATCAAGCCGGAACGCTTTCAGGAAATCCTGTTGCCGTCGCTGCCGGCCTGACTACCTTGAAACTGATCCAGGAACCTGGTTTTCATACCAGACTTTCATCTCAGACCAACAAGCTTGTCAAGGGCATCGCTGCGGCAGCAAGTAAAGCGGGAGTAACTTTTTCTGCGGACTCGGTTGGCGGCATGTTCGGGCTTTATTTCTCAAGCGAAGTTCCAACTTCCTATACGCAAATGATGGCGAGTGATACGGCAAAATTCAACCAATTTTTCCATCTGATGCTTGATGCCGGCGTCTATCTGGCACCATCAGCCTTCGAGGCCGGATTTGTCTCTGCACAGCATGACGATCAGATCATTGCAGCAACCATTGCCGAAGCAGAAAAAGCCTTCTTTAAAATGGCAGTTTAAAAAGTAATCAAGCTCAGAGCACGAAGCCACCTCCGGCGCCTGTTTACCCCGCATTCATCTGGGATCAGGTACCGGAGGCAATCTTGCTGGCAGCATGTCAGGAAACGCTCATTGCCATCAATATCCGATGTTCTCGAGCGTAAATTACACGCTTTACGACCGGGTTTCTATCCTCATGAAATCAGGCGCCCTGACCATAGCCGTTGAGCTTGAACTGATCGTGACGGCGCTCTTCGATGGCGGCGATTTCACGTCAGTCAGCGTCACGGATCCTGCTGGAAAACAACTGCTCAGCCGCACCGCAGCGGACGAAAAGATGCCTGTTCCCGCCTGGTTTATCAATAGCTTCCCGATTCAATCAGCACCGGGGACCGTACTCACTTCATGGCACAATTACACGTCATGCTCGAAGTGGAAGACGCCCCGTCTGGCAGCCTGATCCTGATCCGCCTTTCCCGTCTGGCTGAAATGAAGCGGCAATCCGGACACCATAAACTCGATGCGATTTTAAAACGCATCGGTGCACTGCTTATCTCTCAAGCACAGTAGCTACCGGAAGGATTTGCAGGATGCCTCTTTCCGGGCACGCTTGCGCGCCTTGCTCTTATCGCGCCCTGTAGTAAGCCGGCGACTGTGGCTTGAAATTCCCGAGAACGGTGCCTTTGCCAACCTCGATGCTTTCCGGGTTTTCTATCGTGACATCAGTACCAGTGGCTGCAGGCCCGGACTGGAACATTTTGGCAAACAATTTGACAAAATCGATCTGCTTCACGATCTTCAACTCGACTACGTAAAAATCGATGGCGGATTTATTCACGGTATTGAGTCCAATGAGGATAATCAGGCTTTTGTC
>CANIFC010000088.1 GCA_947466695.1 Oxalobacteraceae bacterium | reverse complement strand
CTTTGCAGCATGCCGTGCTAGCCCAGGTGCGCGCTTCCAAATCGCCTCCGGCCGGCACTAAAATTCGTCTGGCGGATCAGTTCGATGTGCTTGTCGGCGAGCGTGCCGGCGAATTCTTTACACTCATTTTTCCGTCCGATGTATTTGAACTCATCGAGGCACACGGCCGTTTGCCCTTGCCGCCTTATATTACGCATGATGCCGATGATTTTGATGAGCAGCGCTACCAGACCGTGTATTCACGTGTACCCGGCGCCGTAGCTGCGCCGACTGCCGGTCTGCATTTTGATGAGGCGTTGCTGGAACGCTGCCGTGCCAAGGGAATTGCCTTTGCCTACGTGACCCTGCACGTTGGCGCCGGTACTTTTCAGCCGGTACGGACAGAAAATCTGGCCGAACACGACATGCACAGCGAATGGTATTCGATCGCCCCTGAAACAGTGGCGGCAGTGCAGGCGACCAGGGCCAGTGGGAAAAATGTCGTGGCCGTAGGTACCACCAGCATGCGCGCACTCGAGTCTGCGTCGCAAGGCGGCGCGCTTCAGGCCGGTAGTGCAGACACCCGGTTGTTCATTACGCCAGGCTATGTTTTCAAGACCGTAGACCGGCTGATCACTAATTTTCATTTGCCAAAATCAACGCTGCTGATGCTGGTATCGGCTTTTGCAGGGTATGATCGCATCCGCAGTGCCTATGCGCATGCAATTGAGCGGCAATACCGGTTTTTCAGTTATGGGGATGCGATGTTGTTAAGTAATGCCAGCGCCCGTCCCTCACCAGACAATTCATCAGAACGTAAAGAATAAGATGCTAGAGTTCACTTTAATCAAAAAAGACAAAACCTCGGCAGCTCGCCGCGGCCGCGTCACAGTCAATCACGGCGTGATCGAAACACCGATCTTCATGCCGGTCGGCACTTACGGTTCCGTCAAGGCGATGTCGCCGCTGGAACTGAAAGAAATCGACGCCCATATCATTCTGGGTAACACTTTTCACCTGTGGCTGCGCCCCGGTATGAACGTCATCAATAAATTTGGTGGGCTGCATGATTTCATGGGATGGGATAAGCCTATCCTGACAGATTCCGGTGGTTTTCAAGTGTTTTCGCTTGGTGCCATGCGCAAGATTACCGAGGAGGGCGTGAAGTTTTCGTCGCCGATCAATGGCGAGCGCCTGTTTTTGTCGCCAGAAATCTCGATGCAAATCCAGCGTAGCCTCAACTCTGACATCGTCATGCAGTTTGACGAATGTACGCCTTATGAGATTGATGGCCGTGCCGCGACCAACGAAGAGGCGGGTAAGTCGATGCGCATGTCGCTGCGCTGGGCCCAGCGCTCTATCGACGAGTTCAAGCGCGGCGAAAATCCCAACGCCCTGTTTGGTATTGTGCAAGGTGGCATGTTTGAGCATCTGCGTGACGAGTCGCTCGCTGGCCTCAATGAGCTCAACTTTGATGGTATTGCGATCGGCGGCTTGTCGGTCGGTGAGCCAAAGGAAGACATGATGCGGGTGCTGGCGCATATCGGCCCGAAGTTGCCGGAAAATAAGCCGCATTATCTGATGGGTGTGGGAACGCCGGAAGATCTGGTGGCCGGTGTCACTAACGGTATCGATATGTTCGACTGCGTCATGCCCACCCGTAACGCGCGCAACGGCTGGATTTTTACCCGCTACGGCGACGTAAAAATCAAGAACGCCCGTTACAAGGAAGAAATGGAGCCGCTGGATGCGACTTGTGCATGCTATACCTGCCAGAATTTTTCACGTGCTTATCTGCATCACTTGCATCGCACCGGAGAAATTTTGGGTGCGCGTTTAAACACCATCCACAACCTGCATTATTACCTTGACCTGATGCGCCAGATCCGCAAGTCGCTCGATGATGAGCGCTTTCCTGCCTTCGTGGCGGAGTTCCGGGCGGACCGGGCGCGAGGGGTTTAGCTAGACACTTGTGGTCAATCTATTGGGAAACAGCAGCCGGCGTCACTGGCGAAGCGTCACTATGTCCGGGCAGTGATTGTTTTAGCGGCTCTGCTTTTAACCTGTATATTGATTGTTAACTGCCTACCGGATACTGGCCATAAATTTCCCATTAATGAATTTTTGGAAATACTCCCACAGCATGGTGCTAAAATGTGGCGCTTTAATGTAGGCATGGTCATTGACCTTTAAATTTTCATTTTTGGCGCAATATACCGACTTGGTGACAAATTTAAATAATGTCCAACAACAATTTTTTATAAAATGACTGGAGTTCTAACGTGTTTATTTCCAATGCTTATGCGCAATCTTCCCTGCTCGGTGCCGATGGCAACCTGATGAGTTTCTTGCCGATCATCCTGATGTTTGTCGTCCTGTATTTCCTGATGATCCGTCCGCAAATGAAGCGTCAGAAAGAGCAAAAAGCGATGATGGA
The DNA here is from genome assembly GCA_947466695.1 of Oxalobacteraceae bacterium. Classification (GTDB taxonomy): domain Bacteria; phylum Pseudomonadota; class Gammaproteobacteria; order Burkholderiales; family Burkholderiaceae_D; genus Undibacterium. The sequence continues at coordinate 7,577 of CANIFC010000088.1, read as the reverse complement.
AGCACTGGCTAAAAACGACGAAGTGGTTACTGCCGGTGGTATGCTGGGTAAAGTAACCAAGGTCACTGACGCTTATGTGACACTGGAAGTGAGCAACGGTACAGAAATCGTTGTGCAGAAAAGTGCCATCACCATGTTATTGCCTAAGGGCAGTATCAAGACAATTTAATTTCGACAGCAAATAACGCAGTCCCGGGATTTTCTCCGGGCTGCGTTATTTTGTTTTGTTAATTTGTATATTTAGTTTCAACTTATTCTGAACCGATATGAATCGCTATCCCCTCTGGAAGTACATAATTATCCTGATTGCGCTGCTGTTTGGTGCCGTGTACACCGCGCCAAATTTTTTTGGTAAAGCGCCGGCAGTACAAATCAGCAGTGCCAAGTCGACCGTCAAGATAGACAGTGGCATGGTGAGTCGCGCCGAGCAGGCGCTGCAGCAAGCCGGTATCAAGAGCGATAGCACGGTGTATGAAAATAACGGATTGCAAGGCACGGTACGTGCCCGGTTCGCTGATTCCGATACCCAGTTCAAGGCAAAAGACGCCTTGGAAAAGTCACTCAATACTGATCCGGCTGACCCGACCTATACCGTCGCCTTCAACATGATTTCGAACACCCCTCAATGGCTGCAATCCTTGCATGCCTTGCCGATGGTGCTCGGTCTTGACTTGCAAGGTGGCGTCCACTTTTTAATGCAGGTGGATACCAAGGCGATCATGGCCAAACAGGTACAAAATTTGCAGGCCAGCGTACGCTCGGTGTTGCGCGACAAGGATGTGCGGCATGCGGGCATCAGTCGTGAAGCTGACGTCGTCAGCATTGTCTTTCGCGATCAAGAGACCCGTGCCAAAGCCAGGACAGTCTTGCTCGATGAGATGAAAGACACCAATCTTGTTGACGCTGCCGGCGTTGAGAATGGCGACCTGATGTTGCAGATACGTATGAAGCCAGAGGCTCTCACGAAAATCGTCTCCGAGGGCGTGAAGCAAAATATCAGTGCTCTTTCAAAGCGCGTCAATGAACTTGGTGTGTCAGAGCCGTTGATACAGCAGCAGGGGCCGGACCGTATCGTGGTCGAGCTCGCAGGTGTACAGGATGTGGCACGGGCGAAAGAATTGATTGGCCGTACTGCGACGCTTGAAGTGCGCCTGGTCGACGAATCGGTCATTGGTCTGGTGGATGAGAATACCGCGGTTCCGTTTGGCTCTGAAATGTTCAAGGTAGGGCGTGGCGGTCCGGCGATCCTGTACAAGGACCCGGTCATTACGGGTGACTATATTTCCGGCGCCAACGCCAGTTTTGACCAGAATCAGCAACCTTCGGTCAGTATTGAACTCAATGGTGATGGTGGGCGCCGGATGCGCGAAGGTACCCGCGGCAAGATCGGCAAGAGAATGGCGATCGTCCTGTTTGAGAAAGGCAAGGGCGAATTACTGACCGTTGCCACCATTCAGGACGAGCTGGGTGCGCGTTTTAATATTACCGGTATGGGCTCCACGTCCGCCTCTTCCGACCTGGCTTTGCTGTTGCGCGCCGGTTCACTGGCCGCGCCGATGGACATCATCGAAGAGCGCACCATTGGTCCGCAACTGGGTGCGGAAAACATCAAGCAGGGTTTTAATTCGACCTTGTACGGCTTCACTGCGATCGCCATTTTCATGATGGCCTATTACATGCTGTTTGGCTTTTTCAGCGTATTAGCACTGTCTTTCAACCTGCTGCTGCTGGTGGCGATCTTGTCGGGCATTCAGGCGACACTCACCTTGCCGGGGATGGCGGCGATTGCGCTGGCGCTGGGTATGGCGATTGACGCCAACGTACTCATCAATGAACGTATCCGCGAAGAGTTGCGTGGCGGGGCGACCCCGCAGGCGGCGATCTCGACCGGTTTTGACCGCGCCTGGGCGACGATTCTCGATTCCAATGTCACGACTCTCATCGTTGGCCTGGCATTGCTGATCTTTGGTTCCGGCCCGATTAAAGGTTTCGCGGTGGTGCATTGCCTGGGAATCCTGACGTCAATTTTCTCTGCTGTGTTCGTTTCTCGTGGTGTGGTCAATTTGTGGTACGGACGCAAGAAGAAACTCGGTTCCGTCTCAATAGGCCAGATCTGGAAACCTGATGCCGCCGCCGATGAATCCGCAGTTGTTACCCGCAACAAATAAGAGAGAACTCTGTCATGGAATTATTCCGTATTAGAAAAGACATTCCTTTCATGCGCCATGCGCCGATTTTTAATGTCATTTCCGCTTTAACATTTGTCGCCGCACTTTTTTTCCTGTGGCAAAAAGGCCTGCATCTGTCGGTAGAGTTCACCGGCGGCACCTTGATGGAGGTTAGCTATAGTAAGCCTGCCAACCTTGAAGGTGTGCGCAAGACCATAGACACCCTGGGGATTGCTGACGCCAACGTGCAGACTTTTGGTGAGGCCTCAAGGGTGCTGATCCGTCTGCCGGTCGACAAGGCGCTGACCACAGCGCAGCAGGGCGACAAGGTATTTACCGCGCTGCAAGCGCAGGACGCCGACGTCAGGAAACAGAGTGTGTCGTTTGTCGGTCCGCAAGTGGGCGATGAGCTGGCGCATGATGGCTTGCGGGCTTTGCTGATGGTGATTCTTGGTGTGATGGGCTATCTGGCCATGCGCTTTGAATGGAAATATGCCGTTTCGGCGATCATCGCCAACTTGCACGATGTGGTGATCATTCTGGGTTTCTTCGCGTTCTTCCAGTGGGAGTTCAATCTCTCGGTACTGGCGGCCGTGCTGGCAGTATTGGGTTATTCGGTCAATGAGTCGGTGGTTATTTTTGACCGGATTCGTGAAAATTTCCGCAAGCAGCGCAAGACCTCGGTCACCGAAGTCATCGATAATGCAATCACCAGCACGATTTCGCGTACCGTGATCACCCATGGCTGCACCCAGATCATGGTGCTGTCGATGCTCCTGATCGGTGGTCCGACCTTGCATGGTTTTGCCATTGCGCTCACGATTGGTATTTGTTTCGGTATTTACTCTTCTGTTTTTGTCGCTGCAGCAATCGCCATGTGGCTGGGCGTGAAGCGTGAAGACCTGATCAAGCCGGTCAAGGAAAAAGACGATACCGACGGTGCTGTTGTCTAAAATTAGCAGATTTAAGGTGGTTTTTCGTACGGTTACGGGAATATGAATTGTCTCCAGCAATGCGTAACATAAAGTATAAAAAGGAAGGCCAGCCAGCGTGCTGGCCTTTTTTTTGTTACGATCGCACGCTGGACGCCCTATTTAAGTAACACTTCAGTTCGCCTCGCTGCGCACAGGACAATTATTATATGAGTAAATTAAAAACTTTCACGATCATTACGGCGATTGCAGCGATCGCCGGCGCCAGTTATTTCGTCATGCATCAGCCCGGAACAAAAACCGCCGGTGGTGTGTCTGGCTCGAATAATCCTGGCACTAGCCAGGGTCTTGGAGGTAATGTCTCAAATCGTCCTGTGACTGTCGTGACCACCCTGGCCCGGCAACGTGACTATCCTGTCAGGCTGCTCGCCAATGGGGTGATCTCGCCGATTAACACCGTCGATATCCGTTCCCAGGTCACCAGTACCGTTTCCAAAGTACATATCAAGGAAGGTCAGTTCGTGCGTACTGGCGATTTGCTGTTCACGCTCGATAGCCGTACTGATGAGGTGAACCTGGCCAAGGCGCAGGCGCAGCTCAATAAGGATCTGGCGACCATGGCTGACTTTCAGCGTCAGCTGGAGCGCAGTAAAGACTTGCTGGCAAGAAATTTCGTGTCGCAAAGTGCGATTGACACGAGCCTGACTGCAGTCCAGACCCAGGAGGCGGTACTGGCATCCGATAAGGCTGCCGTAACCGCGGCGCGGGTTGCCTTGAGTTTTAATCGCATTCTTGCGCCTAGCGCGGGTCGCACCGGGATTATCAGCGTGTATCCGGGTTCGCTGGTGCTGGCGAATGCAACCGCCTTGCCTCTGGTGACGATCACCCAGATGGATCCGATCAGCATTACCTTTCCACTGCCCCAGCGTAACTTGCCCGATGTCCTGGCCAGTATGCGCAATGGTCAGCAAAAGACCGGTGGCGATAGTTTTGTCACTGCCACCTTACCAGACAGCAAGACCGAATTCAAAGGCAAGATTGGCTTCGTGGACAATGCCGTCGATGCCACCTCCGGTACACTCAAGGTGAAGGCGATCTTTGACAATAAGGAGCTCAGGTTATGGCCAGGGGCGTTCGTTAATGTTGAACTCAGTGTAGAAACGCTCAAGGCGGCAGTGGTCGTGCCACAGGCGGCGATCATCATCGGTGCCAGACAAAGTTCTGTCTATCTGATCGACGCGCAAGGCAAGGCGGTTTTGCAACCGGTCGTTGTGACCAATAACTTTGGTCTTGATGCCGTGGTTACCGGTATCGCGGCGGGTGCCCGGATTGTGCTGGAAGGCAAACAAAATTTACGCCCCGGCGTGATGGTTAACGAACGTGCCCGCGAAGTAAAAGACGCTGCAGCAAAACCGGCCAAGGAGGCTGCCGTAGAAAGTAGCGTCGCCGCAGTCCCCGCGAGTGCATCATGAATATCTCTGAAATATTCATCCGTCGTCCGGTGATGACGGTGTTACTCAATCTCACGATTGTCGTCGCCGGTATCCTTGCCTATCGCATCATCCCGATTGCCGCCCTGCCGAGCTACAATACGCCGGTCATCAGTGTCAGTGCCAACCTGCCTGGTGCCAGTCCGGAAACCATGGCGACCTCGGTTGCGCTGCCGCTGGAAAAACAGTTTGCCACCATCCCCGGCTTATCTGTCATCAGTTCGACCAATATTTTGGGCGCGACATCACTCACGCTGGAATTTGATCAGAATCGTAATATCGATGTCGCTGCGGTAGATGTCCAGGCGGCGCTGTTGCGGGCCCAGCGTTCGCTGCCGGTCGACATGACATCGCCACCGTCTTATCGCAAGGTCAATCCCGCCGACGCGCCAGTGCTGGTCTTGTCACTCACGTCGCCGTCCCTGAGTTTGTCGGAGCTGACCAGTTTTGCCGAGCACCTGATTTCTCCCAGCTTATCGACACTGGCCGGTGTGGCCCAGGTCAATATCTACGGTAGCAAGCGCTATGCAGTAAGGATTCGCGCCGATCCCGACAAACTGGCGTCGCGTAACCTGACGCTTGATGAACTTGCGGCTAGCATTCGCACCTCGAACGCCAATACACCGGTCGGAACACTCGATGGCGATAAGCAGACCCTGACTTTGCTGGCCAATAAGCAATTGACTAACGCCAGTGAATTTATCAATTTGATCGTCAGTAACAAGGGTGGTCAGGTGGTACGCCTGCGCGATGTCGCCACGGTGGAAAACAGCTACGAAGAGGTCAAGTCAGCGGCGAACTATAATGGCGAGAGCTCCATCACGATGGGAATACAACGCCAGTCTGACGCCAATACCGTCAAGGTAGTCGATTCCATCAAGGAGGCCCTTCCCCGGTTTCAAAAGCAGCTGCCAGACTCGGTCAAGATCAATCTCGTCAATGACCGCTCAGTGTCGGTGCGAGACGCCTTGCACGATGTGAACCTGACGCTGATACTGACGATCTTTCTCGTCATCGTCGTTATTTTTCTTTTTCTGCGGCGCATGGTCGCCACCATTATTCCGACGCTGGCGCTGCCGGTGTCGCTGATCGGCGCTATCAGCCTGCTGTGGGCTTTCGGCTATACGCTCGACAATATCTCGTTGCTGGGCCTGACACTGGCAGTGGGACTGGTGGTCGATGATGCGATTGTGATGCTGGAAAATATCATGCGTCACGTTGAAAAAGGCATGCCGCCATTTCAGGCCGCCTTGCAAGGCTCGCGCGAAGTCGGGTTCACGATTATTTCCATCTCGTCTTCCCTGATTGCCGTGTTTATCCCGATTTTTTTCATGCCGGGTGTCATCGGCCAGTTGTTTCATGAGTTTGCCGTGATTGTTGGTCTGGCGATTGTCGCCTCGACCTTTGTTTCGCTGACCCTGGTACCCATGCTGGCGAGCCGGTTTTTGAAGAACGAGCATGACATGAAGCCTTCGCCCAAAGCGATCAGCGCACTAGTGCATGTGTTCGAGACCAGCTTTGACGCCTCTTTGCGCACCTACACAAAGGGGCTTGACCTGGCGCTGCGGCACCGGCGTTTTGTGCTGGCGGTCGCACTCTTGACGTTCATTGCGACCGCCTATTTGTTCACCATTATTCCAAAAGGTTTTTTCCCGCAGGAAGATATTGGCCAGATCAATGTGTCTACCGAAGCGTCGGAAGATATCTCGTTTCCGGCCATGCAGATATTGCAGGACAAGGTCGCCAAGATCGTGCGTGACGATCCCAATGTGCTGACAACGGCGTCCTTCAATGGGGGTAACCGGGCACAAAATACCGGCCGCATGTTTGTGAATCTTAAACCGCGCGGTGAACGCCAGCCGATGAAAGACGTGGTCGAGGGCTTGCGTGTCAAGGTAAAGGACGTTGCCGGCATCAATGTGTTTTTCAACCCGACACAAAATTTGCAACTTGGCGGACGGGCGAGTAAAAGCCAGTACCAATACATTTTGCAAAGTGTGGAAGCTGGCGAACTCAATGACTGGGCCAACAAGTTTCAGGAAAAGCTGCGCGTCGATCCGGCGTTCAAGGACGTGACGACTGATTCCCAGATCATGGGCTTGAAAGCCTCACTCGATATCAACCGCGATCGTGCCAACGCCATGGGCGTGAGTATGGACAGTATCCGTTCTGCCTTATACAGCGCTTTTGGCGAGCGTCAGATATCGACCATCTACACCAATGTTGACAGTTACCAGATTATTCTGGAAGTGGAACAGAGCGCCAAGCAGGACGAGGATGCCATCAATGGCATTTACCTGCGCAGTAATACCGGTACGCTGGTGCCGCTCTCTAGCGTTGCCACTGTCAGGCGCACGATGGGCCCGACCTCGATCAACCATGCCGGACAACTGCAGGCGGTCACCTTATCTTTCAATCTGGCGCCCGGTTCTGCGCTTGGTGCCGCTACTGAACGTATTGAGCAGGTGCGTGAAGAGATCAAATTGCCTTCCTCAATCATTACTTCCTATGGTGGTGATGCGGCGGTGTTCAAGGATTCACAATCCGGGCAAATCGTCCTGATTGTCGCCGCCTTACTGGTGATTTATGTCTTGCTTGGTGTGCTCTATGAGAGTTATATCCATCCCATTACCATTCTTGCAGGTCTGCCCTCTGCTGCGGTCGGGGCATTGCTGACTTTGCAGATCTTTGGTCAGGACCTCACTCTCATTGCGACCATCGGTATCTTGCTGCTGGTGGGAATTGTGAAGAAGAATGCGATCATGATGATTGACTTCGCGCTTGATGCGCAGCGTCATCATGGCATGGCACCGGCCGAGGCGATCCGTGAGGCCTGCGTGCAGCGTTTCAGGCCGATCATGATGACCACGCTGGCTGCATTGGTGGGTGCCTTGCCGATTGCCATTGGCCTGGGTGCCGGTGCAGAGTTGCGCCAGCCGCTAGGCCTGGCCGTGGTCGGTGGCCTGGTTTTTTCGCAGGCTATTACG
>CANIFC010000087.1 GCA_947466695.1 Oxalobacteraceae bacterium | reverse complement strand
GTTACCAGGTCCGCGCGACCGTGACCGGGACGCGCACCGTCGCCTACGATTCAGGTTCCGTCACCCTGGCGGCAAATTCGGACTTGCTGATCACAGCGATTCCGGCCTCGGGCGTGTCGCCTGTGGCCCTGTTGGTTGCGCCGGCCACTGGCGCTGCATTCGTGCTCAGTGATAGCCGCGCAGCTCTGAGAATTGCCCACTTATCGCCTAACGTACCAGCCGTCGATGTCTTCCTCAAGTCACCCGGCGCAGCCAATAGTACTGCCAATCGCGCCTTACAAAATGTGACGTTCCCAACAAACTCGGGATACCTGAACGTCGCCGCCGGAACCTATGATGCATCCGTTGCCTTGGCAGGAACTCTCGCTGGCGTACTCAATCTCAATGGCGCCGCCCTGGCTGCGAATACAAGTACCAGCGTTTTCGCTATCGGCCTGCTCAACGGCACCGGACCACAGATCTTGCAACTCAAGGCATTTGTGGATGATCGCTTGCCTGTCGCTGGCAAAGCCAAAGTGCGGGTGCTGCACCTCGCACCCGATGCGCCTGCCGTTGACGTGGTCGTATTGAGTGGTTCCGGGATAATTGCCGCCACGCCGGTATCAAATCTGGCGTATCCAAACGCGACCCCTGCCAGTCTTGAACTTGCACCTGGTGCCTATACGCTGGCTGTGGTGCCGCACAGCGCGGTGACACCCATCTTGCCGACCGCAGCAGGCGTTACGGTGACGCTGACCGCTGGCCAGGTAGCGACGGTTGCGGCAATCGGTTGTCTCAATACGGCAAGCGGCGCTTGTGCCGGTGGCCAGCCTTTTGCACTGAGCGTGCTGTCTGACAACTGACAACTGACAACTGACAACGAACAAGGAATAACGAATGACGAATAACAAATAACGAATAAAAACAGTTAAAGCTTGCGGTGTATTCTTTCGCTTTCCCTGTAACGACATTCTTGACCGTCGTTACAGGGAAGGGAGAGACTAGCAGCGCTAGTATCCTCCGGATTGTCAACCCGGTCTCACCGATCATTCCCTTAACTTAACTTAACTCAACTCAACTTACTTTGCTGTCAGCCCGCGCCGCTCAAGCAAGGGTTCGATCACCGCATCACGTCCGCGAAATTGACGGAACATGTCCATGGCATCCATCGTACCGCCGCGCGAGAGCAGCATTTTACGGAAGTAATCGCCGTTTTTGCGCAGCAGGCCACCGTTTTCCTGGAACCAGTCCACGGTATCAGCGTCCAGCTTTTCCGCCCACAAATACGAATAGTAGCCAGCCGAATAGCCACCGGCAAAACTATGCGAGAAGTAAGTCGTGCGGTAGCGCGGCGGTACTGGCGCGAAATCAACTCCACCTGCTTTCAGCGCGGCCGCCTCGAACGCCAGCACATCAACGGGCACTGGCACCTGCTCAGGCGTTAGCTGGTGCCAGCGCTGGTCCAGCAGCGAGGCGGCCAGATATTCGGTCGTCAGGAAGCCCTGGTTGAATTTCTTCGCTTCCAGTACCTTGTCGAGCAACTCCCTGGGCATCGGCGCACCGCTCTTGTAATGCGTGGCATAGTTCGCCAGCACTTCGGGCCATACCGCCCACATTTCATTGACCTGCGACGGATACTCGACGAAATCGCGTGGCACACTGGTGCCCGAGAAGCGCGGATATGTCACGTTCGAGAACATGCCATGCAGTGCGTGGCCAAACTCGTGAAACGCGGTTTTCACCTCGTCATAAGTGAGCAAGGTCGGTTCGCCCGCCAGTGGCTTGGGAATATTAAGGTGATTGGCGACGACAGAATGCGTCCCCATCAGGCTGGACTGCGAACTGTATTCGTTCATCCAGGCGCCGCCCTTCTTGTTGCTGCGCGCGTACATGTCGGCAATGAAGATGGCCAATTGCTTGCCGTTTGCATCGAACACGTCAAACACACGCACGTCAGGGTGATAGACCGGAAGATCCTTGCGCTCCTTGAACGACAGGCCGTAGAGCTTGCCGGCGGCAAAAAAGACGCCCTTGGTCAGCACGTTATTGAGCTCAAAGTAAGGCTTGAGCTGGCTCTCATCGAAGTTGAATTGCGCCGCGCGCACCTTGCCTGAATAGAAGTCCCAGTCCGCCGCGCCGACCTTGAAACCCCCTTGTCCGGCGTCGATGATCTTCTGGATTTCAGCCGCTTCCTTGCGTGCATTGGCCACTGCCGGTTTGGCTAGTTCGGCCAGCAGACTGTTGACGGCGGTGGTGGTTTTAGCGGTCTGGTCGGCCAGCGAATAGGCCGCGTAGTTCGGGTAGCCCATCAAGTTGGCGCGCGCTGCACGCAGTTTGGCAAGGCTGCTGACAACAGTGCGGTTGTCAAACTCGCCGCCATGGCTGCCGCGTGCCATCGATATCGCCATCAGGCGCTCGCGCACCGCGCGGTTGGTCAGTACCGACAACGGCGCCTGGCCGGTGGTGTTGCCGACTGCAACGACAAACTTGCCCTCCATGCCGCGCTTCTTGCCTTCAACCGCAGTAGCATTGATATCGGCTTCTGACATACCGGCCAGTTCAGCCCGCGTATCGACAACCAGCGCCGAGGCATTGAGTTCCTTGAGCGTATTTTGTGAAAAAGCGGTCTGCAGAGAGGCGATCTGACTGTTGAACGACTTCAACGTGTCTTTATCGACGGCCACCAATTTGGCACCAGCGAGCTCAAAGTCCTTGTTATAGCGCTCAAGCAGGTAGAGCGATTCGGCATCCAGACCTAGCGTGGCACGTTTGTCAAACAGTGACTTGACGCGCTGATACAGCTGGTCGTTAAGAAAGATGGCATCGGTATGCGCCGCCATCTTGGGCGACATCTCGGTGTCGATCGCGTCGAGCGTGTCATTGGTGTTGGCGGCCTGCAAGCTCGAAAAGGTCGTCGATACGCGTATCAGCAACTGGCCTGCGCGTTCCATCGCCACGATGGTGTTATCGAATGTAGCTGGTTTTGAATTTTTGGCGATGGCATCGATCTCACGCAAATGCTCGCGCATGCCGGCGGCGAAGGCTGGCAGGAAATGGCCATCCTTGATCTTGTCAAAAGCGGGATAGTGGAACGGCAGCGTGCTGGCTTTGGCAAACGGGTTCGACGCGTCGAGCTTGACACCAGGGGCAACGGGGGCGGCAAAGGCAGTTTGGATCAGGGCAAGGCTGGCGACAGTCATTAGCAGATGTGGACGGTTCATGGCATCTTTCACGGGCTTAAGGGAAGCTGCCGCTGGGTAAGCGACAACACATGAGCCTACAATAGTATCAGAGTGATATGGAATTAGTGAGAAAAGAAAAATTACGAGGCCTTTTTTTAGATCGTGTGCTTTACCGCACGGACTACCGCACGCCATCAAACCTACTATGAATCAAATTTACCTTGACGGAGTCACTATGAAAAAGCTCATCTTATTATTTGTGTCGGCCATTGCCTTAAATGGCTGCGTTGGATACATTCCTTATGACAACGGGGGATGGGATCATGGTAACCGGGGTTACGGTGATAGAGGTGACCGCGGGCATCACGGAGACGACCGTGGGCGTGATGATAATGATCGTCGGGGTGACCGTGGTGACCGTGGCGACCGTGGGGATAGAGGCGATCGTGGCCGGGACTAAACTGTCATACTGAAAGTGCCGGAATCCGACGAGGCGACCTCATGTTGCATCGGCCTGAATACCTGCACTTTTATTTATTGGCTGAAAAGCTATCGTTTGGCAAACCGCCACGCTACTTTCAGATTCCCCAGCCGGATCGCAGAACTTACTCTGCCCGCCCGTACACGCTTCTTGCAACATGCCAGAACACGCACAAATGCTGACGATGTCCCGAAGGCTATTGCCAGTACACACAAGATGCTGAGCAACTGATATCAACAAAAATATGCAGGGATATATAGATTCGTTTTTTAAAAAGCAAGAAAAGATCAGCACAAAACCTGTAGCTGAAAATCGGCTTTCCAAAGACAGGTAAAAAACGCGCTGGCAAGAACGGAAAAATTTGACTGAAGTTTTCTGATAATTACCTAAACTCGCCAGAAAAAAGGCGTCGGATAAAGAAAAAAGGGACTAGATTTTCATCTAGTCCCTATATTCTGGTGCGGCTGGCAGGAATCGAACCCACGACCCCTTGGTTCGTAGCCAAGTACTCTATCCAGCTGAGCTACAGCCGCGAAAGACCGAAGTATAGCAGAGCGACATCAAATCGCCTAGCCCCTGCCGGCAAAAAGTTCATGCCTGCTGAAAACGGGTACGGCATAATCACTGAATCGTTACGGAATCGTCACAAAATAGTCACGGTAGGCTTGTAAAACCGGCAGGCTTAATAGTGGACAATAAACTTCCCCACACACTTACGTTTTCAGGTGTCATCAGTTATATTGATGAAACATGTACTTTTGCCATTACCACATCAGACTTCAAGGATTTCCTCGTGCGCTTCATTCATACTTCCGACTGGCATCTGGGCCAGACCTTACACAATTTTGAACGCGGCTTTGAACATCAGGCCTTTCTTGACTGGCTCATTGACACCCTGGTATCCGAACAAACCGATGCCCTGCTCATTTCCGGCGACATCTTTGACAATGCCAATCCCTCGGCCGCCTCGCAAAAGCAGCTATACCGTTTTTTGCAGCAAGCCAAGGCGCGCTTACCGCAACTCAACATCGTCCTCATCGCCGGCAATCACGATTCCCCCGGACGGCTGGAAGCGCCGGCCCCCTTGCTGGAGACGCTTGACGCTTGCGTAATCGGTTTTATCCCGCGTTTGGGCGATGGCAGCATCGATCTGGCGCGCCTGGTCGTGCCGCTCAAAAATGCACAAGGCGAGATTCAAGCCTGGTGTCTGGCGATTCCGTTCCTGCGTCCCGGTGACGTGCCCAAGCGCGAACCGGTTCCTGGCGAGGATCAGTCAACTGGCGATCCTTACATGGAAGGCATTGTCCTGCTCTACCGCCAGACACTGCAATATGCGCTGACCCTGCGCCAACCCGGCCAGGCCATCATCGCCCTTGGCCATTGCCACATGGTCGGCGGACAGATCTCGGAAGAGTCGGAGCGGCGCATCGTCATCGGCGGTACCGAGGCCTTGTCGAGCGATATGTTCGATACCAATGTTGCCTATGCCGCGCTGGGCCATCTGCATCTGGCGCAAAAAGTCGACAAGCAAGAGCACCTGCGCTATTGTGGCAGCCCCTTGCCGATGTCCTTTGCCGAAGTCGATTACCAGCATCAGGTGCTGCGCGTGGATCTGGCAGGCGAGACCGTCGGCACCATCACGCCGCTGCTGGTGCCGCGTGCAGTCGATTTGCTGCGTGTACCTAAAAAAGCGGCGCACATTGATGACGTATTGGCAGCGCTCGCCAATCTGGACCTTCCGGCCACAGCCGAACCACAACAGCAGCCGTATCTGGAAGTACGCGTCAGACTCGATGCACCAGAACCGGGCCTGCGCGCGCGGATCGAAGCGGCACTGGAAGGCAAAGCCGTGCGCCTGGCCAAGATAGAAACCAGCTTTGCACCAAAGGCTGCAGCTGACGGTAGCGCTTCAGCGTCGATCGAATCATTAGATGCGCTGGAAAAACTCCAGCCTGAAGATATCTTTCAGCGCCTGTACCAGACCCGCTATGCCGCCGATGCGCCGCCCGAGCTCAAGGCGGCCTTCGCCGAACTGTCGCTGGCCTCCGATGAGGTGCCTTCATGAAAATATTAGCCATCCGCGGCCGCAACCTGGCCTCGTTAGCCGGTGATTTTGAAGTCGATTTTGAGCAGGAACCGCTTAAATCAGCGGGTCTGTTTGCCATTTCCGGCCCGACCGGTGCCGGCAAGAGCACCTTGCTTGATGCCCTCTGCATGGCCTTGTACGAAAGCACACCGCGCCTGCTCAAGGCCGGTGGTGGTAAAACCCTACCGGATGGCACCGACTTCATTACGCATCAGGACGCCGCCAACCTGTTACGGCGCAGCAGCGCTGAAGGCTATGCCGAAGTCGATTTTGTCGGCAATGACACGGTCAGTTACCGGGCGCGCTGGAGCGTGCGTCGCTCGCGTGGCAAGGTGGGCGGCAGCCTGCAACCGACCACGATGACGCTCAAGACCCTGCCCGATTTAATCGCAATCGGCGGCACAAAGGTCGAGGTCAAGCTTGAAATCATCAAGCGCATCGGACTTTCGTTTCAGCAATTTACCCGCGCCGTCCTGCTGGCGCAAAATGAATTTTCCAGCTTTTTAAAAGCTGATGATAACGAGCGCGGTGAACTGCTCGAAACCCTGACCGGCAGTGCCATCTACAGCCAACTGTCGCAACGTGCCTTTGCCCGCGCCAAGACCGAACTGCAAGAGCTGCAACGCATCAATGACCGCCTGGCTGACCAAAAACCTTTAAACGAGACCGAGCGCGCCCAACTTGATCTGGATAGCAACGCCGCCAACACCCAACTGGCAGAGCTGGACGTCCACAAGCACGCGCTGGAGAACGCCTTGCGCTGGCATAAAGACGACCTAAAACTTGCCGAGGGCGAACAAACAGCGCATGCGCTGTCGCTGCAACGCCAGCAAGAACAGGCCGCAGCCGCTGAGCGCCATACCGCCTTGCGCACCATAGAATCAGTACAAGCGGCGCGCCCTTTGACCAGCGAGGCAGAACGCCTTGCACGCACCCAGCAGCAAGGGCAGCAAGCGATAAGCGAAGGCAGCGCCAGGCTGGCGCTTGCCGAACAAACGCGGCTGGAAAAAGACGCCGCAATGACTACAGCGCAAGCCGCACAGCACGCGGCAGAACAGGCGCACATCAACGCCGCGCCGCAACTCGACCAGGCCAAGGCGCTGGACGCCGCGATTGCCACGCTCCTGCCCGCGCATCAGCAGGTAAAACTGGCGCAGGGCTCGGCAGAAAACGCCGCCGTCATTTCACGCAAAAACCAGTCCGACAAAAAATCAGAGCTCGATAGCACCGAACAAAAACAGCAGGCCAGCGCACACTGGCTAACGCAGCACGCCGCCCTGCAACAGCTGGCAGAAAACTGGCCAGCGTGGGACATCCTCCTCAAGCAAGCGAACCAGTCGCGCAATGAAGTAGCCAGCATCAACCAGCTCATCGCCACTACTGCACATAACGCCAGCGAACAAAGCGCGCTGTTGGAGGTAAGCAACCTGGCGATGAACAGCAGCGCCACCACTCTCGCCAGCGCAGAGCAGCAACGCCAGCAAGCCAGCCAGAACTACGCCGCCATCGATGTCAGCCAGCTGACGCACGCCAAAGGCTTGTTAGAAACACGGCGCGATCAGCTGAATAGCGCAGAACACATCGCACGCACACTGGCCACGCAACACGAACGCCAGCAAGTATTGCAGGCGCAAGAGAAGACCAGCGAACTCGCCATTGCCAGCAGCGATGCCGCTACCGCGCAAGCGAATGAAAAAATCCCCGCGCTGCATGCCGCACTGACGCAGGCAGAACGCTCGCTCAAAAGCGCAGAAACGGCCTGTGCAAATAACGTAGAAACCCTGCGCGCCGCATTAGAAATCGATGCGCCCTGCCCGGTCTGCGGCGCCCGCGAGCATCCGTATCAGAGCACCAATCCGCAGTTACACGCCATGCTTGAAAGCCTGCAAGCCGAAGTTGCACAATGCCGCCAGCAGGCCAGACAGACCGAGCAAACGCTGGCCACGCACAGTGCAGAAGCGGCCAGCCAGCGTCGCCAGTTAACCAGTATCCAGGCCGAGCAGGCACAGCACCAACTCAAGGCGCAAGCAGAACAGCAGGCATGGCAACAACACCCAATTGCGCAAGAGCTAGAGCGAAGTGGTATCAGCAACGATCAGTACACGGTGTGGTTTGCCGAGCAGCGTAGCGCGCAGCAGGCACAGGCCAGCACCATCGCCCACACCGAAGCCGTCAGCAGCACAGCATTGCAAGCCAAAGACGCCGCACAAGCGAACTTTGATCTGGCCACGCTAGCTCACAACAAAAAGAAAGAAGACGCCAGCGTCGCGCAACAAACGCTGCAGCACACCAAGGCCGCACAGCAGGGCGCGCAAGAGCAAAGCCAGCAAAGCGGGCAACGCCTGAACGACAGCCTTGAGCAACTGGCCCCCGCCTTCGCCCGATTTACTGATTTGAGCGAAACCGGCGAAGACACTGCCAACTGGCGAGAGCAATGGCAAGAAGCGCCGGAGCAATTTCACGCCCACTGCGCGCTCAACGCCAAACAATGGCAGAACCAAAGCAAAGAACGCGAACACCATCAGCAACGCCACGCCACCCTCAGCGTAGAACTGGCCGCACTGGTGCAAGCGCACACCAAGGCAGAGCAAGAACAGCAACGCGCCAACAAAGACTTTGCCAGCAGCGAGCTGGCCCTCAGCGACAAGCAGGCACAAAGACAGGCCCTGTTTGCAGGCCAGCCAGTACAACAAATAGAAGCGCAACTCAACGCCGCCAATCTGCAAGCCAAGGCCGCACTGGCACACGCCACACAAGCGGCCAGCGACAGCAAGCAAGAACTCACCCGCTGCGCAGAAGCACTGGAGCAAGCCAAGTCACGCCTCAACAGCGACACAGCCGCCGCCGACAACATCGCGCAAGAGTTGGCTGCATGGATCAACAACTATCAGGCGACGCAAGACGAAGAACAGAACGAAAAAGCAGCCAAGCTAGATCTCAGCACACTGCACCAGCTGCTGGCGCACGGTGCAGAATGGATCAGCAAGGAACGCAGCGCGCTGCAAAATATCAGCAACGCCACTCAGCAAGCGGCCACGGTACTGCAGGAACGCAGCGAACAAAGACAGGCGCATCAATTACAAAAGCCCGTCATCGACACCGAATTGGCTGATGCAGAGGCAGGCAAGGATGCGAGTACAGACGCAGATCATACAGAAGCAGAAAACGAAGAAAATCCAGAAAGAAGCTCTGCAAAAATCACATTAGAAATCACAGCAGCACCCGCAGTATCACCGATAGAAACAGTCCAGACAGCGCTCGACAAACTCAACACAGCACGCCAGACAATTCAGTCAACAGGAAGCCAACTGCACACCAGCATCGCGCAAGACCAGGCACGCCGCACCCAGGCAGCAGACATCCTCAAGAGCATGGAACAGCAAGAAGCCAAATACAAACTCTGGGGTAGCCTGAACGAACTGATCGGTTCGGCCGACGGCAAAAAATTCCGCAACTACGCCCAGCAATACACGCTGGACGTGTTGTTAGGCTACGCCAACCGCCACCTGCACGAACTATCACGCCGCTACCGCCTGCAGCGCATCAACGACACATTAGCCCTGATGGTGATCGACCAGGACATGGGCGACGAACAACGCTCAGTCCACTCCCTCTCCGGCGGCGAATCCTTCCTCGTTTCGCTAGCATTAGCGCTAGGCCTGGCATCGCTATCCTCAAATCGCGTCCGCGTCGAATCACTCTTCATCGACGAAGGCTTCGGCAGCCTCGATGCAGACACCCTGCGCGTCGCGATGGACGCGCTAGACGGCCTGCAAGCCATGGGCCGCAAAGTAGGCGTGATCTCGCATGTGCAGGAAATGACGGAACGGATTGCAACGAAAATTATGGTGCAGAGGACAGCGGGGGGGCGGAGTTTGGTAGGGGTTGGGTGATTTACGAAAGCACTACGTAAATAAATACTTTATTTGTGAAAATACCAACTACACTATTCGAAAATTTTTTTCTGCTTCGCTATTAACTCCAAAGCCGAAATACTTCGAGATTTCAAAAATATAAAATTTTACGTTTTGATCATATTTATTAATAAGAAATTTTAAGGAAAAACTAATGAGTCAAGATTTCGCAATAGAAGAGCAAAATGGTTTCAGAGAAGCAGCACAGTCTTTAAAATCATATAGACGAGCAGAGCTTTTGGCAGAACAAAACGGTGAAAACTTGGTGGAATCGCTTTACGTTGACGCGTTGCCCGCGCAACATATTTTGAGCACGGTCCTTCGTGGAAACACAACATTCTTAATTGGACGAAAAGGAACTGGAAAATCTACAATTTTTCAAAGAGCACAATCAGAGATTAGAAAAT
>CANIFC010000086.1 GCA_947466695.1 Oxalobacteraceae bacterium | reverse complement strand
TACTATCGCTGGAATCAGTGGCTGTTTCTGAAAATGCTGGAAAAAGGCATTGCCTACAAAAAAACCCAGGTAGTGAACTGGGATCCGGTAGACCAGACTGTGCTCGCGAACGAGCAGGTTATTGATGGTTGTGGCTGGCGCTCCGGCGCTCCGGTAGAAAAACGTGAAATCCCTGGTTACTATTTTGCGATTACGCAATATGCTGACGAGTTGCTCGACAGCATTGATGATCTTGATGGCTGGCCAGATCAGGTCCGCACCATGCAGCGTAACTGGATAGGCAAGAGCGAAGGCGTCCGTTTTGCCTTCCCGCACCAGATCACGGATGAGTCCGGTGCCCTGCTGCAAGACGGCAAAATGTTTGTCTTCACCACCCGTCCAGACACCATCATGGGTGTGACTTTCTGTGCGGTCGCAGCCGAGCATCCGATTGCCAGCCAGGCGGCAAAAAGTAATCCGGAACTCGCTGCATTCATCGAGATTTGTAAAGTTGCCGGCACCACCGAAGCGGAAATGGCCACCAAGGAAAAAGAGGGTATGCCTACCGGGCTGTTCGTGACGCATCCGCTCACCGGTCAGCAAATTGAGATATGGGTGGGTAACTACGTCCTGATGACCTATGGCGACGGCGCTGTGATGGGCGTACCGGCGCATGATGAGCGTGATTTCATGTTCGCCAAAAAATACAACATCGAGATCCGGCAGGTAGTCGCTGTTGAGGGTGAAGTTTTCACTACGGATGCCTGGGCTGATTCATACGGCGACAAGCAGCGTGGCGTTATGGTCAATTCCGGTAAGTATGACGGGCTGACATTTAAAGCGGCAGTTGATGTCGTCGCCGCCGATTTGCTGGAAAAGCAGATCGGTGAAAAGAAAACGACCTGGCGCCTGCGGGACTGGGGCATTTCGCGTCAACGTTATTGGGGCACACCTATCCCGATCATTCACTGCGAAGCGTGCGGTGACGTTCCTGTTCCCTATGAAGATTTACCTGTCGTGTTGCCGACTGACTGCATCCCCGACGGTTCGGGTAATCCGCTCAAGCACAGGGCCGATTTTTTGAATGTTCCCTGTCCCTCTTGTGGCAAGCCGGCGCAGCGTGAAACCGACACCATGGACACCTTTGTCGACTCCAGCTGGTATTTCATGCGCTACACCTGTCCGGATGCGACAACCATGGTTGACGGTCGCAATGATTACTGGATGGCGATGGACCAGTATATCGGCGGTGTCGAGCATGCCGTCCTGCATTTGCTGTATGCCCGTTTCTGGACCAAGGCGATGCGGGACATGGGTCTGGTCAAGATTTCTGAACCCTTTAAAAATTTGTTCACGCAGGGGATGCTGCTGAACGAATCTTATTATCGCGAAGAGGCTAGTGGCAGGAAAATCTGGTTTTACCCTAATGAAATCGAAGTGCGGTTTGATGAAAAAAGTCGTCCGGTAGCGGCTATTCTCAAATCAGACGGACAGCCGGTTCAGATGGGTGGCATAGAAAAAATGTCCAAGTCCAAAAATAATGTAGTCGAGCCCCGCGATATCATTGCGCAGTTTGGTGCCGATACCGCGCGCCTGTTCACCATGTTCGCCGGCCCTCCTGATCAAAGCGCCGCCTGGAATAGCAGCGGCGTTGAGGGGGCATCGCGCTACCTGCGTCGTTTGTGGGCCTCGGCCCTGAAATTATCTGACGTAGTGCAAGCCGGTGCTTCAGCTGCAGATGACCGGGCTGCCGACTCAGCAGAAGTCAAAAATTTGCGCCGCGAGGTACATCTGACCCTCAAGCAAATCGATGCCGATTATGATCGCTTGCAATACAACACCGTCGTATCTGGTGCGATGAAGTTGCTCAATGCCATTGAGTCGTTCAAGCTTGAAGGCGCCGGACACGCCATTGCCTTGCGGGAAGCCTTCAGTATTTTGCTGCGCGGCCTGTATCCGGTCTGTCCCCATATTACGCATGCCTTGTGGCAAGAGCTCGGATTGGAAGCACAGTTCGGTGAAATTATTTTTGCCGCCTGGCCAGAAGTTGACGAAGCCGCTCTGGTGCAAGACGAAATCGAGCTGATGATACAAGTCAACGGCAAGCTGCGTGGTAGCGTCAAAGTGGCAAAAGACGCTGATAAGGCCACTATTGAGGCTGCCGCTCTGGCCACTGAAAGTATTCAGAAGTTTCTCGAAGGTACGCCCAAGAAAGTGATCGTTGTTCCTGGTAAGTTAATTAATATTGTCGCGTGATGAAAAAAACAATAACTTCTTTTCGTGGCCGATCGCTGATCACTGCCGCGCTCGTGGCCGGACTGCTCACGTTGTCGGCCTGCGGCTTTGCCTTGCGCGGCCCTGTCGTGTTCCCGTTCAGCAGTATCTATGTGGGTTTTCCAGAAACATCCCCACTAGGTAGCGATCTCAAAAGAAATATTCGCGCCAACGGCAAGACCGTCATCGCCAAAGATGCAAAAAGCGCTGATGTGGTGCTTGATGTCCTGGGTGAAACCCGTGAAAAGATCATCTTGTCTTATAACAGCCAGGGTCGTGCGCGCGAATACAACCTGCTCTATAATTTTCGCTTTCGTGTCGTCGATAAAAAAGGGGTAGAAATTCTGGCGCCTACCAGCATCAGCATGAAACGTGATATCAGTTTCAATGAATCGCAGGTGCTGGCCAAGGAAGCCGAAGAAGTCCTGCTGTATCGTGATATGCAAAGCGATCTGGTGCAACAGATCATGCGGCGCCTTGCCGTGCTGAACGTCGAGTAATTTATGCAATTGCGCTTTGATGCCGTTGATACGCATCTGACCAAAAAACTGGCGTCTTTGTACGTCATTACCAGCGATGAACATTTGCTGGCGCTGGAAGTTGCCGATAAAATTCGCCGGGTCGCCAAGACTCAGGGATACGTTGAGCGCGAGATATTGACGGTGGAGCGCAGTTTCAAGTGGGGCGCCTTGCTGGCAGCGAATCAGTCGCAATCTTTATTTGGTGATAAAAAGCTCATTGACTTACGGATTCCAACAGGAAAACCAGGGAAAGACGGTGCGGCGGCGCTGCAAGCGTATATCGCCCATTTGTCACCTGATAACCTGACCCTGATCACGTTGCCAAAGCTCGATTGGGCCAGTCAAAAAGCCGCCTGGGTCAGTAGCTTGCAGCAAGCAGCGGTCTACATTGATATACCCCTGGTCGAACGCGCGCAACTGCCTGGCTGGATCTCGTTGCGCCTGTCGGCACAAGGGCAAAGCGCTGACCGGCAAAGCCTTGATTTCATTGCGGATCGTGTCGAGGGTAATTTACTGGCGGCACATCAGGAAATTCAAAAATTAGGTCTGCTGCAGCCAGCGGGAAAACTGAGCTTTGACGTCATTCACGACGCCGTTTTGAATGTTGCGCGTTATGATGTATTCAAGCTCAACGAAGCGATGCTGACCGGAGATGTCGCCAGATTGGTTCGCATGCTGGAAGGCTTGAAAGGCGAGGGCGAAGCCTTGCCGTTGGTATTGTGGGCCGTTGCTGAAGAGATCCGTACCTTGCTCAAACTAAAATCGGGCATGATTCAGGGACGTCCTCTTGGCGTCATGCTCAAGGAGTACCGCATCTGGGGACCACGGGAAAAACTGATGGAGCCTGCGCTGCGACGCGTTAGTCTGGCCTCTTTGCAGAGCGCGCTACAAGAAGCTGCGCAAGTCGATAAGATGGTAAAAGGTTTGCGCGCCAAGGTGTTTGCAGGTGATGCCTGGGACGCACTATTGCAGCTGGGTCTGCGCGTGGCCCGCAGTTAATTTTAATTTCCTTAAATTTTGATTTCCTTAAAGTAAGATAAGCAGAATTCATCGTCAATAGCGGCGCAC
The DNA here is from genome assembly GCA_947466695.1 of Oxalobacteraceae bacterium. Lineage (GTDB taxonomy): Bacteria > Pseudomonadota > Gammaproteobacteria > Burkholderiales > Burkholderiaceae_D > Undibacterium. The sequence continues at coordinate 6,227 of CANIFC010000086.1, read as the reverse complement.
TGAGATAGTGATATACGGAGACATTTGAAAACAGAAATGTATTCTGCTCATGCACTGATTGATTAAAAATAAGACAGGGTCACCAGCGTTTTTTTCTGAGACGTCCCATCAGGCGCATTTTTTTGCGTAGGTGAGAGCAGTCCAACTACAACAACCAATACCCGGCACGGAAGCGAAACATGGATATTGAATACTACATGAACGACCTAGGCAAGCGCGCGCGTCTTGCCTCACGTGCAATGGCCAGCGCCAGCAGTGCTGCCAAGAATCAGGCGCTGTCGCTCATCGCCGCAGCGATCCGGCACGAGGCGGGATCCCTGCGCGCCGCCAATGAACTTGATCTGGCTGCCGCCCGCGCCAGTGGCATGGATGCAGCGATGCTCGACCGTCTCACCTTGTCTGACAAGGCAATTGCCGGTATGGCTGAAGGTCTGGAGCAGATTGCCAGTCTGGCAGACCCTATTGGTGAAATTTCCAATATGAAATATCGCCCAAGCGGGATTCAGGTGGGACAGATGCGCGTACCGCTGGGTGTGATTGGCATCATTTACGAGGCCAGACCGAATGTGACGGTCGATGCGGCCGGCTTATGCATCAAGAGTGGAAATGCCACCATCTTGCGCGGCGGTTCCGAAGCCATACAGTGTAACCAGGCACTGGCAAAATTAGTCAAGGAAGGTCTGGCGGGAGCGGGTTTGCCAGCTGATGCCGTGCAAATTGTGGAAACCACCGACCGCGCTGCAGTGGGTCAGCTCATTACCATGCCGCAGTACGTCGATGTGATCGTGCCGCGTGGCGGAAAAGGTCTCATTGAGCGCCTGATGCGGGAATCCAAGGTGCCAATGATCAAGCACCTTGACGGTATTTGCCATGTGTACATTGATGACAAGGCCGATCTGAAAAAAGCGCTTGATATCGCCTTCAATGCAAAATGTCATCGTTATGGTACCTGTAACACCATGGAAACGCTGCTGGTCGCACAGGGTATTGCGGCGCAAGTGCTACCTGCACTCGCTGCTTTGTATGCCGATAAGCAGGTAGAGCTACGCTGTGATGCGGCGGCGGCAGAAATTCTTGCTACCTATCCCTATCTGGCGCATGCCAGCGCAGAGGACTGGACGACAGAATATCTGGCACCGATACTGGCCGTGAAAGTGGTGGGCGACATGGACGAGGCGATGACACATATTAACGATTACTCCTCGAAGCATACTGAAGCCATTGTCACGGAAGACTATAGCCGGGCCATGCGTTTCTTGCGTGAAGTTGACTCCGCCTCTGTCATGGTGAATGCATCGACCCGTTTCGCTGATGGTTTCGAGTACGGTCTGGGTGCTGAAATTGGTATTTCCAATGATAAACTGCATGCCCGGGGCCCGGTTGGATTGGACGGCCTGACGTCGTTGAAGTACGTTGTATTTGGTCATGGCGAAATTCGTCAATAATTTTTTAGGAAAACTATGCTCTGGATTAAAGCTTTACACATTGTTTTTGTTGCCTCCTGGTTTGCCGGGTTATTTTATTTACCCAGAATTTTTGTCAATCTGGCCATGGAAAATGAGCTGGTCACGACGGAGAGACTGTTGTTGATGGCACGCAAGTTATTTCGATTCATGACTATTCTGGCGGTGCCTGCCATCGGTTTTGGCATTTGGTACTGGATGGCAACCGGCATTGGTCGTGGCCCTGGCAGTGGCTGGATGCATGCCAAATTGACTGTGGTCGTTTTAATGATCGGTTATCACCATTCTTGCGGTAGTTTGCTGAAAAAGTTTGAACAGAATCGCAACACGCGCAGTCATGTCTGGTTTCGCTGGTTTAATGAGGTGCCAGTCGTACTGATGCTGGTCGCTGTTGTTCTGGTCGTGGTTAAACCGTTTTAAGCCTGCTGCAAGCAGGCAAAAAATTCTCAGGTGTACGCTGTTTCAATGTGAAGGAGTCCAGGATGGGTAAGGTTTGTGAATACTATTTTGCACCGCAGTCTCCATGGTGTTATCTGGGACATCAGCGCTTTATCGACCTGACCAAAAAGTATGGTGTCAGGATCGATGTTAAACCTTGCGATCTGGGGAAAGTTTTTTCCCTCTCCGGTGGCTTGCCCCTGGCCAAACGTGCACCGCAACGTCAGGCATATAGGTTGACTGAGATGCAACGCTGGAGTGAATTTTTAGCTTTACCGATGCATTTGCAACCAACTTTTTTTCCAGTCGTGGCAGATCCTGCCTCCATGCTGATCATTGCCGCGCAATTGGCGCACGGTAGCGAGTTGGCTCTGACACTTGCCGGCGTGATTATGCGTGCAGTCTGGGCGGAGCAAAAAAATATTGCCGACGCCGATACCTTGATCGGACTGGCTTTTGATTGCGAGCTCGATGGCAAGGCTTTGTTAAAATCATCTGAAACAGCCAGTGTGCAGGCCGACTATGACCGGTTCACTAACGAGATGGTAGCGGTCAACGGATTCGGTGCCCCCTGGTTTGTATTTAAGGGTGAAAGTTTCTGGGGCCAGGATCGGCTGGATTTTTTAGAGCTGGCATTTCAGAAATAAAAAGAGATCAGTGCGATTGCAGGGTTTGACACTTTGATGTGACGAGCTGCATAACGCATTTAGGTAGCTATGTAGGTAGTGAGCTTAGCAGTGCGACCCATTACTTTTTGAAATTCCCAGTCTAGAATAACAAGCAATAACAAGCAATAACAAGCAATAACAAGTACTAACAAAATTGGCATTAGGCTAAATTTTCATAGTAAGCATTTTTGTAATACCCTGACAGGCACGGTGCCTTTCAGGTTTCATTTGATACACAACGGATAAAAGGTTCACCATGACACGTTATTCTTATTTTTGCCCTTGCCCGCGCGGCCTTGAAATTGCACTGGCCGAAGAACTCAACGAAATAGGCCAGATCAACAAGACCTTGCACGTCCACACCCAGGTTCCTGGCGGCGTGCATTGTTCCGGCGAACTGGCTGACGCCTATCGCATTAATCTGTATTCGCGCATCGCATCGCGTTGCCTGTTGCGTATGGCGCATTCGGGTTATATCAACGAAAATGACATCTACGACCTGACTCTCGAGCAACCGTGGGAAGACTGGTTTGGCTACCACCACACCATACGGGTTGACGTCACCGGGATCAAGTGTCCGCTCAAGAGCCTGGACTTTGCCACGCTGAAAATTAAAGATGCAATTTGCGACCGTTTCCGTGACCAGTTCACCCAGCGTCCATCCGTCGATACCAAGATGCCGGATATGCGCATAGTCGGTTTTTTGGATGCGCGTAACTTTACTGTTTATCTCGATACCTCGGGCGAAGCCCTGTTCAAGCGCGGCTGGCGGCTGGAAACCGGCGATGCGCCCCTGCGTGAAAATCTTGCTGCAGGACTCTTGCGTACAGCTGGCTGGAAACCGGGCATCCCACTGATCGATCCTATGTGCGGTTCGGGTACGATCCTCATCGAAGCTGCGCAAATGCTGGCCGGCATTCCGCCTGGCATCCACCGTGAATTCGCCTTTGAAAAGTTCGGTAACTTCCAAGTGGAAGAATGGCAAGCGATCAAGGATCAGGTTAAACCTAATCCAATACCGGCTGAGCCGACTATTTTTGGCAGTGATATTTCTGGTGACGCGATCGTCATGACGCGCAACAACCTCAACAAGGCAGGCATCAAATTTGATGTGCCATTGAAGCAGATTGAAGCGCAGGAAATCAAGCCGCCTACTGAAACGCCGGGCATTTTACTGACCAACCCCCCTTATGGCGAGCGTATCGGCGTGCGCGGTGACGGTAGTTTGGAACAGGACGACCTGGCGCGTGATTTTTTCAGCGCATTCAGTACGACCTTGAAGCAGCGTTTTACCGGTTGGAGCGTGTTTCTGTTCACTGCAGATTTGGGTTTGCCTAAATTTTTACGTTTAAAAGAGTCCCGCAAGACACCTTTTTTTAACGGCGCGCTGGAATGTCGCCTGTTCCGTTTTGATATGGTTGCCGGTTTTAATCGCCGCGAGGAGGCTAAGCCAAAACCAGAAGCATAATTTTTTCATCATAAAAGCGCGAAAAAGGACGAAGTTCATCGCTCCTTTTTCGCGCTTTTATGTATTTCTTAATTGTAAGTCATCATAATCAGGCCCTAAATTGATGGATAAAGTGGTCTGCGCCACCATCAATAGAAGAAAAGAATTTCCTATAGACATGAAATATTTGCATGTCTCTGCACCAATTAGCCTTTTGCAGTAAGCTGTGCACGCAATTTATTGAGCTGGAACCGGATAATTGGCAGGTCACATCAATCTTCCGTAAAGATCATTAACACCATTGCGACCCGCCATTTCACTTATCTTCTTATTTTATGTCCACTCCTGTTAAATATGGCAATGCAGGGCTCGCCACGCTGCTAGCCGCCCTGGCGATGCTGGGTCCCTTTTCGATTGACACGTATCTTCCGGCTTTTCCAGCGATACAGGATAATTTACAGGCCAGTTCCATCGAAGTTCAGCAGACGCTGACGGCGTATATGCTGTCTTTTGCCGGTATGACGTTGTGGCATGGCGCGCTGTCCGATTCGTTTGGCCGGCGTAATGTCGTGCTGGTGTCGCTAGTCGTGTTTGCCATCGCCTCTTTCGGTTGCGCGTCGGTGCACAGCGTACATTACTTATGGGGCTTTCGGATCTTGCAGGGCGTTTCTGCCGGCGCAGGAATTGTGGTCGGGCGTGCCATCATCCGTGATCTGTATGCCGGCGCACCGGCTGAAAAATTACTGTCCCTCGTCACCATGATTTTTTCCATTGCGCCTGCCATTGCGCCGATTATCGGCGGCTGGATTGTGGGTTTTTCCAGTTGGCGCAGTATTTTTTTATTGCTCTTTATCTATACCTTGTTACTCTTCTGGGCCTGCTACAAGCATTTGCCGGAATCATTGCCCATCTCGAAAAGACAGGCTTTCAGCGTCGAATTTTTATGGGAAAGTTATAAAAATGTTTTTAAATCGCCCCTGTTTCATTTAAAAGCAGGCACGATCGCGTGTAATTTTGCAGGCTTGTTTTTATATGTATCGGCGGCACCAGCGTTCATTACCCAGCATCTCAAATTAGGTCCGGATCAATTTGGCTGGCAGTTTGTACCAGCTGTAGCCGGTATATTTTTTGGTGCACTGGCAGCGAATCAATTGGCTGGAAAAATATCGAGCTGGACGCAAGTCAATATTGGTTTTGGCTTTCTGGTGGGAGCATCCATATTCAATGTGGTCTATCACCTGATCTGGCCGCCGATGCTGCCATGGTCGGTCGTGCCGCTATTTTTTTATACCTTCGGGATGTCGCTGGTAGCGCCACCGGCAACGCTGCGGGTGTTGGATTTGTTCCCTCATATTCGAGGTATCGTTGCGTCTTGCCAGTCGGCTGCGCTGACGCTGTTGGGAGCGGTAGTTGCCGGTATCATTGCGCCCGCGCTAGATCATTCGGTTATTCTTCTAGCTACCGGTCAACGGGCGTTTGCTGTGGCCGGAATGTCACTCTGGTATGCCAGTCGCGCTTATTTACGCTCAATGACTTCGGATGATAAATGACCAACCAGGTCAAAGCATGTGCAAGATCAAGTCAGTGCACAAATACCTGGTTACAATATAATGATCGTCAGATATTGAAAAGCACGGAAGTTGCCCAATTTGTTTGCTGCTATGCAGCACAAAGGTTTTTTAGTTATAATGGGAACTAATTTGTGGAGTTCATCTCTAACAAAGTATTACCTGATACCCCCGATAAAACTGCTGTGTGTTTTATGCGACATAGGTGATAACCGTGCAGGCTATACTTTTTGAATTCATTAAACTGTCATATTCCGTGGGTATAGTGTTTATTGTCATTGAATCAAAGTACAGGCTCAAGGCTGTAAATTAGATCTGCAAACCTGTTTCTGTTGTCTGTTTGTTGTATTGCAACAGAAACCAATTTTTTATTTGGATAATAAGCTATGAAAAAATCATTACTCGCCGTCGCTCTGATCGGTGCTTTCTCTGGTGCGGCTTTTGCCCAATCTTCCGTTACTGTCTACGGCGTCGCTGATGCTGGTATCCAGAGCATAGACAAAGGTGCTGTTGCTGGTTCTGAATTGAAATTACAAAGCGGCCAAATCAATGGTTCCCGTCTTGGTTTCAAGGGAACTGAAGATCTGGGCAACGGCTTGAAAGCTAATTTCGTGTTGGAAATGGGTTTGAATATTGATGATGG
>CANIFC010000085.1 GCA_947466695.1 Oxalobacteraceae bacterium | reverse complement strand
CCCGGAATATGGACATACCCGATAAGTCCGTTGTCAAAAAAAAATGAACTGGAAAAAAGACAGATCTGGCAGTTTATTGCCTGGGCCGTTGCGATCGCGTTACTGCTGATGTTTCAGGATCTTTGGCAAGCCAGCAGCAAGGCGCAGATCGTGCCTTACAGTGAATTTGAAAAAGCGCTGGCCCAGGGGAGAATTATCAGCGTCAGCGTCGCTGACCGCACTATCACGGGTCAGCTTAAAACGGCAGAGGGTAGCAAGACAATGCTGGTTGCCGTTCTGGTAGAGCCAGCCTTGTCTGCACGGCTGGACCAATTTAATGTGCCCTATACCCGGCTGGTTGAAAATACCTGGCTGAGAGATTTGTTCTCCTGGATTGCGCCCGCCCTGATATTTTTTGGCCTGTGGTTTTTGGTCTTTCGCAATTATGCAGAAAAGCAGGGGCTGGGCGGCTTCATGTCTATCGGTAAAAACCGTGCCAAGGTCTATGTCCAGACCGAAACGGGAGTGACTTTTGCCGATGTCGCCGGTATCGATGAAGTGCGCCATGAGCTTGAGGAGCTGGTCGATTTTCTCAAGCATCCAAAAGAGTACGGTCGCCTCGGCGCACATATCCCCAAAGGCGTCTTGCTGGTGGGGCCACCAGGCACCGGAAAAACCCTGCTTGCCAAAGCGGTTGCCGGTGAAGCTGGCGTGCCTTTTTTCTCAATTTCTGGCAGCGAATTTGTCGAAATGTTTGTCGGTGTTGGTGCCGCCAGGGTGCGCGACCTGTTTGAGCAGGCCAAAATGAGCGCGCCAGCCATCATCTTCATTGATGAACTCGATGCGCTGGGCCGGGCCCGGGGCGCATTCGGCAGTTTTGGCGGCCATGATGAAAAAGAACAGACCCTCAACCAGTTGCTGTCAGAAATGGATGGCTTTGACTCGTCGGTGGGCGTCATTATTCTCTCTGCCACCAACCGTCCTGAAATTCTGGATCCGGCGCTGCTCAGGGCCGGGCGCTTTGACCGCCAGGTGCTGGTCGAGCGGCCCGACCGCAAGGGGCGGCGAGAAATTTTGCAGGTACATAGCCGTAAAATCGCGCTCGATGCCGCCCTCAATCTTGACGAGGTGGCGGCATTGACACCGGGTTTTAGCGGTGCCGAGTTGGCTAACCTTGTTAATGAGGCCACGCTGGTGGCAACCCGGCGCAAGGCCGATCTGGTGACGATGGCCGATTTCACCGCAGCCGTCGAGCGCATCGTCGCCGGCCTTGAGCGAAAAACCCGTGTGCTCAGCCCGGCAGAACGCGAAGCGGTGGCTTACCATGAAATGGGCCACGCACTGGTGGCGCTGGCGCAAAAGGGCGCTGATCCGGTACACAAAGTATCGATTATTCCGCGTGGTATCGGCGCATTGGGTTACACCATCCAGCGTCCCGCCGAAGACCGCTACCTGATGACGCGCCCGCAGCTGGAACAGAAAATTGCCGTGTTACTCGGTGGGCGTGCGGCCGAAAAACTGGTGTTCGAGGTACTCTCGACGGGTGCCGCCGATGACCTGACCAAGGCGACCGATATCGCCCGCGATATGGTGACCCGTTATGGCATGGATGAAGACCTCGGATACGTGGCCTTTGATCAGCAGCGTCAGCAAATGCTTGATCTCAATGCCGGTATGCCCGGGCCGCAGTTGCAGACCTCGGAAGATACCCGGCGCCGCATCGACGAGGCAATCCGGCACATTGTGATGGCGGGGTTTTCTGCTGCCAGTGCCATACTCAGCACCAACCGGGCAGTACTTGAGCACGGTGCCCGGGCTTTGCTGGAAAAAGAGACCCTCGACGAGGCGGCGATCCTGGCGCTGGCGCAGGAATTACACCGTGATGACTTTATTGCCAAGGCGTGAGTTTGCCAGACAGTAGATAATTGACCATCGCACCGGCACGAGGTAATTTCGGCAGTGCCTGACACGTCAGCTTCTGGCAAAAGTAGTGGCATAGGTCGCTGTGCCGCCAGCTGGTGATCGTTCAGATATCGCAGCACGTTGACTTTTGACACCTTTTGCCATTGCATCACCATTCTCTGCGCTCATTCTTCCTTTCTATTCAATCCTATCCTTTCCTGTCCTGCTCTGCCTTGCCCTTCTAACTAGTTGATACGCGCTTCGCTTGCGGTCCGGTTTTACGGGCCCACCGTACTCACGCGTAACTCTTAAGGGCTATACAATATTTTTTATTGTAAATGATACTGATTCTCATTTACATTTTTAAAATAGCTGTTTATACTCGCCATCAATTCGTTATTAATGCGTTATGCACTGATACAGCAGTTTTCCATTTTTCATTTAACTATCCCTCAGGAGCACACCTTGAAACATCCGCGAGCACGTCAGCCACAAAGTCTGCGCAACCACGACAGCGCCTTTAGCCCGATGAAAAAGAGCAGCATTGCCATGGGCATTTCTACTGCGATGTTCATGCCCTTGCTTGCCTTGGCGCAGAGCGAGCCGGTCAAGCTCGCTGATGACAAGGCGCAGGCTGTACCCGAGGTGCAGATCTACGGAAAATATCTCGACCCGAATCCCAACGCTGAAGTGGGCGCCCCCTACAAGGCAAAAACTTCCGGTGACACACGCCACACGCGCCCGCTGGCCGAAACGCCGCAGACCATCTCCGTAATCACCAAGGCGGCGATTGACGATTCTGGCCTGACCGACTTGAAGCAAATCCTCAGCGCTCAGCCAGGCATTACCCTGGGCACCGGGGAAAACGGTAACGCGTTCGGCGACCGCTACATTATCCGTGGCCAGGAAGCGCGCAGCGATGTGTTCGTCGATGGCTTGCGCGACCCCGGCATGACGACGCGTGAAAGCTTTGCCATTGAACAGCTGGAAATCTCCAAGGGCCCGAACTCGAGCTTTGCCGGCCGCGGTACTGCCGGCGGCGCGATCAATGCCATCACCAAGCAGGCGACGCTCGATAAAGACTTTACGCGGGTTTCGGTCGGCGCCGGAACCGATGAGCAAAAACGCATTACTGCCGACATCAACAAGGGCTTTGGCGAGAATTTTGCCCTGCGCGCCAACGTATTATATGGCGACGAGGGTGTTCCTGACCGCGCGCCAGCGAGCCGCAGCCGGACCGGCGTGGCTATATCCGGCCTGTGGGAAATCAATAAAGACTTATCCCTCACGCTCGACTATTACGGCCTGCGCACCAAGGACAAGTCACCGGATCTGGGCTTCTACCTGACCGGTATCGTACCCAACCGGCTGCCTGCCACCAACGTGCCGGTCTATGCCCAGGCCAATGACTTTCTTGAGTCCGATGTCGATACCGTCACTGCGCGCGTGAACTGGAAAATCGCGCCTTCCCTGAGCCTCAGTAGCCTGACCCGCTATGGTAAATCGAGCAACGCCTATGTGACGACCGGTGCCTCAAGCGCCACGCGTTACAACGGTGCGACTGGCGCCGAGTACACCACTGGTGTGCTCGATAACGGCCATACCGGCTGGCAGGAGGTCGATTATTTCGCCCACCAGAGCAACTTGCGCTGGGATAAGGAGCTGATGGGCCTCAAGCACGAATTTATTTTCGGTGCCGAGTACACGGATCACAAAGTTGTCTCGGGCAATTACGGTCTGACCAATACCGGGGCCTTCAATTGCAAGAAGACCGCCGGCGTGGGGGCCAACAATGGCTACTGCTTTACCGACAGCAGCGGTGTGGCGGTCGGTAATCTCAATAATCTGGCCGGTCGCCAGAGTGTGCGCCAGAGCTGGAATCAGGACTGGCAAGTGAAGACGATCGCACTGACTGCGATGGATACTGTTGACCTGACCGAGCGCCTCACTGCCTTCGGTGGAGTGCGTGCCGATTATTTTGATTTGTCCCTGATCCGGCGCAACAATCTGACTGGTGTCAACACCGGCGACTACGCCTACAACGACACGCTGGTCAACGGCCACGTCGGCCTGAGCTACAAGGTACTTCCCAAGCTGATTGTCTATGGCAGCGTGGCCAGTGCGCAGGATATCAACGGCGGTGAGGCTGACTCGGGTACCAGCAGCGGATATGGCGGCGCCGTACTGTATCAAAACAAGATTGCCGGAGCCAAGCCTGAAACGTCGATCAACCTCGAGCTAGGCGCCAAATGGAATCTGTTCGACGATCAGATGCTGGCCACTGCGGCAATTTTTCAGACCAAAAAATCGGATGTCATGGAAGGCGCCAACTACGACACGATCGGCACATTCAACACCGGGAAAAATCGCGTGCAGGGCATTGAATTTGGCCTCTCCGGCAATGTGACTGACAAGCTCTCGGCGCAGGTTGGCGCTGCCATCCTGAGGTCGCGCGTGCTCGATTCCGCCACTGCGGCAAATATCGGCCGGCCATTGAGTAACCTTGCTGAAAAATCGTTTTCAGCCCAGGGTAAATACCAGCTGACCGACGCCTTCTCGTTTGGCGCTACCGCACGTTACGAAAGTGACCGTTGTGGTGGCCAGCCCGACACGGCAGCCGGTTACAGCGCAAGCGGTTATTGCGCGCAGCCAGTACCTTCGTTTGCCGTTTATGACGTGTTTGCCGCCTACCGCTTTTCCAAGAAACTTGACTTGCGCCTCAACGTGCTCAATGTCGCCAACAAGGACTACTTCACAGCTGTGTATCGTTCGGGTTCCTTCCTGTACAAGGGTGACGCCCGCGCGGTGCGCATGACCTTGAACTACGAAATCTAAGTCTATTGATACGCATAATGACGGTCTTGGTTGCATGAACATTCCTGCCGGAATAATCCCCGGCATTTTTTCCTGATGATGGCAATGATGATGACTTCTACTTCCATCTCTACCTCCACAGCGCAGACTCTGACTGGCGCCATTCCGCCGGAAATCCACTGCGCGCAAGATTATGAATCGTTGGCCCGGCGCTTTATGGCGTCGCCAAGCTATGAGTATGTCGCAGGTGGTTGTGGCAACGATCTCACGGTGGCGGCTAACCTGAGCGCATTTTCGCAATGGGATATCTATCCGCGTCTGCTGCGTGACGTGACAGCCGGCCACACGGTAGTGACGATCGCCGGTCAGACGTTCGCGCATCCGGTATTCATGGCACCGGTGGCGTTCCAGCAGCTGGCGCATACCGCTGGCGAGCTGGAATCGGCCCGGGCGGCACACGCGATGCAAAGCTGCCTGATCAGCAGCACCCTGTCTTCCTGCCGTCTGGAAGACATCGCGTGTGCAGCTGGACCGCAACGCTGGTTTCAGCTGTATTTTCAGCCGCGTCACGGCGATACGCTCGATTTGGTTAAACGGGCTGAAGACGCCGGTTACAGCGCGATAGTCGTGACGCTTGATGCCTCAATCCAGGCCGCCAGCCACCGTGCACAGCGTGCCGGATTTTCCATGCCATCTGATTGCGTGGCGGTCAACCTGCGCGACCATGCCATACCGGAAAAAATTTCGCTGGGACCGGATCAGAGCCGTATTTTTCAAGGCGTGATGCGCGACGCGCCGACCTGGCGTGATCTGGAGTGGCTGATGAGCCAGACGTCTTTGCCAGTCTGGATCAAGGGTGTATTGCATCCGCTGGATGCCTGCTCGCTGCAGCAGAGGGGCGTTGCCGGCCTGATCGTTTCCAATCATGGCGGACGCAGTCTCGACGGGGCGCCGGCCAGCCTCACTATGCTGCCCGCCATCCGCGCTGCAGTCGGGCCCGCTTTTCCCCTACTGCTCGACAGTGGAATCCGCTCGGGATCCGATATCTTCAAGGCGCTGGCGCTGGGAGCCAATGCCGTGTTGATCGGGCGCCTGCAGATGTACGCCCTCAGTGTAGCCGGTGCGCTGGGCGTGGCCCATATGATCAAATTGCTGCGCGAGGAACTGGAAGTGTGCATGGCGCTGGCCGGATGCCCGACCGTGCCTGATATCGATAGCGGCGCGCTGATCCGGCGTGTCACCCCGGATCAGCGCCACGCCGTTTTCCCCATCACAAATTAAAGGAAAGACGATGCTTATAACCATCAACAACGTGCTGAGCAAGGACGAAGTACGGCAATTTCGCTCTTATCTCGACCGCGCTGAATGGATCGATGGCGCCAGTACCGCCGGCACCCTGGCGCGCAAGGCCAAGCACAATACGCAGATCGACGACAAGGCCGAAGTGGCCGTCAGCCTCGGAAACCATATTCTGCGTAGTCTTGGAGAGCATCCTCTATTTATCTCGGCCGCCTTGCCACGCAAGATCTATCCGCCAAAATTTAACCGCTATGCGATTGGTGAAAATTATGGCACCCACGTGGACAGCGCTGTGATACACATTCCGGGTACCGGCCAGAGCCTGCGCAGCGATTTGTCGGCCACCTTGTTTCTTACCGAACCGGAGGAGTATGACGGCGGCGAACTGGAAATCGAAAGCGAGTTTGGCGTGCAGACCGTCAAGCTTGGCGCGGGCGACATGGTGCTGTATCCGTCTTCCAGCCTGCACCGCGTGACCCCGGTGACGCAGGGAGCCAGGGTGGCATCGTTCTTCTGGATTGAAAGTCTGGTGGGCGACGATGCTGAGCGCAGCTTGTTGTTTGATCTTGACCAGGCCATCCAGAAACTCACGCCAGGCTTGGGAGCGGACGAACACAATCTGATCAGGCTGAGCGGCATTTATCACAACCTGCTGCGTCGCTGGGCGATCACCTGAGATCGCTTCTACCACGCGCATTTTTCAAGGAAAACAAATGACATCAACCACCGCAAGCATCTCAACAATGATAAAACTCGTCCCGCTGGTTCTGGCCTTCGCTGCCGGCAGCGCATCGGCCCACGGAGACGTCAAGTGTCCTGCCCATCCCAAATCAGAATGGAAACCGCATACGGAACTGCACCAAAAGCTCACGAAAGAGGGCTGGGTGGTTCGCCGTATGGAAATGACGTCGACCTGCTACGAAGTGTACGCAAAAGATCCGCAGGGCAAGCGTATCGAGGCATTTTTTGATCCAGTGACCTTTGCACGTGTTGAAGAAAAATAAACAAAAAGTCTGGGATGTGCCAGTGCGCGTGTTGCACTGGCTGCTGGTGCTGACTGTTGCCGCAGCCTGGCTGAGCAGGAGTCGCATCGGCCCCTCACACGAATACCTTGGCTATGGCACCGGTGCGATCGTTTTGTTGCGCCTGATCTGGGGCTTTGCCGGCAACCGCCACGCGCGTTTTTCCGGATTTATACGCCCCGCTGCCGCCACCTTACAGTATCTGCGCGAGGTGTCCGGCGGCCGCGCCGCGCGCTACCTCGGCCACAACCCTTTGGGCGGCTGGATGGTCGTGGCCGTACTTGCCTGCATCAGCTTGCTCGTCCTGACCGGATGGGCAGCAACCACTGATTTGCTGTGGGGGTATGCCTGGCCAGTGCAACTGCACGCAGCAGTCGCCTGGTCGCTGGCAGTGCTGATCACACTGCATATCACCGGTGTTCTGCTGACCAGCTGGCAGCACCATGAAAATCTAGCCGCCGCCATGTTCACGGGTAATAAAGCACCACCCGCTAGCGGGGATGTGGAGTGATTTTTTATCGTTCCTGTCTCCTCGCTTACCCTTCGGACTCCAAAGTATTCGCTAAAGAGTAGTGGTCAATTTTATAATTCAGATAGACACATAAAAAATGTTTGAATGTTGGAAATGACCTCCAACCCGGGAAGCGTTAGCCGCATCTTCATATAGCGAAACTGAAGCCAGTATCCAACAGCTCTGCAGCTGTTTAGCTTCCTGGGATCATGTGTTCTTCGAAGCTGCCCCTTGTTTGAAACCCGGCGCGTTCTTGTATCGTCAGGTGAGTATAAATTTTCGGTACGGCAGTACTTTACAGAAAAGGGTGTTGCACTTGGTTTTAGAGGCGGCCATCCATTGCTGAAACGAAAAAATTCTAAAACGTGACACGCCCGGTTTGAGACATGAGGACTAGTTTTTTTACCTGCGATTGAGTGCAAGATATTTTGGGACCATTGCGGTTGGGATACTTAGGGCTGCGCTTGGGGATATTGTTATGGTTGGCGTATGGTTTTCGCACTGGCGCTAATAATTGTGTTGCTTGTGATAATTGAGTTGGCGTGAAATACTGCGTTCAAGTGGCTTGCATTTCCTATCCGCAATTAACGGAGGTAGGTAAAAGTATATGTATCCTACATGATAGCGAGCCGGACGTTGAAAAATTGCATATTTTTTATGATGAATCATCATTTTATCGCTGTTGTTATTCCTAGCTATCGTGTCACTGAACACATACTTGATGTGATAGCAGGAATTGGCCCTGAGGTGGATGCCGTTTATATTGTCGACGACTGTTGCCCTGATGATTCGGGTGATTTCGTCGTGGCTCACTGTGATGACCAACGTGTCAAAGTGTTGCGTCACCTCAAAAATCAAGGCGTGGGAGCTGCAGTCATGACCGGCTATGCTGCAGCTATCGCAGATGGTGCCAGTGTCATTGTCAAAGTTGATGGCGACGGCCAGATGGATGCAGGCTTAATACCCAGTTTTATTGCGCCAATACTTGCTGGTGAGGCTGATTATACGAAGGGAAATCGTTTCTTTGATTTAGAACAAATTCGCGCCATGCCATCGATGCGGCTATTCGGCAATGCAGTACTTTCCTTGGTAACAAAGTTGTCGTCTGGTTACTGGGATATTTTTGACCCGACTAACGGCTATACCGCTGTCCATGCCGACGTGGCGCGCCATCTGCCCTTCAAGAAAATCAGTCAACGTTATTTTTTTGAGACGGACATGTTGTTTCGTCTTAATACCTTGCGTGCTGTCGTTGTCGATATACCAATGGATGCGGTGTATGGTAGCGAAACTAGCCATCTGAAGATATCCTCGATCATGACCGAGTTTTTGTACAAGCATGTGCGTAATTTCATTAAGCGTCTGTTTTACAATTATTATCTTCGCAATATGTCACTCGCTTCGATCCAATTGCCATTGGGTATCGTCATGATTACCTCAGGTGCAAGTTATGGTTTATTGCATTGGCTCGCCTCAGCGCGCGCGCAAATCGTTACGCCAGCTGGAACAGTGATGTTAGCAGCATTGCCAATATTGATGGGGGTGCAACTGGTACTGGCGTTCCTGGCTTATGACATCTCTTCTGTGCCGCATTACCCAATTCATAAAAAAACTTTTTTTCGCAAGAACAATGCGAACATTATTTAAGCGCCATCGTCAGGTGTTGGTTTTTATCGTTGGTGGCGGTCTGTCTGCTCTCATTGATGTTGGACTGATGCAGTCTCTCATCCTTGCCGGAATCAATCCGCTGGTGGCAGTTTCTGCGGGGTTTTGGATTAGCTTGCTGGTCAACTACGCCTTTCATGCAAAGGTAACATTTGAATCCCGAACCACTGTTGCCAACCTTTCCAGGTTTGCTTGTCTAGTCGGCATCAATTACCTCATTGCACTTGCTTGTGTGAGCCTCACCTTGTCTTTGTTCGATAACGCATTAACCGGCAAGCTACTGTCTTTACCCATCATCGCGATCAACAGTTTTCTGGTCAGCAAACATTGGATTTATAAATAATGCTTGTTCCGTGCCCTCTCCTTTATTTGAATTTACTCTCGTTTTTCAATGACAATTAAACCAATAATTAGGCCGACCACTTCAACTCAGGGCAAGGGAGAATTATTGGTAGATCATCCTCTTTACCGTCGTGATATCGATGGCTTGCGGGCGCTGGCGGTACTGTCGGTCGTGGGGTTCCATGCCTTTCCCAATCTCATACCCGGGGGATTCATCGGGGTCGACATTTTTTTTGTTATTTCCGGCTTTCTGATTTCTAGTATCTTGTTTAAAGGCTTGGAGCAAGGGACATTCAGTTTTAGTCAATTCTATGCGCGTAGGATAAAGCGCATCTTCCCAGCATTACTCATCGTCATGGCAGCATGTTTCGCATTTTCCTGGTTTGCGCTTTTCCCTGACGAATTTAAGCAGTTAGGAAAGCACATATTGGCTGGAGCTGGCTTTGTCTCAAATATCGCGCTTTGGAACGAGGTGGGATACTTTGATACCGCAGCTGAAACCAAACCGTTGCTCCATCTCTGGTCACTCGGAATTGAAGAACAGTTCTATATTATCTGGCCTGTTGTTCTTATGCTTGCATGGCGTCTCCGCTGGAATTTACTTTATGTGACCGCAGGCTGCGCGGTAGTGTCATTTTTGATTAACGTCGCCGGCATTAGCCTCGCCCCACAGGCAACGTTTTACTCTCCTGCGAGTCGTGCCTGGGAACTTTTGCTCGGTGCCCTGCTCGCTT
>CANIFC010000084.1 GCA_947466695.1 Oxalobacteraceae bacterium | reverse complement strand
GCCTAATATTGCTATTGTAATACCATTATTATAAAAAAATCTACAGAAACATGACTGATACCCATTTACTACGAGTGCTAAGATGATAGCCTCTAAAAACGGAGTCACGCCAGCGCAATGCACCGCAATACACCGCGATACACCGCAATGCAGCGGATCATACAAAAATAGGTATGTCCATGAGATGCAAAATACCGGCAGCTGCAACTAACGGCAACTGCACTGATCGTGCTGCGTCACTCCCGGAAACAACAGGAATTAACCATGATCGAATTAAGCAGGTTCGAATTAACCATGCCCGAATTAAGCAGGTCTGTTAACCGCTGCCCCTGGGCCAATCCCGCCAACCCCTTGTATCTGGCCTACCACGACCAGGAATGGGGCGTGCCATGTCACGACGAAAAACGCCTGTTTGAAATGCTCATTCTGGAAGGTGCGCAAGCCGGGCTGAGCTGGGAAACCATTCTCAATAAACGGGAAAATTATCGGGCCGCCTTTGATCACTGGGACGCAGAAAAAATCGCGCTCTACGATGCTGAAAAAGTTGCGCAGTTATTGGGTAACGCCGGCATCGTGCGTAACCGGCTCAAGGTCGCGGCGGCGATCACCAATGCCCGGGCCTATCTGCGCCTGTGCAAGGAAAGCGGTGGACTTGATGCGTATTTGTGGGCCTACGTCGGTGGCCAGCCACTTGACAACCACGGCGAACATAGCATCAAGACCGAATTATCTGACCGCATCTCAAAAGACCTGCTCAAGCGCGGCTTCAAATTTGTCGGTTCCACCATCATCTATGCCTACATGCAGGCAATCGGGATGGTGCAGGATCATGCTGCCGGATGTGACTGGGTGACTGGGCCACTGAGTGACCCGCGATCACCGGTAACCGGATGAGCCGCACGGCACCCTCAACAGCGGTGCCATGCGCAACGGCCTTCAGGATTACAGAATATCAATTACAAATTACAGATTCAGGCCGCGTCTTTGGACGGATGCGCCTGACGGTGATACAAGAACTCCAGAACGGCGCTGCGGTATTGCGCGTAAAGAGGATCTTGCGATAACGCAACGCGCTCACGTGGCCGCGCCAGCTTGACGCTGAGAATGTCGCCGATAGTCGCAGCCGGCCCGTTGGTCATCATGACAATCCGGTCTGACAGCAAGACCGCCTCATCAACATCATGCGTCACCATGACCACAGTTGATGCGGTCTTGGCGACTATTTTCAGCAATTCATCCTGCAAATGCGCGCGCGTCAGGGCGTCGAGGGCGCCAAAGGGTTCATCAAGCAACAACACCTTGGGCTCGATTGACAGTGCACGGGCGATTCCCACGCGCTGCTTCATGCCGCCAGAAATTTCATTGGGCCGCTTGTTTTCCGCATGGGTCAGTCCCACCAGCGAGAGTGCAGCCATGCTGCGTTTCTGTAATTTGGTGCTATTTTCACTTGCGCCAAAGACCCGCTCAACGGCCAGATAGACATTCTCGTAGCACGTCAGCCATGGCAGCAGCGAGTGATTCTGGAACACCACGCCGCGCTCCGGAGAAGGGCCGGAAATCTCACGATTGGCACACAGCAAGGTGCCTGAACTGGCCGTTGTCAGGCCAGCGATCAGATTCAGCAAGGTTGACTTGCCGCAACCGGAATGGCCGATCAGGGTGATGAATTCCCCTTTTTGCACGTTCAGGTTGATATCGCGCAAGGCGTGAAAACTACCCTTTTTAGTATTAAAGGACATCTCGACTTGGTTGATGGCGATGTATTTCGATTCCAGGTTTTCCATATTCGTACTCCCGCTCAGGTTCCAACATCTTCATAAGTAAAGGCACGTGCCAGGGCGACCAGTAATTGCTCGAGTATCAGCCCGACCAGGCCAATCACGACAATGGCGATGATGATGTGCGGCACGTTCAGGCTGTTCCACTCATCCCAGACCCAAAAGCCGATACCGACACCGCCAGTGAGCATTTCTGCCGCCACAATCACCAGCCAGGCCGTACCGATCGCCAACCGTACACCGGTCAGCATGTAGGGCAACACCGAAGGAAACAATATCTTGGTCAGGATTTTCCATTCCGACAGGTTCAGCACCCGCGCCACGTTCATGTAGTCTTGTGGCACCCGCTGAACGCCGATGGCGGTGTTGATGACCATCGGCCAGATCGAGCAGATGAAAATGGCCCAGATCGCCGCCGGGTGCGCCGACTTGAATACCAGCAAGCCTATCGGCAGCCAGGCCAGCGGCGAGACTGGCTTGAGCAGGCTGATGATCGGGTTGAACATACCGGACAAGAATTTAAAACGGCCGATCAGAAAACCCAGCGGGATACCGACAGCGGCTGCCAGGCCAAAGCCGACCGCCACCCGCTTGAGCGAGGCATAAATATTCCAGCCTATGCCCTGATCGTTGGGGCCATTTTGATAAAACGGATCGGAAAATAAGCGAATCGCCTCTTGCAGGGTGAGCCACGGCGAAGGGAAACTGGAGGTCTTGACGGCGATAATCTCCCACACCAGGATCAGCAGGCTGATGCCCATCAATGGCGGCAAAACACTAAGAAAAAACGGCCGCAATGACATTGCCTGTTTCGTTTTTTTCGGCACCGCAACCACTACCGGCAACGCTCCTGTTGCACTACTGGAGACGGCGGGCTCCCGGATATCACCGTGTACCAATGCACTCATGAGGTCTCTCCTTAAGCCCGGATCTTGAACGAGGCGGCGTACGCGGCAGGATTCTTGCCATCCCAAAGCGTCCCGTCGATTAATTTGCTGCTGCGCATGAGCTCTTTGGGTACCGCCACTTTGGCCATCGCAGCCGCGTCCTTATAGATATCGATACGGTTGACTGCCTTGGCAACGGCCAGGTAATCGGGATCGGTCTTGAGCAAACCCCAGCGCTTGTGCTGCGTCATGAACCACATGCCATCGGACAGATACGGAAAATTGACCGCACCATCGTTAAAGAATTTCATGTAATTAGGATCATCCCAGGTCTTGCCCAGACCGTTCTGGTAGCGTCCCATGATGCGCTGATTGATCACATCCACCGAGGTGTTGACATACGACTTGTCGGCAATGGTTTCGGCCATCTTGTTCTTGTTCGCCAGTGAGGCATCAATCCAGCGGCTCGCTTCAAGAATCGCGGCCGTCATTGCCCGTGCCGTGTTCGGATATTTATTGGCAAATTCGGCCGTGGTGCCCAGCACCTTTTCCGGATGGTCTTTCCAGATATCCTGGGTAGTGGCGGCAGTGATGCCAATGCCATCGGCAATCGCCCGGTGGTTCCACGGTTCACCCACGCAATAGCCATCCATATTGCCCACGCGCATGTTGGCCACCATTTGCGGAGGCGGTACGGTAATGACCTTGGCGTCCCGGACCGGATTGATACCATGCGCGGCCAGCCAGTAATTGAGCCACATGGCGTGGGTACCGGTCGGAAAAGTCTGGGCAAAGGTGTATTCACGCTTATCGGTCTGCATCAGTTTTGCCAGGCCAGCACCATCAACCGCACCTTTATCGGCCAATTTTTTCGACAGGGTGATCGCCTGGCCGTTATTGTTGAGCGTCATCAAAACGGCCATGTCTTTCTTGTTGCCACTCACTCCCATTTGCACACCATAGAGCAGACCATACAGGACGTGGGCGGCATCGAGTTCACCGTTGACCAGTTTGTCGCGCACGCTGGCCCAGGAGGACTCCTTGGTTGGAATGATCTTGATGCCGTATTTCTTGTCGAAGCCCAGTACCGACGCCATGACTACCGACGCGCAATCGGTCAGGGGAATGAAGCCAATGCGCACCTCTTCCTTTTCCGGCTTATCGGATCCGGCAGCCCAGACGCCACCGCTGCGCAGCCCCATCATGCCGGCACCGGCAACGAGTGCCGCACCCTGCAGAAAACCACGGCGCCCGAGAAGTGCTCCGGCGCTCTCTTGCGTATTTTCATGATTATTGTCATGTTTGTCCCCGTTGAGGCTTTCAGGATTTGAAGGTGGTTTTTGATTTAACATGACTGCACTCCCGCTTAACACATCATTTCACAAATAAAAAAAGGCGCCTTGCCACACTGATTCATCAATATGGGAAGACACCTTTGTCCTGGTGAAGCCGACCGCCGTTAGCCTGTTTCACCGTTGCGCCAGCATTGGCGCTTTACACTGTATTAGCAATTGCTGTGCCAGCCATTAGCTGGATGAAAACCACCGGATCAGATAAGAAAGCACCAAAAAACACCCCGCAATTGCACCTTCGTGGCGCATCGCACCATTTATGCCCAATCCCGCTAGCCTGCTCATGACGGTATGCCGGCGCATTCATCCACCCAGCAAATCTGCCACATCAAGTACCCGTTGCGCCAGATCGGCGAGCTTGAGATTTTTTTCCATCGCCTGCTTGCGCAGCTTTTGATAAGCGTCGTTTTCCGACAGGCCGTGACGCTCCATCAGCAAGCCCTTGGCACGCTCAATGGTTTTGCGTTGCGCCAGCCTGGCCTTGGTATCGGATAATTCAACCCGGAGTTTTTGATCGGCATGAAAGCGCGCCATCGCCACGTCCAGTACCGGCTTGATGCGCTCGCTCTGCAATCCCGCCACGACATAGGCAGACACTCCCGCCTCCATGGCGGCGGCCATATTGCTCTGGTCGGCATCTTCGGTAAACAAGACGATGGGGCGCGGCGCATCGCGGGTCGCCAGCACCATGTGCTCGAGCACATCGCGGGCGTCCGACTCGGCGTCGATGATGATCATGTCGGGCTGCAGTTGCGCAATCCGCTCGGTCATGTAAAGGTCGCCCGGAAGTACCGCCAGAATATTGTAACCGGCTTGCAGCAGGCCGATACGCAAGGCCCGCGAGCGCGCCAACTGCGCCTGCGCCTGGGCCTCCTGCTCATTTTCTGACTGGATGACGGTGTTGACGACCACGATCTTGAGACTGGCTGGTTTCATGTGTTGATCCGCGTGATTAATGCTCATTGTCAGCTTAGGACCTATAATCTTACATAATGGAATTGCTGCAAAGGTTTCACTAGCAATATTCGCACCAACTGGCACGCTGAGCAATGAATGGCGTGCCCCATTCATCAAAAAGAAAATAGTTCATGATAGTTCTCGGTATTGAATCGTCCTGCGATGAGACCGGCCTGGCCCTGTACGATACAGAGCACGGCCTGCTCGCGCACGCACTGCACTCACAAATTGCCATGCACCAGGAATATGGCGGGGTCGTGCCCGAACTGGCCTCACGCGACCATATCCGGCGCGCCTTGCCGCTACTGCGCGAAGTCCTGGCACAAGCGAAACTCGACAAACACCAGATCGACGCCGTTGCCTACACCCAGGGTCCGGGTCTGGCTGGCGCCTTGCTGGTGGGCGCATCGGTCGCCTGTGGCCTTGCCATGGCACTGGATAAACCTATCCTTGGCATCCATCACCTCGAAGGGCATTTACTGTCGCCTTTATTGGCCAGCAAACCACCGCAATTCCCTTTTATCTCGCTGCTGGTTTCCGGCGGGCATACCCAACTGATGCGGGTTGACGGTGTAGGCCGCTATCAGCTGCTGGGTGAAACTCTGGATGATGCCGCCGGCGAAGCCTTTGATAAATCGGCCAAGTTGCTGGGACTGAGCTATCCAGGTGGTCCGGCGATTTCACGCATGGCAGAATTTGGCGATCCGCTGGCCTATAAGCTGCCCCGTCCCATGCTGCATTCAAAGGATCTGAACTTCAGCTTTTCCGGCCTGAAAACGGCGGTCCTGACAGTCGTTAAAAATCATACTGCCAATATCTGTGAGCAGGACAAGGCCAATATCGCGCGCGGTTTCGTCGATGCCCTGATAGATGTGCTGGTGGCGAAATCAATGACGGCACTCAAGGGGTCCGGCTTGAAACGGCTGGTGGTCGCCGGTGGCGTCGGGGCCAACACCCAGTTACGTGCAGCGCTCGATACGGCAGCGGCCAAACGACGTTATCAGGTGTTCTATCCGGAGCTCGAATTTTGTACCGATAATGGCGCAATGATTGCCTTTGCCGGCGCGATGCGCTTGAAGGAAAATCCTGCACTGGCCACCCGTGATTACGGTTTCAATGTGAAGCCACGCTGGCCATTGCACGAGTTACCGCGCTAGCGGGCGTTTCGCTGTTAAAATAATGACCTTGTCCGTTTATAAAAAAGTGCACCAACCATGACCCGTCAGCTGTTTGTAACTACTGCCCTGCCTTACGCCAACGCGCCGTTTCACCTCGGTCACATCATGGAATATATCCAGGCTGATATCTGGGTCAGGCATCAGCGAATGTCAGGTAGCGAGGTACATTTTGTCGGCGCTGATGATGCCCATGGCGCACCGATCATGATTGCCGCTGAAAAAGCGGGCATCACGCCGCAACAATTCGTGGCGCAGATTGCCGCCGGCCGCAAGCAATACCTCGATGGATTTCACATTGAGTTCGATAACTGGCACTCAACCGATGGTATTGAGAATCATGAGCTGTCGCAGGATATTTACCGCAAGCTCAAGGCTGCCGGCTTTATCACCAGCAAAACGATAGAGCAGTTTTATGACCCGGTAAAAAAGATGTTTTTGCCGGACCGCTACATCAAGGGCGAATGCCCGAAATGTGCGGCCAAGGATCAGTATGGCGATTCCTGTGAAGTATGCAGTGCCGTCTACTCGCCGACTGATCTCATCAAGCCTTATTCGGTACTGACCGGCGCCACACCGGTCATGAAATCGTCGGAACATTTTTTCTTCAAGCTCTCGGACCAGAAGTGCGTCGATTTTTTACGTACCTGGGCTTTGCAGGATGATCGCCTGCAATCGGAAGTGGCCAACAAGTGCAAGGAATGGCTGGAAGGCGATGGTGGCCTGGGTGACTGGGACATCAGCCGCGATGCACCCTATTTTGGCATTGAAATACCGGATCAGCCGGGCAAGTATTTTTACGTCTGGCTCGATGCACCGGTCGGATATCTCGCTTCACTGAAAAATTATTTCGCCAAAACAGGACGTGATTTCGATGCCTTCATGGCAGACCCGATGACTGAACAGATACATTTCATCGGCAAGGACATCACCTACTTTCACACCTTGTTCTGGCCAGCCATGCTGAAATTTTCCGGCTACAAAATTCCGGATAACGTGTATGCCCACGGTTTTGTTACCGTCTCGGGCGAAAAAATGTCGAAATCACGCGGCACCGGCATCTCGCCGCTGCGCTACCTTGACATTGGCATGAATCCCGAATGGCTGCGCTATTACTTTGCCGCCAAACTCAATGCCAAGGTGGAAGACCTGGACATGAATCCGGAAGATTTTGTCGCCCGTGTCAATGCCGACCTGATTGGGAAATATGTCAATATCGCCAGTCGCGCAGCGGGCTTCATCACGAAACGCTTCGATGGCCGACTTGGTGCCGCAGACCCGGAAGCGCATGACTTAATGCAGACTACCTTTGCCGCAGTGGCCGAGGTCAAAGAATTTTACGAGGCGCGTGAGTATAGCAAAGCCTTGCGCAGGATCATGGAAGTGGCCGATCACGCCAATCAATATGTGGCGCAAAAAGCCCCCTGGCTGATTGCCAAAGATCCGGCCCGGGAAGAAGAGCTGCATCGCGTCTGCACCACTGCGCTGGGTCTGTTTAAAATCCTCAGCGTCATGCTGGCACCAGTCTTGCCGCAGTTGACCAAGGCGGTCGCCAGCTGGCTCAATTGCCCTATCGCCAGCTGGGATGATGCCCTCGTTGCGCTGGAAGAAAATCACCAGATCGGCGAATACCAGCATCTGATGCAGCGCGTCGACATCAAGATTTTTGACCAGCTGTTTGATAGCCCTGTCCCGGGATCGGTATCAGAAGCGGTTGCAGCGCCTGTCACTACAACAGCACCAGCACCAGCACTGACAACACCAGCAGCAACAGCAACAAATGCAGCGGCGATTGAAGAACTGGCCCCTGAAATCACCATTGATGATTTTTCCAGGATCGATTTACGCATTGCCCGCATCGTCAATTGCGAGCAGGTGGAAGGGTCCACCAAGCTTTTACGCCTGACCCTCGATGTCGGTGAAGGCCGTACGCGCAATGTATTTTCAGGCATCAAATCAGCTTACCAACCAGAACAGCTGATCGGAAAATTTACCGTCATGGTCGCTAATCTGGCACCACGCAAGATGAAGTTTGGCATTTCCGAAGGAATGGTATTGGCCGCTTCAGCAGAAGATGAAAAAGCCAACCCGGGTTTGTATATCCTGGAAGCCTGGCCAGGTGCACAGCCAGGAATGCGCGTTCGCTAACAACTTCACTCCGCCCACCAAAACGACAAGCGATGACCACCATGGATCTGCTGATACGAGAGGCTACCGCCGCAGACGCGCAACTCATGGCGCATCTGACCAGGCAATGCTGGCAAGACAAGGTGGTCGCCAGATCTGGTGGCGACACGGAAAACGTGGAACAGGTCAGCGCTGATTTACAGCACGGTGGCGGCTTCATTCTGCTCGTTGATGAAGAGCCGGCCGGATCGGTGCGCTGGCTGCCGATGGAAGCCGATAGCGCGATCTGGGAAATGTTGCGCATGGGCGTATTGCCGTCATTTCGCGGCACCGGCCTGTCACAACATTTGCTTGAGGCGGTGATTCACTGCGCCCAGACGTCGGGTATCGACGAGCTACGCCTGGCGGTCAGGGAAGACCAGCAAGGCCTGGTTGACCTCTACGCCGGCTATCATTTTGAACTCGCGCCAGAGCTCGACTACACGTATGCCAATCCTGACGAACCGGCACCGTATGTCATGCGTCGCTTTCTCAAAAGAATGTAGCAATCCCGTATTGAATACGCACAAAGCAGCATAAAAACACCGTGCTGAAATTTTTAAGTCTTGTCCAAATTTTTTTATCTACGTTAATTTTACGTTAATTCTAGCTTAAGTCTGTAGTTGAAAAAATTGCCGGTTTCCATCACTGAGCGGCATGCCTTATGCCATGGAACAGCTGAATGACATTGAGCTAGTCCGATCACCTTTGTACCCATTACACGCTTTTTTTCAGGAAGTAAACGTCCATGAACCTCCAGCCAGACCACACTTCACCGATTCCAGCCCGCCTTACGCAATTACGCCACGCGATGCGTGAACAAGGTCTGGACGCCTACCTCATTCCCTCTTCCGACCCGCATTTATCGGAATACTTGCCGGCGCGCTGGCAAGCCCGGGAACAGTTTTCCGGCTTCACCGGTTCGGTCGGGACGCTGGTCGTCACCGCCAGCTTTGCCGGTCTTTGGGTCGACAGCCGCTACTGGGCGCAAGCGGAGATTGAACTCGCCGGCAGCACCATTGCGCTCATGAAGATTGCCTCGGCGGCCGCTACCCTGCACATTGACTGGCTGGCAGAGCACCTCACTGCCGGCCAGGCACTCGGTGTCGATGGCACGATACTGGGACTGGCCAGCGTACGGGCACTGCAATCGGCGCTTGAGCCGCAACACATCACACTCGATACCAGGCACGACCTGATCGATGCGGCCTGGAGCGACCGGCCAGGCCTGCTCTCAGCAACGGTGTTTGAGCATCTGGCGCCGTTTGCCGTGCTCAGCCGGAAAGACAAGCTCCTGACCCTGCGCCAGAAGATGCGGGAGCAACAGGCCGACTGGCATTTCATCGCTACCGTCGACGATATCGCCTGGCTCTTTAACCTGCGTGGCTCTGACGTCAGTTACAATCCGGTTTTCGTGGCCCATGCCCTGATTGGTCTGGAAACGGCCATACTTTTTGTCGAGGCAGAAAAAATACCGGACAACATCGCCAGCGCACTGGCAAACGATGGCGTCACGCTTAGCCCCTACAGCGAGGCAATCGCGCGCTTGGGCAGCCTGCCGGAAAAAGCGGTTTTATTGCTCGACCCCCGCCGTGTCACCTACGCATTCAGGCAAGCGGTCAATCCGCAGACACGCGTCATCGAAGCGATTAACCCCAGTGTCCTGTTGAAATCGCGCAAGAATGCGCAAGAGGCGGCGCAGATCAGAAGCGCCATGGAGCAAGATGGTGCTGCCTTATGTGAATTTTTCAGCTGGTTCGAGGACCGCCTCGGCAAGGAACGCCTTACCGAGCTCAGCATTGATGAACACATTACCGCTGCGCGCGCGCGTCAGCCCCATTTTGTGTCTGCCAGTTTCGCCACGATTGCCGGTTTCAATCCGAACGGTGCAATGCCACACTATCGCGCGACCGAACAATCGCACGCCGTCATCGAGGGCGATGGCCTGTTACTCATCGACTCTGGTGGACAGTATCTCAATGGCACCACCGATATCACCAGGGTGGTCCCGGTAGGCACCGTCTCTGCCGGACAAAAGCGCGATT
>CANIFC010000083.1 GCA_947466695.1 Oxalobacteraceae bacterium | reverse complement strand
GTGAGGTGAAACTGCCCACCGCCCAGTCGCGCTCGAAACTGGCGTTAAATGGAGGCGCATCAAGCAATGCGGGTCGTTCGTCTTTACGTGATAGCCGGGTGCGCGGTACGTCCTCATCGACCGGACCCATCAACTCTATCGTGATGGCGCTGCAGCCCCCTTTGAGTCCGGTCAGTGCCTCTGCCAACTGGGCGCCTGTTACCGTTTCACCACCGGCGAGCAGATATCCCAGCGCCGATTCGTGGATCTTGTTTTTCAAAGAGGCCACACCGAGCCACAAGGCATGGCGCGCGCGTGTCGCGGCCACGTAGAGCAAACGGATATCTTCCTCGATTCTTGCCGCTTCCATTCTGGCCAATGCATCGGCCGACATCGTGAGGTCAATGTGCTGCTCACCGTTGTGATCTGCGTATTCAAGAAAGCTGCGGTTTCTGGTACTGGCCGGACGTGCGCTGACGGCAAAAGGCAGAAACACCAACGGATATTCGAGGCCCTTGGATTTGTGGACCGTGACCACTTTCACCAGCTCGGCATCGCTTTCCAGGCGCAAGATACGTTCGTCGCCGGCATCGCTTTCATTATCGATCTGTTCGGCCAGCCAGCGTATCAGCGCCTGCTCGCCGTCGAGTTGCTGGCTGGCGCTTTGCAGCAGTTCGGCCAGATGCAGCAGATTGGTCAGGCGCCGCTCGCCACCGGCCTGACTGAGCAGTGTCGCCGGCAAGCCCAGGTCGTGAATGAAACGCCGCAGCATCGCCAGCACACCCTGACGTTGCCATAACTGGTGCAAGCCCTTTAACTGCTCGACACGCTGCTCCCACACCCTGTCATCAGAGGCATGAATGGCCAGTGCGTTCAGGGACAAGCCTGCCGTTGCGGTAGCAAAGGCGGCGCGCCCGAGACCACTGTCGAGCGGGCTGGAAACGGCTCGCAGCCAGCGCAAGACATCGGCCGCTTCGTCGCTGTCGATGACTGAATCCTTGTCTGATAGATAGACGCTGGCGATCGTGCGCCTTTGCAGCGCCTGGCGGATTGCCGCCGCCTCGTTGCGGTCGCGCACCAGGATGGCAATATCAGCCGGTTGCAAGCGCTTGAAACCTTTTTCTGCCGATTGAAAACCCACCGTGCTGTCATTGAGTAACTGCACGATGGTCTCGGCACATTGGGCGGCAAAGAACGTGTGGTAATCGTCTTTATTCAGGCTGGCCTCTTCGCTGCACCAGAGACTCAGCGCCGGTAATGCGCTGGCACCGCCCGTGTCTTCGTTTTGCGCAGCGCCGATCAGGGTCTCGCCGCGGCCCTTGCTCACTACCGCATCAAACGGCAAGGGGTTGCCGGTACTGGTGCGAAATTTAAAGGCACCGCTGGCAAAGCCCGGGTTCTCGCCCGCCCCTTCGGCATACAGAAAGAGTTGATTGACGGCTTGCACCAGGGCCCCGGTCGAGCGGTAATTGGTGCCCAGCAGGTAGTGCCGGCCCGCAGTAGCCAGCCGGGCCGACAGATAGCTATGAATATCGGCACCGCGAAAGCCATAAATGGATTGTTTCGGATCGCCGATCAGGAATAAGCCTTGCTCGCGCCGGTTCATGCTGACCTGATAGAGCGCGTCGAAAATTTGGTATTGCTCCGGGGAGGTATCCTGAAACTCGTCAATCATTGCCAGCGGAAACTGTTTGACGATGCGCTCACGCAAGGCCTTGCCATTATCGCCGAGCAGGGCGACCCGCAAGCGCGTCAGCATGTCGGCAAAACCGAATTGGCTGGTGCTTTGCTTGAGATAGGCCACACGCAGGGCGACGGCACTGGTGGCATGGCGCAATAAAGACAACTTCATCGGCGTGATGGCGTCGAGCGAAGTTTTCAAGAGCGCCAGTTCGGCAAAATCTGCCGGGGCGATCAGGCTATACCCTTTGTTGCAGGCGCCAAGGATGCCGTCCGGGCTGAGCCGGCTCCAGGCCTTGTCAAACGAAGTGGGCAATACCAGTGCCGGGTCGAGCGCCCATTTGTGCAGTGACTCGAACCATCCGGCGACGGTGGTGGCCTTGAGTTTGACGGCGCTAAAACATTTCGGCGCGGCAGTTTGCTGCGCGGCGATCCAGTCCTGCATGCGATCGGTGCGTTCGCTCCAGCCCGCTTTGAGTGTACTGAGGACCGCATCTTGCTCATGCTGGATCGCTGTAATGAGCGTATTGAGCGATCCGGCATCGACCTTGCCAAGTAAATCGACCTTGGGCACCAGCGGCCGCGCGTCTTTTTCCAGTGCACTGACATCGGCCCAGCACTTGCGCATGCTCGCCAGTGAGATGCTGTCCAGCTGATAGACTTGCTGGCGCCAGTAGTCGCGTACCGCGTCTTCCAGTAGCGCCGACTCGTCACTGACCAACTCTTCATCGAACAGGCTGCCGCTATCAAAGGCGTGCTCACGCAGCATGCGCTGGCACCAGGCATCGATGGTGAAGATGGCCGCCTCGTCCATGGTCTCTGCGGCCAGCATCAGGCGATGTGCCGCTTGCTGGCGTTGCTCTAGAGTGGTGTAGGCGGCGCTCAGGTCGCACAGGAAGACGTCCTCTTTTTTCGGTAACTCGCCGCGAAAACACTTTGCCGCTTCGACCAGTCGCTCGCGGATACGGTTGGACAGCTCGCGCGTGGCGGCGCGTGTGAATGTCATGACGAGAATTTCGGCTGGCAGCAAGGGGCGGGAAAATGCCTCCTCGCCGCCATGACCGAGCACCAGGCGCACATAGAGCGCGGCGATGGTCCAGGTCTTGCCGGTTCCGGCGCTCGCTTCAATCAGGCGCGAGCCGTAGAGCGGAAAACTTAATGGGTTGAGAACTTGCGCCTTGTCTGTGGTGTTTGTGCTATCCGTGCTGCCCATGCTGTTTGTGGAATCACGATTGTCTGTGTACGTATTGATGGTCATGCGGCATCCCTGGAGTCGTTGGCATCATTGGCGTCGTTAGAAGTGGCGACGAAGCTCTCCACCGGCGTGACGTTAATGCTGGTCTTGAGCCATTCCGCTAGTGGTCCGTACAGCGCATTTGAGCAGCCCTCCCAGTCAGGTTCGGCGCGCAGGGTGGAAAAGTCGGGCCACAGCCTGGCCAGGCAGGCATCCTCCACTTCACCGCGTAGCTGAAAGCCGCCGTCATACACTTGCTGCGGGTTACCCTCTTGCGCTAGCGCCAGTGCGGTCTTGCAGGCCGTGGGCAACGGGCGGTCCATGCCGGCACGCCAGCAATCGATCAGGATGTTAAGTGTCTCGTGTGCTTCTTCCTTGTCCAGCGCAGCCATGCTGACGATCGCATCGCGCGCCAGCAGGAAGCCGGTGACGGTATGCCCGAGTGCCGCGGCAACGAGCTGGCGCAGCCAGGCGTCGATCAGTTTTTCCCCACGTACTTCGCCTTTTTTATTGGTGATCTTGCTGGAAATCTGCAGCAGCCAGACTACCTCGCCTTGTTGTGCGGGATCGCTGCTGTGCATTTGTTCCAGCCAGCCGTCAAGCGCGATGCCGTCATGTGTCAAGGTGACGGGCAGTTTGTCGGCGGGGTAAGGAAACTGCTGGCACAGTTCCAGCCAAGCTGTGCGCACTGGGGTGAGGCTCTCGACCAGCTGCTTTTGCCAAAATTCGCCGATCAGGCCAACCGGTAGCACGCCTTCGCGCGCCAGCCGCGCTGCGCGTTCACGCAAGCGCTGGGTGACTTCGCTCAGTGCCTCCGGTACACCTAGATCGTCCAGCAAACTGTCGGCGCGGGCATATTCTTCCAGAGCATTAAGACTGAAGGGTTCTTCATCTTCACCGACCGCCTCATCGTTGGTAAAGACGACGCCCAGCCGTTGACGGAAAAAGTATTTGGCCGGCTGCCTGATGAAGCGCTCCAGTTCGCTGAGTTTCAGGTGGTAATCGCGATCAATCTCAAACGCCGGCAGCTCGGCGGCACGAAGGGTCATGGGCATTTCCGGACCGGACAAATGCGCTGGATCACACGTTTCGGTGTGAGCGGCGCGCCATTCACGGGCATACGTGGTCAGCCCGCCGTGTTCAAAATAACGCCGGCTGAAAGCCTGCAAGGCGTGTTCAGTCGTCATTTTGTCTGTGTTGCAATCCCACGCTGAAGTCAGATAGTCACGCAATTGCGCTACCAGTACCGAGGCCGGTTGCGCACTGTTGTCGCGGATATTGCGTCCGACCCAGGAGATATAGAGCCGGTCGCGCGCTGCCAGCATGGCTTCGAGCATCAGGTAACGGTCATCATCGCGGCGCGAGCGGTCACCCGGGCGCGCCATGCCAGCCTGCGCCAGCAAGTCAAAATCGACATGCTGGGTGCGGCGCGGATAATCGCCGTCATTCATGCCCAGCAGGCAGACCACCCGAAACGGTACGGCCCGCATCGGCATCAGCGTGCAAAAAGTGACGCCGCCGGAGACAAACTGATGGTTCAGGGTCGGCTCGTCGAGCGCACTGAGCCAGGCTTCCCGCAGAACGCCCAGCGCCACCGTTTCGCTGAACTGGGCATGTTCGCAGGCCAGCAGCCATTGCTGCAAGGCGTCTTCCAGTTGGCCCAGCGTGATCCGGTCGGCTTCTTCCAGAGTCGCGTCCGAGCTGAAGAAGGCGCGCAACAGTGCCCGCGCCCGCTGCCCCCAGACTTCAGGGGTGGCCGGCTGGTCAAGGAGCGCGCGCCATGTGATGAGGCTTTCGATAAACTGGGCCAGGGAGCCGGCTAATGCGGCGTCCAGACCGCCGACTTCAGCATACGGTTCAATGCCGGCATAGCTGGCGCCATTGCCGCTGGCGTAGCCGAGCAACATGCGCCGCAAACCGAAAATCCAGGCGTTCTGCTCGCCGGTAGCGCCCAGGCCCAGGCCATCGCGGTGCTCCTGATCCAGACCCCAGCGAATACCGGCGCCGGTAATCCAGTGGCTCAGTTGCGCCAGGTCATCCTGCTCCAGCCCGAAGCGGCTGGCCAGTGCCGGCACATCGAGCAGATCGCGCACTTCGCTCTGGCGACAACGCTGTTGCGGCAGACGCAGTAAATACTCGAGCGCCAGCAACAGCGGGTTGATGCTGCGGTCCTTGACGTCGGCAATGGTGTAGGGAATAGCACGCGCATCCTTGTGCTGATACTGGCCAAAGACGGCGCGAATCGCCGGTGAAAAGACCTCGATATCGGGCACCATGACGACGATATCCCGGGGTCGCAGTGGTCCGGCACTTGCAGCTGAATTCGCCTTTGCCAGCATCGTCAGTAACTGGTCATGCAGGATCTCGACTTCACGCTGCCTGCTGTGCGCCACATGAAAAACAATCGAGTCGTCGCTGGCATCAAAGCCGGGGTGAGGGTGATCGTCCAGCGGAACCAGGTCGCGGATTGCTACCTGCACCCGCTGCAATAAGGTGGTGCCATCGCCTTCGGTAAATAAGTCGATACGCAGGCTGGCGAAGTTGTCACGGGTCGCTTGTGCGTTATCGAATTCATCGAGCAAACGGACAAAATCGCGGCCCAGCCGGCCCCATCCCGCCAGCAGTGGATGGGCGTGCGCATGGAGTTGATCCAGCGGGATCTGGGCCAGATCCTTGCCATTGCGCAGTTGCTGGCGCTTGTGCTGCGCCTTGAGCAGTTCACGCCCTTCAATAATATCGCCCCAGTAATATTGGCAGGGATTAGGCACTGCCAATATTACCTGGGTATGGCGCGCCAGTGCCGCGAGCGCTTCGAGTGTCTGCTGTGGCAGGGCCGAAATACCGAACAGCACAACGCGGCGCGGCAGTTTGCTGACCGGACTATCGCCCCGTGCGACGGCATCAAGAAAATGTTGATGGATATTGACCCGGCCCAAACCGCCCGGGTTGCCCGAGTCGTCCGGGTCGTCAGTGCTGCCGCTGGCGACGTCGGTCAGGATGGCGCGCCAGAGCTGCGCCTGCCATCGCTGATCGGGCAGCAGTGGCGTCAGTTCGCCGCTGGCGCTGCGCAGCACATCACGTCCTTGCGCCCAGTCATTGAGCCAGTCGGCGCGGTAGACTTGATACTGATCAAGCAAATCGGCCAGCCGTTCGGCCAGTTGCAGCCGGCGCTCCGGATCGTTGTCGGTCAGGAACAGGCGCAGCGGTACAAAATCGTCCTGTCCCAGCAGTTCGGGGATCAGGCGCATCAAGCGCCAGGTGAGTGGCGCCTTGTCCAGCGCAGAGCGGCTGGGCACCTGATCACGTCCCAGCATCGCGCGGTACGCTCCCCACAGGAAACGCCCGGGCAAATCAATGCGGGTCGCGGCGCACACGCCCATCTCTTCGGCCACGGCAATCTTGAGCCACTCGGCAATGCCGTTCGACTGCACCAGAAAAATTGCCTGTTCCAGCGGCGCCAGTGGATTATTGCGTAACCACTCAAATACCGCCGCCCGCAATTGCTCTAGCTGGTTGCCATGCAAGATGATCAGACCGGGAGTAATTGGCGTAATGGGTGTAACGGGAGTGATGGAAGTTGCGCTGGATGCGTGTGTAGACATGGGTTTCGATTCAATCAGTGTTGTCATCTGTTTGCCAGGGACGACTTGTTGCCATTTGCTGCCTCAATCCGGTTGATGCTGGCATTCAAAGAGCGGGGCGGGCAAATTTGTACGTGGCTGTAATTTTAATCTATTAACATTTACTCTCAGGAGTATTTGTCGCTAAAGCACAGAAAAGACGATTGCCCTGATGCAGTCGCAAGAGCAGCTTTTTGGAACGGGTCAGTTTTTCATTGCATTGCGCTTGCCTATGTACGGAGCCGAACGGAGTTTATTCACGCCAGGTTTTATGATCAAACCGTGTTCACCTGATTGACATTGCAAAAGGAAACCTGATGACTGACCTTACGACGGACCCATCTCATTCAAGCAAAGTGGCCGAGCTCGCGGCAAAGATCAAGCCGGTACGGTTCGGCATGCTGACAACAACAGACCCGCAAGGCCGGTTGGAGAGTCAGCCCATGACCAACCAGGATCTCGATGCAGATGGTGCCTTATGGTTCTTTACTTCAACGATGACCGATATGTGGCAAAACATCGGCAAAAACCCGAATGTCAACGTTAGCTTCGCCGAGCCGAAAGACAGTCTATACGTGTCCATCAGCGGGATTGCCGAAAGGGTGGTTGATCCTGCCAGGATCAAGTCACTGTGGAACCCGCTGATCACGGCATGGTTCCCCAATGGTCTCGATGATCCGCACCTGGTACTGCTCAAGGTGGTGGCGCACAAGGTCGAGTACTGGGATTCAAACAACAGCAAGAGTACCAGCGTGGTGGGAATGGCGCAGGCCATTCTGGCTGGCACCACACCCGAGCCTGAGCCCGGTGAACGCGGCAGCATCACACTTTAGCCGATTACGCTTTAGCCGCTTTGCCTCCGGGCGTCATACGTTTATTTTTTAGCTTTTAAGGAGATTGCAATGAGTCAAATTCATATCGCGGTTGTCGTCGGCAGCCTGCGCAAGGATTCTTTTAACCGCCAGTTGGCGAGCGCCATGGCAAAACTGGCCCCGCCGGAAGTCACTTTTACACAACTCCAGATTGCGGACTTGCCGCCCTACAATCAGGATGAGGACGACTATCCGGTTGCGGCAGTGAGTCGCCTGAAAGCCGAGATTCTGGCCGCCAGCGGTGTGTTGTTCGTGACGCCCGAATACAACCGTTCCATCCCCGGTGTACTCAAGAATGCGATAGACCATGCCTCGCGCCCTTACGGTAAAAACTCCTGGGCTGGCAAACCGGCAGGAGTGCTTGGCGTGTCTGTCGGAGCTATAGGCACCTCAATGGCCCAGCAGCATCTGCGTAACATACTTGCTTATCTCGATATGCCAACCATGGGGCAGCCAGAGGCGTTCATCCAGGCGAAAGAGGGTCTATTTGATAGCGAAGGCCATATTGGCAAGGCCAGCGAACAATTTTTGCAAGACTGGATGAATCACTACGTTGCGTGGGTCAGAAAACATCTTTCCTGATGACCCGGACTATCTGAACTATTTGAACTACCAGACTTACCAGAATTACCTCAGCATCCTTGCATCAAAACGAAACTCGCGTTCTATCGTGAGTTGCACCCGGTGAAACTCCGGGTGGTTGGCGCTGACCACTGCATTGAGCGCTTCCGGCACGATCGCCGAGGGAACCAGCATCGTCAGGGCATTATGTAAAAGTAAGCGGTCCCGGCCAAAAATCTGCGTACTTTCCGGTGCCGGCAGTTCCGCCCAGTCTTCTGGTAAAACGGTGATTGCCGGCCGGATGACTAGTGCCGGGTCATCGGGTAACTCTATCGAGACCAAGACCAGTGGTGGAAAAACGGCTCCGCCGAGGTGTACAAACTTTTCCAAAGCACAAATTTCGACCGTTGATCCGGCGTACAGTACCGCAAACCCGACCGGGTTCCAGCGGCCGCCCTCGGTGCGGGCACCATGACAAGTCCGGTCCAGAGCAAATTTTTTGGTCGCGATACGCCAAAATTTCAAGCGACACCGCCGGTTGCGATTGCATTGAGCACCTGACGCACCGATGCCGCCCCCGGTTCCGTATCCATCAACTCTAAAGGCGTGGCATTACCCAGCGTCAGATTGGGTTGACGCATCCAGGCAATCGCATTCTCCTTATCTTCAAAGACCTCCATTGCCAGACGAGTGACGGCGCCCATGCGGTAGACCCTTTCCGTGGCGGCAGAATCGATTCTGGCCGCTGCTTTTTCGAGGCGGGACGCGGTGGTGGCGGGAACCCGTACGATATGCTGGATGCGTGCTTCAGTTTCACCAAAAAATCCGCTGACAGATTTTAATATTTTGGCAGGAATACCTTCGCGGATTCGCTGCACGGCCTCAAAGCCGCGTGGACCATGCTCAACGATAGCGGCGAACATGGCAGGATCGAGTGAACGGCTGCGGGGTGTGACGGTTGCAGTTGATGGACTGATGGCGGCGCGTTTGGGCGCGGCCCGGGTCACTTTTTGTGCCGGACGGGCCTTCTCGGATGTCTTTTCTTTGGCAAGCATAGTTAACCTCCATTTGGTAATTCATTATAAACCAAATGGAGGATTGCGCTAGTCTCTCCGCTTGTTTTATGACGCGACGAATATGTGTCTCCTTGTTTCTTCGTTGTTCTTTCCTGCTCCCTGGATTTAATTTTATCCGGCCCGGCAGCGCCTGATGCAAAGGAAGGGTAGCAATCAACAATGCAGATCATTTTGAATTGCGTAAATAAACTGTTGTCAGAATGAACTTGCAGGAATAAATTGTTGTCTGAATGCACTTATGTGTTTGTCGACCGTCGTTAGTGTCGTGCAAACATAGGGATTATTTTTTAATATTATAACAAGCAGCCGCTTGATGTCACGCTGCTACCTCTCATCCGAATGGAGACCGTATGTACCGCCCGTACCACTTTAAAAAATCTCAGCTCAGCCTGCTCATTTCCCTGGCCTGCTCACTACCTTGCACTTTGGTGAGTTCGGCTGTATTTGCTGCTGAAACTAGCGTCCCGGCCAGTTCTACTGACGCGACCAGACCCGCCAAAGAGACTGCAGACAAGAAAAAATGGGATGTCAATCACCCGCCTGGTATCGCACGCACGGTAGAAATCGATACCACATCCGGCACCTGGATGAGTGTCGATGTCAGCCCCGATGGCAAACAGATTGTCTTTGACATGCTGGGTGATTTGTATGTCATGCCGGTTACTGGTGGTCAAGCCAGGGCCCTGACGCATAGCGTCGCATGGGAAATGCAGGCGCGTTTCTCACCCGATGGCAAACGGCTGACCTATATGTCGGACGAAGGTGGTGGCGACAATGTCTGGGTGATGGATGTCGATGGCAGCAATGCCCATGCGGTCAGCAAGGAAGACTTCCGGCTGCTCAATAATCCGGTCTGGCATCCAAATGGACAATATATCGCTGCGCGCAAACATTACACCGGCACCCGTTCGCTGGGTTCAGGCGAAATCTGGCTGTATCACGCCAGCGGTGGCAGTGGTGTGCAACTGAACGAAAAAGCCAACTGGCAAAAGGATCTGGGAGAGCCGGCCTTTTCGCCAGACGGTCGCTACGTCTACTACTCGCAAGATACGACGCCAGGAACGGTGTTTGAATACAATAAGAATTCCAACGCCCAGATTTATCAGATTTTCCGTAAAGATTTGCAAGACGGTAAAACCATCGCCATGGTCAGCGGTGCCGGCGGCGCAGTACGTCCGACGCCATCGCCCGACGGAAAATATCTCGCCTTTGTGCGGCGGGTGAGGGTGAATGACCAATCACAAAGCACGCTCTTTTTAAAAAACCTGAGTACCGGTGAAGAAACCGCGGCCTGGGGTGAGCTGGAGCGTGATTTGCAGTAAGCCTGGGCGATACAGGGCGTTTATCCTGCGTTTAGCT
>CANIFC010000082.1 GCA_947466695.1 Oxalobacteraceae bacterium | reverse complement strand
TCGGTGGTTTGACCAAGGGGTATGACCGCACTTTATTCCGTAATCTTGACCTGATGGTTGAAGCTGGCGAGAGAATTGCGATCATTGGTGCCAACGGTGTCGGTAAAACGACCTTGTTGCGTTGCATCGGTGGTGAAGACATCGCCAGGCTGTCCGCTGACAAGGGAATCGTCAAATGGGCAGAAAATGCCAATCCCGGTTATATGCCGCAAGATCCTACCGAAGAATTCGCCAGTGATAAAAATCTGACTGACTGGATAGGGCAGTGGACGCAAGAGGGCGATGATGATCAGGCCGTGCGTGCTATTTTAGGGCGCTTGCTGTTTGGTGGCGATGACGTGAAAAAGTCGGTCAAGGTACTTTCTGGTGGTGAAAAAGGTCGCATGATGTACGGCAAGCTGATGTTGGGCCGGCATAACGTCCTGCTGATGGATGAGCCAACGAATCACATGGACATGGAGTCGATTGAGTCGTTGAACATCGCCTTGGAAAAATACGCTGGCACATTGATTTTCGTATCCCATGACCGCGAATTTGTCTCTTCTCTCGCAACCCGTATCCTCGAGGTGAAAGAAAACGAAATTGTCGATTACCCCGGAACGTATGAAGAATATCTGCTGAGTCAGGGTATTGATTAACCCTTCATAAGCTTCATAAGCTTTATAAGCAAAAAAACCAGGATATTCCTGGTTTTTTTATGTATTGTTAGTTGTGTATAACTTGTTATGTCGCACCTGTCATGTTTTTTGTTTATCAGCTTGTTCATCATCGAATAATTTCGCTTAGGTACTGCCCTGACCCGTTACGAGCTACTGTTCACCGGTAATGGCGTTATCAGTCGCCGGGCTGGAACCGCTGTAGAGCAACTGATCAAGCCGGTCACGTAATTGACGTGCGCTCTGTTCGCCCTTGGCCTTGAGCAGCGCCTCGATGTAAGCACGCCTGAGTCCTTGAAAGTCCTCAATGCTGGCAGCGCGCTCCACTTTTAATTGTAAGCCGTAACCGCGCAATCCAAGATTGTCCTTGATTGTTTTGTTATAAAAAATGTACAAGGCTTGAAAGCGTGCAGCAGTGTCGGATGGAGATAATGCCGGTAGATCCAGGCGCGTAGAGGAGTCGAGTAGATCGGCTGTGATGAGGTTCTGGGTTTGAGGTATTTCCGGAGCTGATGCCACCTCGGGACCCGGCTTGTCGCCCTCAATGGCAACAATCAATTTTTGTTCCAGCAACTCCTGCAGACTGTCTTCATTTAAGCCTAAACCGGATACTTTACTGAGTAATTCCACACTGGTTTTTTTACCGTCAATGATGACTAACAGGCTTCTCAGTCTTGATGCCAGCTGATATTTACGCGTTACAATTTCTTCTCTACCTTGGTCTGTTTTATCAAAAATGACAGCACTCATGGAGTTGTTTTACCTATGTTTTTCTGCGTTTAGAGTAGTTCTCGCCATTATTTTTTTAAATTGATAGCAATAAATCACCCGGAATCCTTTGAGGATACAGTAGAAACAATGTTATTGAGCATGAATTACAATAATTGTTTTACAGCCATGTTCCTTTGCCTTCGTGATATCGCTACCGCCACATGCGCCACAGCTTGAACACGCGCTGCCACAGTTTTTATCTGCTGGTAATGAGGAAATTGAAAAAAATCTCGCCATACGCGGATTTTTTTTAAAAAGCCAGTCGAGAACGCGACGCTTGCTGTTACGCGGCATCCATTTGAGCAGCAAAAAGAGTGCTGCAGCAAAAATAAGGACCAGGGAAATTATCGTTTGCATGTCGTTTGCATATCGTTGGAATAGCGTTTTTATCTTATGATCCGGTGAAAAACCGGGTGATGTTGTAAGTCAGAAATGAGGCGGCATAGGCCAGTCCAAACAGATAGGCCGCCATCAAGATCGGGTAGCGCCATGTGTTGGTCTCTCTTTTGACGACACTCAAGGTCGCAATGCACTGCGGTGCGAACACATACCATGCAAGCAAGGAAAGTGCGGTCGCCATGCTCCACGACTGCGCAATCAAGGGCTCAAGACTCCCGGATAACTGTGAGTCTGATTGCGACAGCGAGTACACCGTGCCGAGCGCCGCCACCGCGACCTCCCTGGCAGCCAGGCCTGGTACCAGCGCAATACAGATTTGCCAGTTGAAGCCGATGGGGGCGAAAATGGTTTCCAGCATACGGCCAAGCATTCCGGCCAGGCTGTAATAGATCGCCGGATAAGTGGCATTCTCCGGGGCGGCGGGGAAGCTGCTTAAAAACCAGAGCAAGATCATCAATGCCAAAATAATCGTACCAACACGGCTGATAAATATTTTAGTTCTTTCCCATAGGCCGAGAAGAAGATTTCGGACATTGGGCAGCCTGTAATCGGGCAGTTCCAGCATTAATGCCTGCTGTAGTGACTGACCCCATTTTTTTTGAAAAAATAGCGCTACCAGCATGGCTGAGGCGATACCTGCAATATAGAGTCCGAATAAGATCACTCCTTGCAAATTGAGCCAGCCAAAAATCATTTTTTTCGGAATGAACGCGCTGATGATCAAGGTGTACACCGGTAATCTGGCCGAGCAGGTCATTAACGGGGCGATCATGATGGTGATCAGGCGGTCACGCGGATTTTGTATCGTGCGCGTCGCCATGATGCCGGGAATGGCACAGGCAAAGCTGGAAAGCAGGGGGATGAATGCCCGTCCTGACAAGCCCACTTTTCCCATGACGCGGTCAAGCAGGAAGGCCGCCCGCGGCAGATAGCCTGAATCTTCCATCACGAGTATGAAAAAAAACAAAATAATGATTTGAGGGAGAAAAACAAGCACGCTACCGGCACCGCTAATAACGCCTTTGACCAGCAAATCTTGCAGCATGCCGGCCGCAAGCAGCGACTCTACCGAAGTGGCGATGTAGTCCATGGCTGATTTGATCAGGTCCATCGGGCCTTGCGCCCAGGTGAAAACAGCCTGAAATACTAAAAACATCAAGACGGTAAAAATCACCGGTCCGAAAAATGGATGCAAAATAAAATTATCAATTGTATGGCTCAGGCTGCTGTCTGATTCCTCGTCAACTTTAACGCAGCGCTGCAGCAGCGCATTGACTTTCGCCTGCGTGCTTTCCGGTGAGGCTGGCGCAGCGTGATCACTTGTTTTGCCTGGTGCCGAACTCAGCGTATTGACCTGCACCATGTTGGCGGCAAGCTGTTCCAGACTGTCCAGCAAGGCGTCAATACCCCTGGCATCGACGGCAATTGTCTCCACTACCGGTATCTGCAAACACTCCTGAAGCAGCGCAATATCTATCCGGATATGCCTTTTTTTTGCGATATCCATCATATTGACGGCCAGTATCATCGGAATGTCCAATTCCTTGAGTTCCAGCGCAACCCGCAAGCCACGTCTCAGATTGGTAGCGTCGACGACACACATAGCGATGTCAGGCAAGATTTCCCCGGCACGTGCCCCTGTAATGATGTCTTGGGTAATTTTTTCGTCAGGTGTGATCGCGTTCAGGCTATACGTGCCCGGCAGGTCAAGCACATGCCAGAGACGGCCAACGGGAGAGTGAAATCTGCCTTCCTTGCGCTCTATCGTGACCCCCGCATAATTGGCGACTTTTTGCCGCGCGCCTGTCAGCCGGTTAAATAAGGCCGTTTTACCACAATTAGGATTGCCGACCAGCGCGATACGGGGAGACAGAAGTTCAGTGACACTCATTGCGACTTGCCAGCCAGGGAAACACCAATGAGCGCGGCTTCAAATAAGCGCAGTGCGAAGGTCGACTGGCCAATGCGAACAGCCAGGGGTTCGCCGCCAAAATAGCCGCGATGTAATATTTTTATCTCTTCGCCTTTCACGAACCCCAGCTCTTTTAATCTGCGGGTGATGTCAAAACCAGAGTCGTGACCATTTTTTTGACAAACTGAGACATCAACGACGACACCGGCAACGCCGACTGCCAATTGATCCAAGCTTGTTACCGAAGCTAATGATGGTTGTAAAGTGTTCATAGTCAAAAATTTTACCAGGTCAGATTCTAAATGATAATGAGAATATATCTCATTATGAATGAGTTCTCAATATTTTGTTTTGATCCGTGATTTTTTTTTGGCAGCCTTACTTCGTGCCTCTGGTACTATCTTCTCTATACATTTTTTCATCTCACTGCGGACTTATGCGACAGATTTTTTTTCTTTTACTGATAATTTTATCCTCACCTGTTTTTGCAGCGACCAATGTCTGTATCGATCAGCAAGGGAAAAAAAGTTTTTCCGAAGTAGCCTGTGAAAAACAAGGGCTAAAGTCCGTTGCCAGCGATTTTCCTGTCGCCGTGGCGCCTGTCTACGTGGTGACCACCGAAGATTTGTCGAAAATTGATCCGGTGGCTAATGCCGATACTTACCGAAAAATCGAATTGAGAAATACTCGATCGGTCTATGGTTCACTAAGCGGCCTGGCATGGTTTCTCATTGCGTTGATGCCCATCGCAGCCTCTTTGTTCCTCAGTTTCCACCTGCTGATGTACGTAAAAAAACGTATCAGCAAATATGTGCACGTCAGATCGGCAATGGACAAGAAAAATTCCTGATCGTTATCATGAACTTGAGCTTTATTTTTTTCCCTTGTTTTTCTCCTCATTGAGGATCTTTACCGGCATCCTTCACACGTCCCGACTTATAGCCTGATTTTGCCGGATTAAATTTCCCCCGGGGTCATTAGCAGTGCGGGGGATATTTTCTTCATTCAGGTGCGGCGCTTAAAGCATGCTGGCGCGGCACAATAAACTTTTCTGTTTCTTCGCGATGACAGGCAACAGTTGCGCCAAGTCTGGCATTAAAAGCCGGCCGGTCGCTCGCTCGCCACATCCGCATATTTCTCCATTGCGATGCCAACGCTGGCAAGGGTTCCCTCATCAAACAGCCGGCCAATGAGCGTGATACCGTGCGGGACACGCCGCGGCGGCGAAAATTTTGGCAATGGTTTCAAAGGATCCGGTGCCCAGTCGCTGCGCGCTTCCGCTACCTCCACAGTTCCCGTCCGCAAGGTCAGGGAAGGGTGGCCGGTATGGTTCGAGATGGTGAGCATTTCATCGCGCAATGACGGTACGAGAAGCACGTCCACTTCCGAGAATATACGCGCCATTTCCAATGCGACCTTGCGGCGCATGCGGTCTGCCTGTACAAAATCAACTGCCGATAGAAACCGGGCTTCACGAAACAGGTTGGGCCATGCATCCGGCGTTTGTATCTTTAAGGTATTGATTCTTCCATCGAGAGTGATTTCTTCAAACGCGGCAGCCGCTTCTGCAAATAAAATGACGTTGAGGGATTCGTAAGGCCAGTCGGGTAGTGTCACCTTCGTTGGGTTCATGCCTAATTTTTTTACTGCGTCCAGTGCAGCCAGTTCGGTACTATCAGTCATCCAGGCCGGAATATAACCGACTCGTAATCCTCGCACCGGAGTGCTGGCGTCAAAATCAAGTTTGGACGGTACACTGGCCATATCACCGGCATCAGGCCCCGATATTGCCTTGAGGACCAGCATCGCATCTTCTACCGTACGTGTCATCGGACCGATTTTGTCGAGCGACCAGCATAAAGTCATGGCACCAGTGCGTGCTACCCGGCCATAGGTCGGACGCAGGCCGGTGACGCC
Organism: Oxalobacteraceae bacterium; assembly: GCA_947466695.1. GTDB lineage: Bacteria > Pseudomonadota > Gammaproteobacteria > Burkholderiales > Burkholderiaceae_D > Undibacterium. The sequence goes on along the minus strand of CANIFC010000082.1, from coordinate 5,040 downwards.
GCAGCGCATGCTGGGGCTGATGATGCTGCCACCGGTTTCACTGCCAATAGAAAAGCCCACAAGGCCCGCAGCGGTTGCAGCGCCAGGTCCCGCACTTGATCCTGAGGCACCTTCTTCCAATAGCCATGGATTCATGGTCTGGCCGCCAAACCAGATGTCATTCAAGGCCAGTGACCCCAGGCTAAGCTTGGCGATCAGTACCGCGCCTGCGGCTGTTAGTCTGGCAACAACGGCAGAATCAGTTTTTGGAATCCGGTTTTTAAAGGGTTCAGCGCCCCAGGTGGTCGCAATGCCGGCCGTATCGAGTAAATCTTTCACGCCATAAGGAATGCCATGCAACGGACCTCGGTATTTACCCGCAGCGATTTCCTGATCCGCTTTTTTGGCCTGTTCCAGCGCATGCGCTTCGGTGAGCGTGATGATGCAGCGTAGCTGAGGATCGAAGCGTGCAATCCGCTCCAGATAGATACGTGTCAACCGTTCTGAACTCAGTAATTTAGTCTCAATCCAGCGTGACAGTTTGGTGACCGGGGCAAAGGCAATATCTTCATCTCGCTTCGGAAGTGGTTCGATGCGTCCTTTACTACGAATGAATCGATCGCGCAAAGGAGCTGATTTGGCGTTTGTCTGGAGTGGTTTCCAGATCGTGGCCGGCGCAATGGACGGCTCAAGCAGAACCTTGCGCGGGCCGGTGCGCCGCTCCAGCATTGATGCCATGGAGATACGCCAGTTATTGGCCGCCATTTCTCTTTGGGCAGCAGTCATGGTTACCTGCGTAAGCTTTTCCGCTTCTGCAAAAGTGAGCGCACTGACCTCCGGGCCGGCCGCCGCTGTGTTACCAAAGGTCGGTGGCGCACCCGGAGTCGCAGACGTTTGGCTTTGAAGACCTGATGGAGGCTGTTCCGCCAGGATCAGTGTTGATACAGCGAACAGGCTGAGAGGTGCTTTAATCAGGAATTGACGACGAAATTGCATATTTTTATTATCCCCAGAGTGAGTGCCTAAATGAAACCGGCATGAAGCAGCTTGAATAACGGTTTTATAACGACGATGCCGATAGAGTTTTTTTTCTTTTATCTGTGGGTGCTTGAGTGCACCAATTTACGGGACTACGTTAATTAATACCAATCTAACGTTCACTACTGTAAACGAACTTTTAAGGGTCTGTGAAAACAGTGATAAATAGATATTTTTATGAGGTTTTTTTCATTTTTTCAAACTTTTCTATCGCATTGTGGTGCTCGCTGATGAACCGTATCAGTAGCTTTAATAATATGACTATAATTCAACACGTTGTAAGCGCCCGAGCGGGTTGCCACAATCAAAAACAGGTAAAAAAGAAACTGAAACGATTTTTTATTGAGGATGTACATTGATGAACGTTTATTTGAAACGGGCTGTTCCACTACTCTTTACTGTCATTTTGAGCATGGCGTCACAACCTGGGCAGGCGCAATCACACCTCGTTTATCCCGGTACTTTGTTGTTAAAGGTCGATCTTACGGATGCCGCCCGTCGCATTTATCGCGTACAAGAAAGCATTCCCGTGACCCCCGGTCCGCTCAAGCTGAGTTATCCAAAATGGATTCCGGGCGAACACGGACCTACCGGCCCGATCCAAGGTGTTACCGGAATGAAAATACATGCTGCCGGCAAGCCTGTTGCGTGGCGTCGTGATCTTGATGATATGTACTCGGTCGTACTTGATGTTCCCGAAGGCGTGAGCGTACTCACTCTTGATTTTGAATTTCTCTCGCCAGTGGGGGGCGGCAACTTTGGCGCAGGTATCTCCTCGACCCCGCGGATGGTCATGCTGGAGTGGAATCAGGTGCTATTTTATCCAGCCGGATATCCGACCGCCAGTATTTCCATCACACCCGATATTCAGGTTCCACCCGGCTGGAAATTTGCCACAGCGCTTGAAACGCAGGCTAGCGGAGCCAATACGGCACGCTTTAAGACGGTGAGTGTCAACGAGTTGATCGATTCACCGCTGGCGGCCGGTTTGCATTACCGCCGGATTGATCTCGCACCCGGCGCCTCGCCTGCGGTTTTTCTCACGCTGTTTGGCGACCGTTCACAAAATCTTAATATTAGCCAGGCGCAGATTACGCATCATCAGGCCCTGATACAGCAGGCGGTCGCTCTTTTTGGTTCTCAGCATTATGACCACTACGATTTTCTGTTGGCCTTATCAAAGGAAACCAATCATTTTGGCCTCGAACACTACCAGTCAAGTGACGATCGGGCGCAGGCGGACTTTTTTACCTCGCCAGGTGCCTATTTGGCTGATCCAGCCTTGCTCGCGCACGAATATGTTCATTCGTGGAATGGAAAATTTCGCCGTCCTGCCGGTCTGGCAACAACGGATTTTGGCTCGCCGATGAAAGCCGATTTGTTATGGGTCTATGAAGGCTTGACCAATTATCTGGGCGAGGTGCTCGCAGCACGCTCAGGCATGTGGAGCGCCGAGCAGTATCGCGACAATTTAGCCATCACCGCTGCTAATATGGATCACAGGCCAGGACGTAGCTGGCGGCCGCTGCGGGACACTGCCGATCAGGCGCAAATACTGTATAACGCGCCGCAAGCGTGGGCCAATTACCGGCGTGGAACCGATTTTTATGCGGAAGGCTCCTTAGTCTGGCTTGATATCGATACCCGGATCCGTGAACTGTCTGGTGGAAAGAAGTCACTCGACGATTACCTGAAGGTTTTCTATGCCAAGGATCCACAGTTTTCCCGGACCAGTCATGACGTCAAGCCCTACACCGTTGAAGAGGTGGTTGCCACCCTCAATGCTACCGAGGCATACGATTGGGCTGGCTACCTGAAAAACCGTACTGAAACCGTCAGCGAGCGGGCTCCCCTTGAGGGGATTTCGCGCGGTGGCTGGCAGCTCACCTACACGGACACGCCAACTGAACTTTATAAAGCCCTGGAAAAAGAGCGCAAGACGGTTAACCTCATGTATTCGCTCGGATTTATCGTCTCCAATGATACTGAGCATGGCAGGGAGCCAGGCGAGGTCATGGATGTTCTGTGGAATGGTCCGGCATTTGCGTCGGGAATGGCACCAGGTATGAAAATTATTGCAATCAACGGTGAGGCGTTTGATGCCGAAGCACTTGAGGTAGCCCTCAAGCAGGCGCAAAAAGATAAGGCTCCGCTTGATATTCTGGTGCAAAACCTCAGTTACTTTTCTACTTTGCATCTTCAATACACCGACGGTCCGAAGTATCCAAGGCTGACTAGAATAGTCAATACGCCAGATTTACTTACCCCAATTGCCAGCGCCCGATAAGTCAAAAAGTGATTTATCACTGAGTCCGGATCGCGGCATCGATCACCATTAGCAGGCGTGATCGGTTGAAATCATGATCGATGGTAGCAATCCGGTTCGCTGCCATCGCGTCGTCAGGGTTTTTTAATGTCGCTCTTCATCAGTGCGATGTAAGCGAGGGCAGAGCGCTCTTCGGCCAGACCAAGCTTTGCCTGAAGTAATTGCATGTCGGTACCCTGATCGATGTCCTGAGTTGCGAAGGTATTGCGTAATGTCCTTCCGCCCATCCGTTCCGGAGCCAGTCCGGCCCGGTCAAACGTGCGCTTGACCTGGTTGTAGACCGTTGATTTATTCAAAGGTCGAGCGTTACTGCCGGGAAATAAGAAAGGTCCCTTCATGCCGATCAAGGGCCGTTCCAACAACCAGGCCAGCAGTTCATCGACCAGTTCACTGCGCATGAAAGTGACATGTTCGTAGCTTGTTGCGTGTTTATCAACCGGCGTAAGGGATATTTTTAAAGTACCGTCTATTTCTCTTGTCTTGCTTATTTCTTCTGTGTGCAAACCGATTCCTTCGGCCACAGTCAGCCCGGCACCGAGCATGACGCACTGTAATGCCCGGTCGCGGCGTTTTTTCCACCCTGCATGGGTGCGGTCCGTTCTGATTTGTGCAGTGCCGACGGGCAGGGCAGACAAGAAAAGTGCGGTTTGCTCTTCTGTCAGTGCCACGCCTTGCAAATTTTTACCCGTGAGTTTCATTTCCTGTTGAAAGGATTTGAAGACGATTGCTTTTGCCGGATTGGGCGAAATCTGCAGGTAATCGTACACTTTTTCTATCATCCGGACGTAGCGAAATTGTATTGCACTCTTTAGTACCGCTTTGCCAGAGTCATCCGCTTGAGTGAGAAAGCGATAAAAGTCCAGTTCAGTCAGATCGACCAGGCTAACGCCAGCAACTTCTCTCGTCCACCGGATGAACTTCCCAAACATGTCCTTATAGATGTCGGTGCTGCTGGTCGACACAGTCTTAAATAAAGATTTATCACCTCCACGCCCGGAAAGTTGAATGTAATTTTCCGAGCTGATAAAGGTGTCAAAGCTTGAAATGGGATCGTTGAGCCATTTCTGTACATCGGGGAGGGTCGTTTTTTTCATGGTGGCGTCTTGAATAATCGATTGATATAAGTAGAGGGAAGTTCTCTTGATTATTCAATGTCATTGAGTGATTTTATCACTTAAATCCAAAAACGCAACTAACAGACATAAATAACTGGTAATAAATAATGATTCGATCGCATGGTGTTTGCTGTCACCTGAAAAGTCTACAACAAGGAGGGACTACCTTTGTACATGTTTTTTCAAGGACGGATAACAATCATTGCGCTGGAAGTGTCGTGGAAGTCATGAAGCACACGGTAAATTCATTGAGCGTTCATTCAGGATTCATTCAACACCATTTATCTTCAATGCAGAAAGTAATGATGACGTGACATTAGCCGTAGAAGAGGATGTTTATTTATCCAATATTTTCACCTCTTCCTTTTTTGGAGTGCAGGCAAGCGCATCAAAATGCGTCATTGGTTAAATTAATTAATTGATAATTTAATTTAATTTAATTTAACTTTTTTTAACTTTGTGAAAGTATTATAAAAATAATCAGTTGAAAGTTTCATGCGATCGTCCTGTTTTGGAAGCGATTAGTATTTACATTAATACTTCGATTATTGTAGAATAATGAAATTAATGGATTAATAAATG
>CANIFC010000081.1 GCA_947466695.1 Oxalobacteraceae bacterium | reverse complement strand
TTTGCATCTTGACGAACTCAAGTCCGGCAATGCGTCCCTGATCGACATCAAGGCCGCCAGTAAAGCGCTGGCCAATTATCCCAAGACGCCACAAGAAGCAAAAAGCCGCTGGCTGGAATTGAAAAATATCAATCTGGCGCGTGCGGAGCCGGCGGTGAATAATTACGCGCCGTATGCTGCGAGGGACAAGGCGGAGTCAGATATAAAACGCAATAATTTTATGGCCCTGGTGTTTTGCCTGATGGTCGGTACGGCAGCCTTACCGCATATCCTGATCCGGTCCTATACGACACCCTCGGTGAGGGAAAGTCGCGACTCGGTATTTTGGTCGCTGTTTTTTATCATGCTGCTCTACATCAGTATTCCGGCGTTAGCGATTCTGGTGAAATACGATATCTACACGTCGCTGGTCGGTACCGATTTTTCAAAACTACCTTCCTGGGTCACATACTGGGCCAGTATCGACAAGATCAATCCGCTCGTCAATATCATTGACATCAACCACGATGGGATTGTACAGCTGGCGGAAATTTCGCTTGATGCCGACATTGTTGTGCTGGCCACGCCTGAAATTGCCGGTCTGCCCTATGTGATTTCGGGTCTGGTTGCCGCAGGTGGTCTGGCCGCGGCTTTATCGACGGCAGACGGTTTGTTGTTGACGATATCGAACTCGCTGTCACACGATATCTATTACAAGATGGTGGATCCTGCTGCCTCGACGCAAAAGCGCGTGACCATTTCCAAGTTATTGCTGCTGGTGGTGGCGCTGTTGGCAGCCTACGTCGCCTCGTTGAAACCGGCGGACATCCTCTCTCTGGTTGGCGCCGCATTTTCACTGGCTGCATCAACGCTTTTTCCTGCACTGGTGCTTGGTGTCTTCTGGAAGAGGGCGAATCAGCAGGGAGCAATCGCAGGAATCATCACCGGCTTTACGGTGTGTATGTTTTACATGCTCAGCACCCATCCACTTTTCGGTGGTAACGCCAGTAATCAATGGTGGCATATTGCCTCTATTTCGGCCGGCGTATTTGGCGTTCCAGCCGGGTTTCTCTCGATACTGGTGGCCAGCCTGCTCACGCCGGCACCAGATGGACAGACGACGGAACTGATCGATTACATCAGACAACCTTAGTGGTGCTGACGTTAACCCGTGCGGTCAGCGTCAGCGACTATTTTTTTGCAGTTTGTTTGTTATCTTTCGTCGTTATCCTTTTTCACCGGGTCACCCGCGCAACGTCAGGCGTGCTGGATTCTGTCAGGCGACGAGGGCTGCGTCATTGATGGTGCAGCCGGTCCCGCCGGTCCCGGCCTCTGGGCCTTCAGCAATTCCAGCGCGCAACCACCGGCACCGGCGATCGTCAAGACGGCAACGACCAACGAACCGACAAACGGGAGCTGGCGCAGTAACATCACGATCAATAACGCCAGCGCGAAAAAAGCGAAATTCATGCCAAATGAGGCGGGCGTTCTCTTGAGCAGTACACTCTGGGCGCGGCGTGATACAAAGAAAATACCTGCCAGATAGCCGATCATCAACATGACCGGATACAGGGCCAGCAGCAGTAAACTTAACGGGATGCCCAAAATGGTGAGAACGAGCAGCGCTGCCAGTAACGGTGTCGTGATCAGCAAGATGGCACCGGCTCCCAACGCGCGCCAGGGTGCCATGTTGATTCTCGAACTGGCCCCTTCGGCAAAGACCGGAAACACCAGCAGAAACACGGCGGCAGAGGCAAGCAATGCCAGATAGGTCAAGAGAACCGCCATGCCTGCCGGCCTGTGCTCGCCCATGCCCTGATACCAGGTGCCGGAGTTTTCATTGGCTGCATTCCCAAAACTCTGTGGTTCCCGGATCATGGCGCCGCCAATGCTTGCCGCATCGTCTTTTTTCAGCTCTCCTGATGTCCGGTATCGTAAGCTGCCAGCTACTTTTGCCTGCGGACCGAGTTCAATTTCTGCAGCGTTAAGAGTCACGTCACCATTTACCACACCGTTCAAGAGGACTTTTTTTGCGTTGACCTTCAGTGGTCCGTCTATCGTACCGTCAATAATCACGTCGCCAGCGAACAGGTTCGCTGCGCTGGCTATCCGGGCTGTTTTTGTCAGATGGATGCTGGCTGCAGCGGCAAGCAACTCGCCGCCGACCGCGCTCTCGACCGAGACGTCGGCACCGGCGATGCGCAGATCATCACCGACCGGTGCGCGCACGATGATGGAAGCGCCCGCCAGAGCCGCGTCGCCCCGGACGAACTGATCAAGCACAATCTTGCCGGCTGCGGCCATAAAATCGCCTTCGACGGTTGCCAGAGGTTGCACTACGGAGTTAGCACTATAGATATTTTGGCTGGCGAGTGCCGTAGTGGTGACGACGGTTGCGATTTTCAGCGAGGCGCCCGCCAGGTCGATACCCGGTGCGGCCGCGACTGAAGCTGCCGCTGTTGCAGTGGATTTGTCGGGTGCCGCCGCCAGAACTGATGCCGGCACTCCGCCGCACAGCAAGCTAAGGAGAAGGACGAATGATGCCAGCCGATCTGGCGTTTTTTTTGCATGTTTCATACCTTGCCCTCCGGTGCAATTTTATATTGATGCATTGGTACACTGGTACATTGGTGCGTGAATGTGTGGCCTGCTGGTCGTTAGCTTGTGACATGCCGGTGGCTCATCAGCGGACAATTCATGCCATGTTTGTGCTATCCACCGGCCACACTAAACCCGCTTAATAGCTTGGCATCGGCCTGAAAAAGCAGATTTGATAAAACGCATACGAGCGGGAAGCCCGGGAAATTCGATCTGTTGATCGCTCCTGAGTAGCGTGACTGAGCTTGCTTACATTCGCTTGAGAATTTTCTCAATTTCTTCAAGGCTGCGGGTATTGAGTACATGACGTGGTTCCAGCCAGCCACGACGGGCCTGGGCAATGCCATAGCGGAGATTATCAAGCTCATCAATGCCATGGGCACCGGAGTTGATGCTGATCAGTACACCTTCGTCACGCGCTATCTTGCAACTGACATCATCAAGATCAAGCCGCTCGGGCTGGCTGTTGAGTTCAAGCACAATTTGCCGCTCTTTTGCCTTACGCAAGATAGCCGGCAGATCAACATCAAGCGCTGGCCGCTGGCCTGATAGCCGGCTGACCGGATGCGCCAGCAGGTTGACGCAGGGATGATCCGGCGCGCATCAAGACCTTGGGTGACCGCCAGACACCTGGTATGGTCGGTGATCGCCAGATAGTCGCGACCCTTTACTTGTGCCGCCTCAATCTCACCGCGGTGTAGCGTAATTCGGATTCAATACAGGGCCGTCCCACTGCCGTAAAGAGCGATGCTTCGGTGTTGCCGGCAATGCGTTGCTTACCCCTGAAGACACCGTACTCATTGATTTTGAGTCCGTGCGCGCCAGGTGGCGCAAGGCGATGTTGTGCGCCCTGGAGCCGGTAAAATAAGGTAGTGCAGCCCCATAACAAGCCGTCTGGACAGGACGCAAGTCGACTTGCAAGCCGCTGCGCATAACAGGCTGGCGCGCGTGTTGCTGTGCGCCAGCACTTGCCACCGGGGCCATTGATTATTCCCAATCTCACCCTCAGAGATTTAAAAAGCTGTTATCTCCAGCAGGCGTTTTCCGGCTACAAGCTGATGGCTTGCGGCTTGTGATGGTGTTGCTGGCGTCTATCGTCAATGTCGTAAGTGATGTATTTCCAGTCCGGATTCTCTTCATTTCTCTACATAGTGGTGCAGTTTTCATATTTGCTCGTCTTTTGTGTTTTTGCGCACCATTATTGTGCGTTTTTATGCTGATTCCTATTTTGGCGAGCAAGTTTGGTGTGAATCGGGGTGAGTAATTCCGTGTATTTTTAAGAGGTGTTTTACACATCGCACTGATCGTAGAGGGTAAAAGATGCTTTTTATTAATAGTGGTATATTGTTATTTTTAAAAGGGTAAATCCTGATGGCGGCAGAATTTCTATCAAGTTGCCAGCCATTTGTGTCATTTTTTTATTATCTGCAGCATCCTTACTGATCTCATCGGATGAATTTTGATCATATCTGCTTTGGATCTGGTACGCTAAACCTGAAAATTTGCCTTGTATTATTATTTTCCATGGGACGCACTGATGGCTGGTGCGTTTCTTGCTGTTCATTTTGTTACTTTCATTATTTCCTCATAATTATTCAAACAATAGCGATAACTCATCATGGCAAAATTTTTTAATGAAATGACGGCAGATGGTAGCGATTTCGCCACCGCCACGGCCGCAACGCGGGAGCATTACCGTGAATTCGCCACCTGGTTAAGCCAGCAGCCGGCCGAAACCATCGAACGTAAGCGCGCCGAAGCAGATATCCTTTTTCGCCGGGTTGGCATCACCTTTGCCGTGTATGGCGATGACGCCGGGACCGAACGCCTGATTCCGTTCGACATCATTCCACGTATTATTCCCGCTACCGAATGGGCGCAGCTGGAAGCGGGACTAGTGCAGCGCGTTACAGCGCTCAATATGTTCATTCACGATATTTATCACGACCAAAATATTATCAAGGCCGGCATTATCCCGGCCGAGCAAATTTACAAGAATGCGCAGTACCGGCCAGAGATGCAGGGTATTTCAGTTGCCTCCGATATTTATGCCCACATCGCCGGCGTCGATATCGTCCGGGCGGGTGAGGGCGAGTTTTACGTACTGGAAGACAATTTGCGTGTACCTTCCGGTGTCTCATACATGCTGGAAGACCGCAAAATGATGATGCGCCTTTTTCCTGAGCTGTTCGCCCGTCACAAGATCGCACCGGTTGATCATTATCCTGATTTGCTGCTCGATAACTTGCGCTCGGTCGCGCCACAAGGTGTCGACAACCCGACCATTGTCGTCATGACCCCTGGCATGTACAACTCAGCGTATTTTGAGCATGCTTTTCTGGCTCAGCAAATGGGTGTTGAGCTGGTGGAAGGCAAGGATCTGTTTGTCAGCGATAACTCCGTGTACATGCGCACCACGCGTGGCCCGAAACGGGTGGACGTGATTTACCGCCGCATTGACGATGACTTCATGGATCCGCTGGCTTTTCGCGCCGATTCGAGTATCGGCGTTCCTGGTCTGTTATCGGTCTACCGCGCCGGCCGGGTCACACTGACCAATGCGATCGGCACTGGCGTGGCCGACGATAAATCGATTTATCCTTTTGTGCCGGACATGATCAAGTTTTACCTGTCGGAAAAGGCGATCCTCAATAATGTACCGACCTTTCAATGCCGCAAGCCCGAGGATCTGGCCTACACCCTGGCGCACCTGCCGGAGCTGGTCGTGAAGGAAGTGCATGGTGCCGGTGGCTACGGCATGCTGGTCGGCCCTGCATCGAGCAAAAAGCAGATTGAAGAATTTCGTCAGCGCCTGATTGCCCGGCCGGAAGGCTATATTGCCCAGCCGACGCTGGCGCTGTCGGCCTGTCCAACTTATGTCGAGAACGGCATTGCGCCACGCCATATTGATTTGCGTCCGTTCGTGCTGTCGGGAAAAAATGTTTCCATGGTGCCCGGCGGATTGACCCGGGTAGCGCTGGAAGATGGCTCGCTGGTGGTCAATTCGTCGCAGGGCGGCGGTACCAAAGATACCTGGATATTGGAGAAATAAGATGCTTAGTCGCACTGCAGATCATTTGTTCTGGATGGCGCGCTACACAGAGCGCGCTGAAAATACCGCCCGCATGCTCGACGTCAACATACAGACCTCGTTGTTGCCGCAATCGGCAGAAAACGCTGAGCTGGGCTTACGTGCCATGCTGGGTATTTCCGAGTTACAGGAGGTGTACGACCAGAAATACGCCACGCTCAATGCCAGGGATGTACTCGATTTCATGGTCAAGGCACCGGATAATCCGTCCTCCATTTTTTCCTGCCTCACTGGCGCACGCGAAAATGCGCGGGCTGTGCGCGGCACGCTCACCACCGAAGTCTGGGAGACCTTGAACGCCACCTGGCTCGACATGCAAAAACGGCTCAACAAAGGCGTTATTGAAACTGATCCGAGTAACTTTTTCGAATGGGTAAAATACCGCTCTCACCTGTCACGTGGCGTCACCCTCGGTACGATGCTCAAGGATGAGGCAATTCACTTTATCCGTCTCGGCACTTTTCTCGAGCGCGCCGACAATACAGCGCGCATTCTTGACGTTAAATTTCATGGCGGGAAAAAAGGTAATCATGATCAGGAACTCACGCAGCGTGATTTTTACTACTGGTCTGCCTTGTTGCGCTCCGTTTCAGGTTTTGAAATTTATCGCAAGGTGTACCGTGACGTCATCACGCCTGAGCGTGTGGCTGAATTGCTGATCTTGCGTGGAGACATGCCTCGCTCGCTACTGGCGTGCATGGATGAAGTGATCCAGAATCTACGCGAGATCAGAAATGACGCTTCGGCAGAGACGGAGCGATTTGCCGGTAAATTACATGCTGAACTCCAGTTCGCCCGTATCGGAGAAATTCTGGAGGCCGGCCTGCACGACACACTGACCGAATTTCTTGAGCGCGTCTTTGAACTTGGCAATCGCATCAGCCGCGATTTTCTGGTGCCGATGGCTGCCTGATTCCGGAAGATTAACAATGCTTTCCGGTATTTTGTGCGTACTATTGACGCCTATTTTTCATCCTGTTTTCAGCATTTTCTAAAAGGTTCGATCCATGGCAATCCGCGTCGCGCTGCATCATAAAACCAGCTACCGTTACGATAAGCTGATCAATTTATCACCGCATGAAGTGCGCTTGCGCCCGGCACCACATGCGCGCACCCCTATTTTGTCGTATTCCCTGTCAGTAAAGCCTGAAGAGCATTTTATCAACTGGCAGCAAGATCCTTACGGTAACTATATCGGCCGTTTCGTTTTTCCTGAAAAAACCGACGTCCTTGAATTTACCGTAGATCTGGTCGCTGATATGACGGCGATTAACCCCTTCGATTTTTTTGTCGAAAAATATGCGGTTAATTTTCCGTTCAAGTACACGCCGCAGCTTGCCAGTGAACTGAGCGCCTATCTCAAGGCTGATTCGCCCGGTCCGCTGCAAGCCAAATGGCTGGCCGATACGAAGAAAGAGTTGCTGGCAAAAGAATTGCCAACCAATGATTTTTTAGTGGCGATTAACCAACGACTGCAAAAACACATCGGCTACCTGGTACGTATGGAACCGGGCGTGCAAAAGCCGGAAGAGACGCTGCAAAACCGTTCCGGTTCCTGCCGTGATACGGGCTGGCTGCTGGTGCAGATCCTGCGCCACCTGGGTCTGGCGGCGCGCTTTGTGTCGGGCTACCTGATCCAGCTCAAGGCCGATCAGTTGTCGCTAGACGGCCCGAGCGGGCCGGAAGCCGACTTTACCGATTTACATGCCTGGGCTGAAGTCTACATTCCCGGTGCCGGCTGGATCGGGCTGGACCCGACCTCGGGTATGCTCGCTTCTGAAGGGCATATTCCGCTGGCCTGTACCGCCATGCCCTCATCGGCAGCTCCTGTCAGTGGCTTTACCGATAAGGCGGAAGTTACTTTCATGCATGAAATGACTGTGACACGCATTCATGAAGATCCGCGTGTGACCAAGCCCTACAGCGAAGAGGACTGGGCCGTTATTAACAAGCTCGGTCAGCAGGTCGATGTGGACCTTAAAAAGCAGGACGTACGCCTGACCCAGGGCGGTGAGCCGACCTTTGTCTCTATCGATGACATGGATGGCGACGAGTGGAACACGCTGGCGCATGGTGACAAAAAACGCGAACTGGCAGGGCAGCTGATGCACCGCCTGAAAAACCATTTTGCTCCCGGCGGCATGCTTCATTATGGCCAGGGTAAGTGGTATCCGGGGGAACCCTTGCCACGCTGGGCCCTCAATATTTTCTGGCGCGTCGATGGTCAGCCCATGTGGCGTGACGCGACCTTGTTTTCAGATGAAAACAAGGCTGACGGTTACGGGCCAAAAGACGCCGAGCGTTTTACCCGTGAGCTGGTAGCCGGCCTCTTGCTGCCTGCCGATAGCATGATTCCGGCCTACGAGGATGTCTGGCTGCAGAGCCAGCTGGAACAACGCCTGCCGGTGAATCTTGATCCGTTGAAAGCGGCGCTGGATGATCCGGAAGAGCGACGCCGTCTGGCCCGCCTGCTTGAGCAAGGCCTGTCTGAAGTGGTTGGCTATGTGGTGCCGATCAAGCCCAAGGATATTGATCCTGCTGTCGCCCTCGGCACTGCCTGGCGCACCAGCAAGTGGCCGCTGAAACGCGAGCATTTGTATCTGTCGGAAGGCGATTCCCCGATGGGTTTGCGTTTGCCACTCAATTCCTTGCCGTGGGTTGCCCCCGATGACGAAGAGGCGGAGTTCGATGTTGATCCCTTCGCTGCCAGAGGTAATCTGGCGGAGTCTGTCGACTCCATTTTAGTGGAAACTGCCGCAGTGGCCACACCTGCCGCCGCTGCTGTAACCGCTGCAACCGCTAGCGTCGGCAAGTCAGCCGCCGCTAGCGCTGCCGCCAAAGAAACTCCGGAAGCGGCAGCTGTCGTGCCGCGCGAGGTGGTGCATACGGCCCTGTGTATTCAGGTACGTGACGGTCGCCTGCATGTCTTTATGCCGCCGCTCAAGCGCATCGAGGATTATCTGGCGCTGGTGGCGACGGTCGAAAGTACCGCTGCCAAACTGCAGCTCAAATTATGGGTGGAGGGTTATCCGCCACCGCGCGACCCGCGTATCAAGCTGCTCAGCGTGACGCCTGACCCGGGTGTGATTGAAGTGAACATTCATCCGGCGGCCACCTGGAATGAGCTGGTCTACAACATGACGACGCTGTACGAAGAGGCGCGCCTCACTCGGCTCGGTACTGAAAAATTCATGGTCGATGGCAAGCATACCGGTACCGGTGGTGGTAATCATGCGACGCTCGGTGGTGCCACTCCGGCCGACAGCCCGATGCTGCGCCGTCCGGATGTCTTGAAAAGCCTGATCACCTATTGGCAGAATCATCCGGCCTTGTCGTATCTGTTCTCCGGTACTTTTATCGGTCCTACCAGCCAGGCGCCGCGGGTTGATGAAGCACGTGATGACAATCTGTATGAGCTGGCGCTGGCGTTTCAGCAAATGGACAAGGTATTACCTAACGCGCAGGAAAGTGACCGGCCGTGGCTGGTGGACCGGTTGTTGCGTAATTTGCTGGTCGACCTGACTGGTAACACGCACCGCTCTGAATTTTCGATTGATAAACTCTATTCGCCCGACGGCCCTACCGGCCGGCTTGGCCTGGTGGAGTTTCGCGCCTTTGAAATGCCGCCGCACGAACGCATGAGCTTGCTGCAGATGCTTTTGCTGCGTGCACTGGTCGCCAGTTTCTGGCGCAAACCCTATGTCAACAAGCTGGTGCATTGGGGTACGCAGTTGCATGACCGCTGGATGCTGCCGCATTTTGTCACGCAGGATATCCGCGACGTTGTCAAGGATTTGCGTGAAGCCGGTTATGCCTTTGAAGAGCGCTGGTTTGATCCCTTCATTGAGTTTCGCTTCCCGCGTTTTGGCACTGTCGTGTACGAAGGGGTCGAGATGGAATTGCGCCAGGCCATTGAGCCGTGGAATGTGCTGGGCGAAGAAGTGAGTGCCGGAGGTACGGCGCGTTATGTCGATTCGTCCGTCGAACGCATGCAGTTGCGGGTACGCGGCCTGACCAACAGCCGGCATATTGTCTCCTGTAACGGACGTCCGCTACCCTTGCACCCGACAGGTATCCCGGGTGAGTATGTGGCCGGAATTCGTTTCAAGGCATGGAATCCCTGGTCTGCATTGCATCCGACCATTAACGTTCACGCGCCCCTGACGTTTGACCTGGTGGATACCTGGAGTGGCCGCGCCATCGGTGGCTGCACTTACCACGTCTCCCATCCGGGCGGGCGCAGCGAAGAAAGTTCGCCAGTTAATGCCAATGCTGCTGAGGCACGTCGTTTTGCACGATTCTGGGACCATGGTCACACGCCAGGCCCTATAATTGTGTACAAAGAAGATTTGAATCCCAGCTTTCCGATGACACTCGACATGCGCTGGCAACCATAGAAATTCCATCATGCCTGACCAATTGCTGACCAACTATCCGACCGCACACGGTCAATTTGATGAAATGCTGGATGCGGCAAACCAGCCGCGTCCGCACTGGCGTACTTTTTTAGAGCGACTGGCAAAAGAGTCGCCCGATGTGATGCGCCAGCGCATTGACATTGTCCAGCGTAAAGTGCGTGAAAATGGCGTTACATACAATGTTTATGACGATTCCAAGGGGGTGCAGCGCCCCCTTGATTTAAATGTCTTGCCGTTTATCTTGCCGCATGATGAATGGAGCACGATCGAGGCCGCAGTGGCGCAACGAGCTGCATTGCTCAATCAGATTTTGCTGGATGTGTATGGCAAGCAGCAATTGCTGGCACAGGCGAGCCTGCCTGCGGCACTGATTCATGGTCATGCCGGTTTTCTGCGGCCTTGCCACGGTATTAGCCACTACGGAGATATCGCACTGCATTTTTACGCCGTCGATCTGGCCCGCGCCCCGAACGGTCAATGGTGGGTGGTGGGAGACCGTACTCAGGCGCCGTCAGGTGCCGGCTATGCGCTGGAAAATCGCTCGGTCATCGGGCGAGCGTTCCCCGACATGTTTCGTGAATTAAAAATCCGGCATCTGACCGGATTTTTTGACACCATGCGCGACAGCCTGTCGCGCTGGGGACGTTTATGTAGTGCCAAGGGCAATGCCGTGTTTTCGGATAACGATGACCCGCT
>CANIFC010000080.1 GCA_947466695.1 Oxalobacteraceae bacterium | reverse complement strand
TGGTCAGAATTTTGTCAGCGAAATCTGGCTGGTATAAGATGTAAAATAAGACAAAAAACACACTACAAGCATCTTTTAACGCTTGGTCGCAGTATGTTCACTTTGTGACCGAAACCCTTTTTACATTGACAGGAGCACTTTCATGAAACGATTCATCCTTATTGCCGTACTTGCCTCTGCGCTGAGCGGATGTGGCTATAACACCTTGCAATCTCAGGACGAAACCGTCGCTGCCGCCTGGTCGGAAGTCTTGAACCAATACCAGCGCCGCTCTGATCTGGTGCCCAATCTGGTGAATGTGGTCAAGGGCTACGCGCAGCAGGAAAAGGACGTCTTGCTTGGGGTTACCGAGGCGCGCGCCAGAGCGGGAAGCATCCAGATGACACCTGAACTGGCAAATGATGAAGTGGCTTTGAAAAAATTCCAGGAAGCACAAGCCGGCATGACTTCGGCGTTGTCGCGCTTGATGGTCACGGTTGAAAAATATCCGGATCTCAAAGCCAATGAAAATTTTCGTGATTTATCTGCCCAGCTTGAAGGTACTGAAAACCGGATCACGGTCGCCCGTAACCGCTACATTCAGGAAGTGCTGACCTATAACACGACAGTGCGCTCCTTCCCGACGAACCTGACTGCCAAAATGTTCAGTCTCACTGTGAAGCCTAATTTCACTGTGGAAAATGAGAAGGCGCTATCCACGGCACCGAAGGTGGACTTCAATAGCGAGAAAAAATAATGCTACGCCCGTTTTTCCAGCTTCCTGCACTTCTGTTTGCAGGACTGCTGGCACTGGGCTGGGGCAGTGTACAGGCGCAAACTATTGCCGTGCCGCCACTGACTCAGCGGGTCACTGACCTGACAAAGACTCTGAGTGCTGAGCAGCTTACTGCCCTCACGAGCCAGCTAAGTAGCCTTGAAGCGGCGAAAGGAAGCCAGTTGGCGGTGCTGCTCGTGCCCACCACCGGGAGCGAGACGATAGAGCAATTTGGTATCCGCGTGGTCGACCAGTGGAAACTGGGGCGCAAGGGCGTTGACGATGGCGTTCTGCTGTTGGTTGCTAAAAACGATCGCACTGTACGTATCGAAGTGGGGCGTGGCCTTGAGGGCGCATTGCCCGATGTCACTGCTTTTCGTATTATCCGTGAATACATCGTTCCGGCCTTTAGCGAAGGTAATTTTGCTGGTGGCGTTCAGGTCGGGGTGGAAAAAATCAGCAGCGTGATCCGGGGTGAAGCACTGCCGGCACCCAAGGCCAGCGCGCAGTATGGTTCCCGGCAGGGACTGGAGGATTTCAAGATCCTGGGTCTCCATCCGCTGGTGCTTGGCTTGATGTTACTGGGTGGGTTTATTCTCAGCAAGGTTGCCGGCCGCTGGGTCGGGCGTGGCGGTGTTACTGCCGTTGGTGCTGTCGCGGCATTGGCCACTGGCACGCCTGTCGTGCTGGCGCTGTTATTTGGCCTTGGTATGGCAGTCCTGCTGGTCGTTGTTTCCAGCCGTATCTTCCTTGACGTTCTCATGCTTTTCCTGATGAGCCGCGGTGGAGGAGGTGGTGGCGGAGGCGGAGGCGGTGGTGGATTCGGTGGCGGAGGTGGTGGTTTTGGTGGCGGTGGCGCATCGGGGAGATGGTAATGAATCAGTCTGTTGAACAAATGAAAAAATCTTCCAGCCCTGTGCCGAGCCGGTGGTCGCGCTGGTGTCAGCATGTGAAACCCACTACTTACCGGCGTCATTTTGGTGCCAGTGAGCGAATGGCACTCCATGACGTGATCAAGGCGGCCGAACATGGTCATCGTGGTGAAATTCGCCTGGTGGTGGAAGCCAAATTGCCACTTTCCCTGATCCTTGACCGGATCAGCCCGCGCCAGCGTGCCATAGGCTGGTTTTCTGATCTAAGAGTCTGGGATACGCAAGGTAACACCGGCATTCTGCTCTACCTGTTGCTGGCAGAGCATACCCTTGAGATCGTTGCTGACCGTGGTATCGCCGGTAAAGTGCCGCAGCAGGAATGGGATGCCGTGTCCCGGCAACTGCAGCAAGACCTGGCCGCTGGCAGCGTGCAGGCGGGCATCAGCCAGGCAGTCAAGCGGCTAGGGGAATTGCTGGCGCAGCACTTCCCGATCGCGGTGGGTGAAATTAATCCCAATGAGCTCAGCAACGAACCGGTCATATTGGTCTGAGCGTAGTCATTGAGCGCGTAGTTACCCTGGCGATGTTGTCGTAATACTGCTCGTCAAGGCAGCTCAGCGCGCTACCTCTGTTCTGATTGCTCAGTTCGCAGTGGTGTATTCCGCGATCACACGCCAGCAACGATCTTTGCGGCAGCCTTACCGCGGCGGAACAACGGGAGTGAGTGATTTTTTCTTGTGAGCTCGGGTGAAGGCCAGCCGTTGACCGGCAAATTTTCTGTCGCGGCTAACGCACGCTGTGATGGCGTCAGGACGCCAATTATTCCTGACCGTCTTCTTTACTGCACTCAATTCTGCACTCCTCACGCACCGAGAGTACATCTTGCTGTGTACATTTGGAGTGTTATCCAATGCTCCTGCACTTGTCTTCTTTACTTATCTCATTTACTTGTCATGAGTGAACTTTTTGTTGAGAGTATTAGTCTTAGCAACATGCCCAATTAAAAAAATTTCAAGGAGATGTTTGTGATCAACACACGATGGATTCGCTTGCTGATGTGCAGTGCCTCATTCGCCATCTGCGTTCCTGCGCTTTCGGCCAGCGCAGTCAATGCCAATAGTAGTACTCTCAGCACCAGCACCGTCAATGTGCAAACCGTAGCGCTAGCTGATGAAGCCAGTGACCTGGCAAGCAGGCAGGCTACCGAGCGCGCCGCCTATATCCGTAAAAACTATACCAAGTTTGAATACCGGATTCCGGCGCGCGACGGCAAGCTCCTTTTCACTGCCGTCTATTTGCCTAACGACGCCAGTGCCAGCAAACGCTATCCGATACTGCTGATGCGCACCCCGTATTCCGTTGCACCCTACGGTACATCGCATTACAAGCGCGCACTTGGCCCGACGCACGAATATGAAAAAGAAGGCTATATCTTTGCCTTTCAGGATGTACGCGGTACCCATATGTCGGAAGGTGACTTCGTCAATATGCGCCCGCATATCGCCAATAAAAAGGGAACGGCACAATTTGATGAAAGCAGCGATACCTTTGATAGCATCGACTGGATGATCACTCATCTGGCCGGTAACAACGGCAAGGTTGGCCAGTGGGGAATTTCCTATCCGGGGTTTTACACTTCCGCCGGGGCGATTGATTCGCATCCGGCCTTGAAAGCCATTTCACCGCAGGCACCGATCGCTGACTGGTTCCGCGGTGATGACATGCACCGCAACGGCGCCTTCAATTTACAAATGGCGTTTGGTTTCTTCAGTGGCTTTGGCAAGCCACGCCTGTTACCGACCGACGACATGAAACAGACGCCTTTCGAATATGGAACGCCGGATGCCTACCAATTTTTTCTTGAGCTTGGTGCGCTGTCCAATGCCAATCCAAAATATTTCAAGGACCTGATTCCGTACTGGGATGAGATTTCCCAGCATCCAGATTACGATAGCTACTGGCAAGCCCGTAACCTGTTGCCACATCTCAAGAACATCAAGGCAGCGGTATTGACGGTCGGTGGCTGGTACGATACCGAGGATCTGTACGGTCCTTTGCAAACCTTTCAGTCCATCGAAAAACTCAATCCAGGCATTAGCAATACGCTGGTCATCGGGCCCTGGGTGCACGGTGGCTGGACCCGGGGTGATGGCGATAAAGTAGGCGATGCCGATTTTGGCTATAAAACTTCGGCCAGTTATCAGCCTGTCGAGTTCGCCTTTTTCAAGCATCATCTCAAGGGTGGGGAGAATCCACGCCTGCCCAAAGCCTGGATGTTTGAAACTGGCGCTAACCGCTGGCGTCATTTTGATACCTGGCCACCGCGCGAGACCCAAGAAAAATCGCTGTATTTTCAGGCTGACGGCAAACTCGGCTTTGAGCCACCGGTCCCGCTTGTGACAAACTCGGCTGCGGACAAGACGGCACCTGCTTTCGATGAGTATCTTAGCGACCCGGCCAGGCCAGTTCCCTACACGACCGAAATTTCGAATCGCTGGAGCAATCAATACATTGCCGCAGACCAGCGCTTTGCCTCAAGGCGTCCGGATGTGCTGACCTACCAGAGCGAGGTACTTGAACACGATGTGACATTGGCCGGGCCCCTCAATGCTACGCTTTTTGTCAGCACCACCGGGAGTGATGCCGATTTTGTTGTCAAGCTGATCGACGTGAATCCGGCCAGCATGGACACGCCGGCAGGGCAGGTTAACCGGGGTGCCCAACAGACGCTGGTACGGGGTGAACCGTTTCGTGCACGTTTCAGGGACGGTTTTTCTACGCCAAAAGCGTTTGTTCCCAACGAGCCAGCCAAGGTGCAATTTGCCATCAACGACGTGTTTCATACCTTTCAGCGCGGTCACCGGATTATGGTGCAAGTGCAGTCAAGCTGGTTCCCGTTCATTGACAGGAATCCGCAAAGCTATGTCGCCAATATTTTTGCGGCAAAAGATACTGACTTCATCAAGGCAACGCATCGTCTTTACCGCGACAGCGGCAGCAAGATGGCGAGTGTGATCAAAATCCGTATCCTGCCGGCGCTGGACCAAAAGTAGCTTTCTCATTCCTCTTTTCCGGAGTGTGATAATGCGCTTCAGGCAGTAATTGAAAAAGCGGGGGAAAGAAATATCCTTTCCCCCGCTTTTTGCTGTCCAGCTCATCGAGCTATCACTGAGCTTATGCCTGTTTAACTTAGCACTACCTGACCGGCCTAGTCTGTCAAATCGTAACTATTCTTAATACTGACCGCACAGGCAATGGGTGATGGCCATGTAGCCCCGATTATTGCGGTTCATGTCAGCGAGCCAGCCCAGTTCTTTGGTGATATCGCTTGCTGCAGCGGCAGGAATGCCCGTTGGTACCAGCGCCACCTTGAACTGCTCACTGAGAACTTGTGCCACGCTGGCGCCAAAGAAGTTGAAGACACGGTCAAACTTGGACGGATCACGCTCGATGTAACTGACCCGGTAATCACCGCTGAGCTTGGCACGTTTTGCCGCAGATTGAAGGGCATCAGAATAACTGCCGACGGTATCGATCAAACCGCGTTCCTTGGCTTGGTCACCCGTCCATACGCGGCCCTGGGCCACTTCGTCAATTTTTACCTGCGTCGTCTTGCGGGCGGCAGCGGCCTTGGTGGTGAAATCGAGGTAGATGTTATTGATCCCCGACTGGATCACTTCGCCGAAACGTGGATTAAGCGGTCGCAAGGGGTTAAATGCATCACCGAGCCAGGTGGTGGTCGTGCCACCGGTATGAATGCCGAGTTTTTCAATGACTTTGTCTGCGGTAGGGAAGATCGCAAAGACACCGATGGAACCGGTTACGGTCGCTGCGTCGGCGATCACTTCGTCGGATGCCATGGAAATCCAGTACCCGCCGGAGGCCGCGACGTTACCCATTGAGACAACGACCGGTTTGCCCGCTTTACGGGTCAGTTCCAGTTCGCGTCGTATCAACTCGGAACCGAAGGCGCTGCCACCGGGCGAGTCGACCCGTAACACGATCGCCTTGATCTGCTCATCTTCACGTGCCTTGCGGATCAGGTTGGCAGTAGAGAGCCCGCCGATAGAGCCGGCTGGCGCCATGCCGTCGCTGATCTCGCCAGAGGCGATGACGACACCGATGGCATCACCCATGAATTGCGGTTTTTGCCTGACCAGATAGTCATCAAAACTAATCTGCCGAAAACTCTTGCCATGGTCATCCCTGACCCCTTGGTCGAGCATGATCTTGCGTAACTCATCGCGGGTCTTGAGACCATCAACGAGTTTGCTGTTGAGCGCCATTTTGGCGACATCACCGCCGGTAGCTGTCAGTAATTGCGGTAAGTCATCAATGCCACGCATGATCGTTCCAGCCGGCATTTTGCGCGCCCGCTCTACACCGTCGGTATAGATTTTCCACATGGCATTATAAAGAAACGCTTCCGCTTCAGCCGCAGCTGGCGAGGGTTCATTGGCAATGTAGGGCTCGGCAAAGCTCTTGTAGGTGCCCACTTTCAGCAGGTTAACGGTCACGCCAACTTTGTCGAGGGCGTCACGGTAATAATTGCGATAGCGGCCAAAACCGGTGAGCATGACGGTGCCCATCGGGTGCAGATACACTTCGCTGGCGTGGGCGGCCAGAAAATACTGGCGCTGATCATAACTTGAACCCCAGGCGATGACTTTTTTTCCGCTCTTCTTGAAGCGCTCCAGTCCAGCGGCGACTTCACGCAGCATGGGCAGGCCAGCACTTTGCATGTCATCGAGCATGAGGACGACACTGCCGATTTTAGGATCGTTTGTTGCCGCATCCAATACCTGCAGGATATCGCGTAGCTGTGTCGTTTTTTTAGTGTCACCTTTCGCTTCGGCCATTAATGACTCGCGGAAGTTAGCGGAGTTTTGCTCTACCAGGGATCCTTTTAAATCGAGTATCAGTGCAGTTTTATCGTCAAGTTTCTTTGCGGGACCGGAGAAAATAGCGATCGCCAATCCGACCAGTAGTGCCAGGAAAAGCATATTGAGAATAAATCTGCGGCCGACATCCAATGCTTTCCAAACAAATTTGATACCTTGTCCCAGCCAGCGAAAAGGGGTAAATGCCATGAATATTCCTTTTATGTTGATTAATTACTGTGTTGACTGCTCATGCGTAGCGCTAAGTGCGCAATTTGTAATTCGTGATGCGTAATGTGTAATGCGTAATGCGTAATGAAAAAAGTGACGAAGTTTGCCTGCCTGTCTGGTCATGGCGCCTGTCAAGGAAAAAGCTGGCAGGTAACAGGGAATGCGTTCGGTATTCTTTTATTTACTCAGGCCAGATAGCTTGCAATAGTTGCGCCAGATGCGCGCCGGCATTGACCAAGGCCTCTTCTTTTACCTTATACATGGTTTTTTCATATTCCAATGGCAGCGCAACTGACCAGTTGTTGCCGCGCTGGTTAGGGCTGCTTTTACTGAAATGGGTATCTTTAAATACGATCCTGGCGTTCATGATCGCCTCGTCTGCCCATAACGCTGGCCATGCATCGAGCGCGCCCTTCGTTTTTGCAACGCCCTTTGCCTTGGTGCTCAGCATCTGATTCATGCGACCTTTCTTGAATTGGGCGGGAACATCATCCCACAGCGCATGCATGTTGCCGCACGGGCATTGCAAGGCGTTGCCGCCAACGGTGTTGCTACCGCGATCATACTGGCCGTCGTCGGGATTGACTATCTTGCCGTCGGAGTTTAAAAAAATCGAGCCGACATGCAAAGGCTGGTGTAAATCACCCACATAATGCGTCAGCAGCATGAGCGCTTCGCGTTGATCCTTGAATTGAAACGGTTTTGCCTGCGGTTTTCCCTGCAGCACCAGGATGGCTGAGCCAATGGCGTGCACAATATCGTGATCACTGGTGCCGACATAGCCGGTTTTGTAGTGATCATGTTCAATGGCGATATCGGCATAGTGATATTGCTTATGGCAACTTTCCTGATCAAAAGCCGCGTTACAGTTGTTCTGGTTCTGGCGTACGTAGGCCGCCATGGCGGCAATACCTGCCGTGGTCTCAAAGGGGGCGCATTCGGGATATTTTCCGGCCGAGGTGTAGGTGAAATCTTTTTCCGGACTGATGCCCTTGACGCAATCGGCCCAGATCGACACCTGTTCAAGACTGCTCTCTTCGAGCAGGCTGTTGACTTTTTTCTCTGCTTTAGTGCCTGCAATCAGGGTAGCGGCGATCGCGCCGACGCTCTGGTGTCCATCTGGCCCCCAGGCGAAACTGGCAACTGGCATGCAGCACAAGGCGACAATAATACTGGTGATAACGCGGTTGTTCATGAAATGTCCTGATATTCTTAAAAAGGAGGGGGCGTAAATAATAAATTGCCAAGCTGGAATTCTAATCTGAAAACACAGCATAAAGCCGGAAGTTCTCTCATCAGGGGAAATCTGATGCTGAGATATGCTTTCTTGTCACGCGAACATGACGTGACGCTGCCAAGGAAGATATGGTGTTTTTCATCTTTTTTATCCCTTTTTTTCTCTCTTTTTGGCATGAATTCAGGCGCTGTCAGCGTAGATATTTTAAAAAACAAAAAAGAATTTACTCTTAAATTATTTAATTATCAATAATTTAAATATAAGACCCATGTTTATTTTTTAGCCATATGCTGTGCTTCATTCGACTAAAACACGAATAGTCGTTAGACTAGACGACTTTTCTCAAATTTTCTTGGCTTGCCCGAAATGAATGCCTCAACCGAACACGCAAACGAACCTACAGATGACGCTCTTGATTTATCAGAAGAGCAACTTGCACCCTTGGTGGCAAGCAGTGAATTGATTAACCGTGAAGTGGCGCGCCGGCGCACTTTTGGTATTATTTCCCACCCCGATGCGGGTAAAACCACCTTGACTGAAAAGTTACTGATGTTTTCCGGTGCGATCCAGCTGGCCGGTACCGTCAAGGCACGCAAGAGCGGTCGCCATGCCACCTCTGACTGGATGGAGATTGAAAAGCAGCGTGGTATCTCGGTTGCCAGTTCTGTCATGCAGTTTGAGTATCGTGACCATGTAGTCAATCTGCTCGATACGCCGGGTCACCAGGATTTTTCCGAAGATACCTACCGCGTGCTTACTGCAGTCGATTCCGCCTTGATGGTGATTGATGCGGCCAAAGGCGTGGAAGAGCAAACGATCAAGCTACTTAATGTCTGCCGCATGCGTAGTACGCCGATCATTACTTTCGTCAATAAGATGGACCGCGAAACCCGCGACCCGCTTGAATTGCTCGATGAGCTCGAGTCGGTACTCAAGATTGCCTGCGCGCCAGTCACCTGGCCGATCGGGATGGGTAAAACTTTCCGTGGTGTGTATCACATCCTGAACGATGAAATCATGCTGTTCGCCGCCGGTAGCGAACGCGCCGACCAGCAGTTTGAAGTGGTCAAGGGTATTGATAACCCGCGTCTAGCTCAATTGTTTCCGCTCGAGATCGAGCAATTGAAAATGGAAGTTGAACTGGTGCACGGTGCCTCAAATCCATTCGACCTCGATGCCTTTTTAGCGGGTACGCAGACGCCGGTATTTTTTGGTTCTGCGATCAATAATTTTGGTGTCCGTGAAATTTTGAATGCATTGCTGGACTGGGCTCCGGCTCCGCGCGAACGCGATGCAACGGTCCGTTCAGTGTTGCCAGCGGAAGTGCCATTTTCCGGTTTTGTCTTCAAGATCCAGGCCAATATGGACCCGGCGCATCGCGACCGTATCGCTTTTTTACGGGTGTGTTCCGGTCGTTTTCAGCGCGGCATGAAACTCAAGCACCTGCGTTTGAACCGTGATATCAAAGTGTCCTCTGTCGTAGCCTTCATGGCGTCGAGCCGTGAGCAGGTGGACGAAGCCTATGCCGGCGATATCATCGGCTTGCCCAACCATGGCAACATGCAGATTGGTGACAGTTTTTCAGAAGGGGAATTCCTGCAATTTACCGGCATTCCTTATTTTGCACCGGACTTTTTCCGCACTGCACGTATTCTCAATCCGATGAAAACCAAGCAGTTACAAAAGGGCTTGCAGCAATTGGGTGAAGAGGGTGCCGTGCAGGTGTTTAAGCCGGACAACAGTGGTGATCTGGTGCTCGGTGCGGTCGGCGTCTTGCAATTTGAAGTTGTTGCCAGTCGTCTCAAGAATGAATACGGCGTTGATGCAGTATTTGAAGGCACCAGCATCAGCAGCGCACGCTGGGTAACCTGCGAGGATAAAAAAATCATGGCTGATTTTGAACGTTCCAGCGCGGGCCATAACCTGGCCCACGACGCAGCGGGAAATCTTGCCTACCTGGCGACTTCGGGTGTGAACTTGCGGCTGACTCAGGAGCGCTGGCCAGATGTCGTGTTTCATGCGACCCGCGAACATGCGGCAAAACTTGAGTAAATTAAAATAGTTCAACAGCGGCCATCGGTGTTGGCTGCTGTTGGTTGCCCTTGGTTGCTAATATAAAGAACCCAAGGCGGCCAATCCGGATCGCGCCACGCTTCGTGACTCGGCTGGCCTGCCACCGCACCACCGCATGCTGTATTTCAGGAAATGACCGGTGGTCCGCTTTTTTCAAAGTTCGGCGCGACTGACAGAACAATCAGGGTGAGTGCCAGTGGCAATGTCGAGATAAAACCGAGATACTTGAAGCCAGCGGCGCCGGCAATACCACCGACAAAAAAAGCGCATACCAGCATGCCATGCAAGCGTAGCTTGTGACGGTTGGCCGCGACCTCAGCCTCCTGAGGATTGCTATGGTCGCGGTTCCAGTAAATCATCTTGCCAAGTTCAATCCCCAGGTCAGTCACCAGGCCGGTGACGTGGGTGGTGCGTATTTCGGCGTGGGATATCTTGGTGATCAAGGCGTTTTGTAAGCCCATCATGTAGCACAGCAATACTGTCGTGAGTGAAACGGTAATGACTTCGTGTTCCTGCAGGCGCGTTCCGACCAGGCCAAAGACCAATAGCAAGATCGCTTCGAGCAGTAGCACCGGCGTATAGATGTAGCGCATCTTGCTGCGCTTGGCATAGTTCACCATCAATGCAGTGCAGGCCGAGCCCCAGATAAAGGCGACCAGCATGAACAGTGCCGCAAAGGCCGGGACAAATTTTCCGAGGATGAAATCATCTGCTGCAGTCGAGACCATACCGGTCATGTGAGACGTGTAGACGCCAACGGCGAGAAAACCGCCCGCATTGAGTGCGCCTGCGATCGTCGCTAGCGTGACCCCGAGATGTAGATTGGCAGTGGCTGTTCTTTTTGGTGAGGTGAGTTTGGAGAGATAGTGAACCGTCATGAGGTTATTAATCTTTTTTTGTTAGTCTATGCATTGATTGTACCGGCACTGAGCGCGTGTATCGGTATGGTAGCGCACAGAGG
>CANIFC010000079.1 GCA_947466695.1 Oxalobacteraceae bacterium | reverse complement strand
GGCTTGAATGGAATGAGCTTGGAGACGCCGTCGCAAAACATATAGCCAAAATCGAGCACCCGGCCGACGTCACGGATCGCACCCTTGGCAGCCATGGTTCCAAACGTGGCAATCTGCGACACCGCCTCTTTACCATAGCGATCCTTCACATACTGGATGACGCGATCGCGTCCTTCCTGGCAAAAGTCGATATCAAAATCGGGCATGGAAACCCGCTCGGGATTGAGGAAACGCTCAAACAGCAGGTTGTATTGCAATGGATCAAGATCGGTAATGAGTAATGAATAGGCCACCAGTGAACCCGCTCCTGATCCCCGTCCCGGTCCGACCGGCACCCCATTATTTTTAGCCCACAGGATGAAGTCAGCGACGATCAAAAAATAACCAGGAAAACCCATCTTGATGATGGTGTCAGTCTCAAACTGTAGTCGCGCTTCATAACGCGCGCGTTCCTGCTCACGTTTTTCCTCATCGGGAAAAATCCGCCCCAAACGATATTCCAGGCCTTTTTTCGACTCGGCCACGAGGAATTCATTGATGTTCATCCCATCGGGAGTAGGGAAATCAGGTAGTTGCGGCTTACCCAGCACGAGTGTCAGGTTGCAGCGTTTGGCGATTTCAACGGCATTTTGCAGCGCTCCCGGCAGATCGGCAAACAAGGCGACCATCTCGGACTGTGTCTTGAAAGATTGCTGGTCATTGAAACGGCGTACCCGGCGACCATTGGCCAGCATTTCCCCTTCGGAAATACAGGTACGCGCCTCGTGCGCCATAAAATCTTCTTTGTGCATGAACTGGATCGGGTGCGTTGCCACGACGGGTAAACCGAGCTTATGCGCCAGCGCAACTGCCTGGCGGACATTCGTCACCATATTAAGCTGCCCGGCCCTTTGTATCTCGATGTAAAAATGCCCCGGGAAGATACTTGCCCAGCGTTCAGCACAGCGCTCGGCCTCATCAGGGTTGCCATGATCAAGCGCGATACCGACATCACCAAAGTGTGCGCCTGACAAGGCGATCAGGCCGGGCTCGCCGCCCTTGTTGAAAATTGCCTGTAACCACTCAAATTTGAGCTCGGCGCGACCACGGTGCTGATTTTCCAGCCAGGCTTGCGCCAGCAGCTCACACAACTGCAAATATCCGGCCCGGTTTTTTACCAGCAACAGTAACCGGCTCGGTTTATCGCGATCAAGATCATTGGTGATCCAAACGTCACAGCCGGCGATCGCCTTGATCCCCTTACCACGCGCGGCCTTGTAAAACTTGATCAAGCCAAACAGATTGGCCAGATCCGTCATTGCCAATGCAGGCTGGCGATCTTTGGCTGCCGCGTCGACGACGTCATCAATCCGGACCAATCCGTCCACAATTGAATATTCAGAGTGCAAACGCAGATGTACAAATTGTGGCGCAAGCGGCAGCGGTGCCGGGTGCGCGGCGGATTCATCGGAAGGAAGGGAGAGTTCGGAAGCTATTTGACTATTCATCTCGCCATTTTACCGTGTTGACTGGAAATATCAGTCACCGGATTCATTATTACGCATGTAAAAAGGGAGTTTTTCACAGAATCAGGCCGGCTCAAACGTGATCGTTAATGGGGTAGATTCCCGTTTTCAATACAGACCTCTACCGGCTAGCGACAAGTGCACCTGATAGCACACAATTAGGCAGCGCCTTTAATCTCGCCTATAATGCCATCGAATCAAAGACTTACTTCCCCTTAACGAATTTCAATCATGCCCGATACCACCATCACCCCAGTAAGCGATACCGCTGTCGATCACTACGTCAACATTTCTGCCTACAAATTTATCACTTTCAGCGACACTGCTGAAAAACGTCCGGAATTCATTGCCAAGTGTGAAGAGCTTCATCTCAAGGGTACTGTCTTGTTAACACCTGAAGGTATCAACATGTTCCTCGCCGGCCTGCGTCATGAAATAGATGCCTACATGACCTGGCTGCATACCGATCCGCGCTTTGCCGATATTGTTGCAAAAGAAAGTTTGTCAGGGCATCAGCCGTTTACCAAATTACTGATCAAGCTAAAAGCTGAAATCATTACCATGCGCATGCCCTTGATCAAGCCGGAAAATGGACGTGCGCCAGCGGTCGATGCCAATACGCTGAAACGCTGGCTCGACCAGGGGCATGATGACCACGGTAAAGAAGTCGTCATGGTCGACACGCGCAATGATTTTGAAGTCGATGTAGGAAGTTTTGACAATACGATCGACTACCGGATCAGTAAATTTACGCAGTTTCCCGCAGTCATTGAAGCCAATCGTGAAGCACTCAATGACAAGACGGTTGTGACCTTCTGCACCGGTGGCATCCGCTGCGAAAAAGCGGCAATTCATATGCAAAATATCGGCTATGACAGCGTCTATCAACTCGAAGGTGGCATCCTCAAGTATTTTGAGGAAGTCGGCGGCGCGCATTATCATGGCGATTGTTTCGTTTTTGATTACCGGACCGCACTCAATCCACAACTCGAAGCGACCGATACCACCCAATGTTACGCCTGCCGCGCCGTTGTCACGCCACGTGAACAAATCTCACCCTGGTATGTAAAAGGAAAATCCTGTCCGCATTGTAAAAAAATGATGCTCGAAGACGTCAGTGAAGCGCACTAGCCTTCATCTTCCGGATCAAGTATTTTTTCTTGCTCAAATAAAGCGATCGCGGTAGTTGCCACTTGCCTGCTGTCATAGTAGGCATAGGCACCTACACCGATTGCACCAACTACCGGTAGAAAACGCGTCATCCCTTTACCGATGATCTGCTCCGAGACCTGTACACCTATTTTGTGCGCGATGGACTCGATCAGCTTGAGAGAGGCACCCTGTATCAGCATGCGGTCACCCACGCGCGCCACCAGATCCCGGACCGCCTGTGCCGCGCTATGCCGGAACAGGCAATAGAGCATATGTTCCTGATTCAAATGAGGACTTTTACCGTAAATGGCAGCAATGTCAGCCACCATCTGTGATTGAATCTTCCAGATCAGCAGCATTTCAGGAAGAATCGTCAGCCAACCCAGAGGCCCCGGCGGAAGAGCGAGAGAACCGGCCACCATTGCCGCACGGGAGGCGGCAGCATGCGCCTTGGCAAGTGCCATTTTTTTTGGGCTATCACTCGGCAATTCCTGCGACAGCGGAATATCTCCGGCGAACTTCATGATCGCCGCCTCAATCTGTCTGGCCGCTCCCTTCGCGGCATCTGGATCAGAAGGGGAAACCGGGCCAGCCGCTCGCTTGGCGACAGATCGTGATAAAAACGGGATGGAAAATTTTTTGCTCATCGCATGATTATGCCAGACTAAAATTGACGACGGACTGGCAGTACGTTCCGGCGAGGTGCATTTTTTTGTAAAAAAGCGCTATGTTAAAGCGATTGCACCTTGATATTATTTAACCTGATCATCGCCGGAAAAACCATGCAAACACCTCCAGCAGCAAAGGGTTTCTCGATAAATGCGCTCAATTCGCGCATTTGAACGCCTGTTATGATAAATTGATGGCAATTTCTTATTGTCGCACTCGTTTAATTCTTTTGTGTAGGTCTTATGGGTATATGAAACTGCTTCTTCACATGCAACTGTGCCGGCCAAACATCATTGTTGGTCCCGGACATTTGCCTCCTTTTTTTCTCAAGCCACAGCCGGCGCGTTGTTGACGCCCCAGACAGCACATCAGTGAGCTGCAGAGTCCTGACCGGCATTCGCTTTTTTTATCTTATATAAAACACTATGGACATATTTCTCTACGATAACTGGGAGCGGCAGCTTCGCCCTTTTTCACCAATCCGTCAAGAATGGGTTGGTTTGTACTGCTGCGGCCCTACCGTGTATGACTACGCACATATCGGCAATTTACGCACCTACCTGTTCGAAGACCTGCTGCGCCGGACGCTGGAACTCAATGGTCATCAGGTGCGTCACGTCATTAACATCACCGACGTTGGTCACCTGGTATCGGACGCCGATGAGGGCGAAGATAAAATGGAAGCCGGAAGCCGCAGGACTGGCGAGTCAGCCTGGGACATAGCGGAAAAATACACGCTGGCGTTCAAGCAGGACTTTGATAGCCTCAATATGCTGAAACCGCAGATCTGGTGCAAGGCAACCGAACATATTGCCGAGCAGATCGCCTTCATCGCCTGTATCGAAAGTAAAGGGTTCACCTACATCACCAGCGATGGGGTGTATTTTGACACCTCGAAACAGGATGATTATGGTTATCTCGCCAGATTGAATCGCGAAGGGATAGAAGCGGGAAAACGTGTCGAGATCGGTGAAAAACTCCATCCGACCGATTTTGCCCTCTGGAAATTAAGTCCTGAAGACAGTCAGCGCCAAATGGAATGGGATAGCCCGTGGGGCCGGGGCTTTCCTGGCTGGCATATTGAATGTTCTGCGATGTCAGCCAAATATCTCGAACCCTGGTTTGACATCCACTGCGGTGGCGAAGACCACATGGCGATTCATCACAGCAATGAAATCGCCCAAAATCAGGCCTGTCACGGCACTCGCCTGGCCAATTTCTGGATGCATGGCTATTTTTTACAAATTGATGCCGGCAAGATGTCCAAATCGAGCGGCGATTTTTTACGCCTGCAAACTTTGATCGAGCAAGGTTTCGACCCGCTGGCGTATCGTTTGCTCTGCATGTCGGCACATTACCGCAGCCAGTTGACTTTCAGTTGGGACGCCCTGAAATCGGCACAGACCGCCCTCGCCCGCTTGCGGGAGACGTATTTACGCCTGAAAGATAGCGGCATGGATGATGGTGTGATTAGTGAAGAGTTTTCCGATAAATTTTTAAGCGAAGTCAATCAAGACCTCAATCTGCCCAAAGCCGTTGCGGTGATGTGGGAGATGCTGAAATCGGAATTAAGCGATGCCGGGAAGAAAGCGACACTCGATTATTTCGACCGTGTACTGGGGCTTAATTTGGCGCAATGGGTCGCAATAAAAAGCGACATTCCTGAAGAGATTTTGCAACTGGTCGAACAGCGCCGCCTCAGCAGGGCAAGTAAAGACTGGGCAGGATCGGATCGTCTGCGTAATGAGATCAAGGCATTGGGATACGAAGTGGAAGATACCGCCGACGGTATCAAGGTCAAGCCGGCAGCCTAGAAATTGGCAGGATCAGGTTTTCAAGCGCGCCATGAAACGGCTGGTGCACTTGAAAAGCCTGAGCGCCTGCGTCTCTGGCAATACAGTCGCCCTTTCACCCCCACGAGCGGGGAAGGTAAAAAGATTTTCAACAGTAAAAATCAAACGGTGGAAATCAATCGTTCCGGCGCCAGCACGCCATATTCGCGTAACTGGGCGGAACCAAGTAACTGTTGGTTGGAGGCACGATACACACGCACACGCCCGGCTTGCTCCGGCAATTGAACAGCTTCTTTGGAAAGTGCCAGTCGCTGGCCTTGCAGGAAGCGGCGGGATAAATCGTCATCGAGCAACACTTGTGGAAAGCTCGAGAGCAGTGCATCTACCGGTGCGAGCAATGAGTGCCGTTGCGCCTCGTCCATCTCAATCAAGGCCTCCAGCGTGACCGTATTTTCCAACAGCAAGTGCCCGACATGTGTGCGGCGTAAGGCATTGAGATGGCCACCACATCCTAGTACATTGCCAATATCTTCACCAAGAACACGAATATAGGTTCCCTTGCTGCAACGTACGTTCAATGTCAGCAATGGTGCAGTGTAACTGACGAATTCCAGCAAATAGATCGTTACCGGACGCGCTTCCCGTTCAAGCGTAATACCGGCACGGGCGTATTCGTAAAGTGGTTTTCCGTCGCGCTTCAACGCCGAATACATTGGCGGAACTTGTAAAATATCGCCGGTAAAACGTGCTAATGCCGCGTGTATCTGCGCTTCACTGACATCCACTGCCGTGGTCTGGATGGCCTCACCTTCGGTGTCACCGGTCGTCGTGCTAATACCGAGATGCACTACCGTCTGATAGGTTTTGTCGGCTTCCAGCAAATCTTGCGAAAATTTGGTTGCTTCTCCAAAGCATAGTGGCAGCAATCCTGTAGCGAACGGATCCAACGTGCCCGTGTGCCCTGCCTTCAAGGCATTGAGCAAGCGTTTTGTCTTGATCAGCGCATCATTACTGGACCAGCCAACAGGTTTATCCAGCAGCAGCACGCCGTGCACTGGAAAGCAGGGAGTTTTCTTTACTTGAGCAGTCATCGGTAGTGAAGGGGAAACAGGGACAAATGGTCTTGCAGGAACTATACCCGACGCGACCATTTTTGCATTGATCAAATGATTTCCTGGACGAGTCTAGGACTCTTCAACGTCATCT
Organism: Oxalobacteraceae bacterium; assembly: GCA_947466695.1. Taxonomy (GTDB): domain Bacteria; phylum Pseudomonadota; class Gammaproteobacteria; order Burkholderiales; family Burkholderiaceae_D; genus Undibacterium. Next base: position 4,755 of record CANIFC010000079.1, on the reverse strand, counting down.
TTGGAACGCGTTGCATTGGCTTCGTCGATTAACTTCGACATCGCCATTCCACGCATCGTGGAGGTGTCGTGTACAAAGTGCAACTGGGGCAGAGTATGAATGTGCAGACGAAGTCCTAACTGGCCGCGCAGGAAACCGGCGGCTTTGTTCAGACCTTCAAGCGTATTCTTGATTGCCACAGGATCATCTGCAAGGCTCGTGAAATACACTTTTGCATGTGCATAATCGGGCGTCAGTTGCACCTCTGTCAACGTGATCATTCCTACACGCGGGTCTTTTAATTCGGACCAGATAATCTCAGCAACATCACGCTGTATCTGATCGGCGACGCGCAGACCGCGTCCTGGAATGGATTTACTATTTTTAGCCATAACATAAGTGCTACAAAAATGTAGAGGGAGCATCTTGCTCCCTCTAATTATTAAAAATACAAAAATTACTACAAGGTGCGTGCAATTTCCTGAACTTCGAATACTTCCAGAATATCACCGACTTCAATCTCGTTATAACCCTTCAGCGACAAGCCACATTCCATACCGGCTTTAACTTCCTTGGCGTCATCTTTATAACGTTTCAATGAGTCAAGTTCGCCCGTCCATACGACGACATTGTTACGCAACAGGCGTACCGATGAATTACGTTTGACCGTGCCTTCAATCACCAGGCAACCGGCGATTGAACCAACTTTACTCACCATGAAGACCTGGCGAATTTCAACCTGACCAATGACAGTTTCACGCTTCTCAGGAGCGAGCATACCAGACAAGGCCGCCTTCACTTCGTCCACAGCATCATAAATAATGTTGTAGTAACGGATGTCGACGCCATTGGCTTCAGCTAATTTCCGCGCTGAAGCATCTGCACGGGTGTTAAATCCAATGATGACCGCTTTGGAAGCAACAGCCAGGTTGACGTCAGATTCAGAGATACCGCCGACTGCAGCGTGTACCACTTGCACCCGTACTTCGTTGGTCGACAACTTGACCAGGGACTGTACCAAGGCTTCCTGTGAACCCTGAACATCGGTCTTGACGATAATAGGCAGGTTTCTGACTTCGCCCTCACCCATATTATCAAAGATGTTTTCCATCTTCGCAGCTTGCTGCTTCGCCAGTTTGACGTCACGGTATTTACCTTGACGGAACAACGCGATTTCACGTGCCTTGCGCTCGTCGACCATGACCATCAACTCTTCACCGGCAGCTGGAACTTCTGTCAGACCTTGAATTTCAACCGGAATCGACGGACCGGCTTCACTGATGTTCTTGCCGTTTTCATCGAGCATTGCACGGACGCGACCATAAGAGCAACCCGCCAATACAACGTCACCACGCTTGAGCGTACCGGACTGCACCAGAATTGTCGCTACCGTACCACGGCCCTTGTCGAGGCGGGATTCGATAACCAGACCCTTGGCTGGCGCTTCTTTTGGTGCGCGCAGCTCCAAAATTTCAGCCTGCAACAAGACTTGCTCAAGCAACTCATCGACACCGTCACCAGTTTTTGCGGAGACAGGTACAAATGGCGATTCACCGCCGTACTCTTCCGGTACAACACCTTCAGCAACCAGTTCTTGCTTGACCCGGTCCAGATTCGCACCCGGCTTATCAATCTTATTAATGGCCACTACCAGTGAGACACCAGCAGATTTTGCATGGGCGATCGCTTCTTTTGTTTGCGGCATGACACCATCATCAGCGGCAACAACCAAAATAACAATATCCGTCGCCTTTGCGCCACGGGCACGCATGGCAGTAAATGCCTCATGTCCCGGAGTGTCAAGGAAGGTAATCATGCCGCGTGGTGTTTCCACGTGATACGCACCAATATGCTGGGTAATACCACCAGCTTCGCCAGAGGCAACTTTTGCACGACGAATGTAATCGAGCAAGGAAGTCTTACCATGATCGACGTGTCCCATGACCGTGACAACCGGTGCACGCGGTGCAGCTTCATATTCGGCATGCTCGGCAACGTCAGTGAGCATCGATTCAGGATCATCAATCTTCGCAGCGAAGGCCTTATGACCCATTTCTTCCACCAGGATCATGGCAGTTTCCTGATCCAGAACCTGGTTAATGGTGCACATCTGACCGAGCTTCATCAAATGTTTGATGACTTCTGAAGCCTTGACGGACATCTTATGAGCCAATTCAGCAACCGTAATGGTTTCTGGCACATACACGTCTTTAACGATCGCTTCAACTGGAGCCTGGAAGTTTGTATCACGGTCATCCTGCTGATTTGAACGACGGCCTTTACCACCGCTCTTCCAGCTATCGCGACCACCAGTCGACGGTGCCCGGCCCTTGGCCGCGCCACGTTTCTTGGCATCGTCTTGCCAGGTGGAGGAGACATTGGCAGACTTGATTGATTTTTTATCGCCGACAGCTCCGGGAGCGGCAGGCTTAACATCTTTCTTGTCGCCAACTGGCTTCTTGTCACCGACTTTTTTATCTGCCGCCTTGTGTAAAGTGCCAACAGGTGCAACAGGCGCAACGACAGCAGGTGCAACAACTTTTGGCCGGCGTGCCGCGTCCATCATTTCTTTAATCTGAGCAACTTCGTCAGCGACCTTTTTTCTGGCTACATCATTTGCAGCGACACGAATTGCTGCCTCTTTTGCATCCGCGATGGCTTTTTTCTTCGCCTCATCGGCGGCAAGACGTTTTTTCTCTTCTTCAGAAACAACGACCGGAGCTGCGACGGCAGCAACGGGGGCCACAACTGCAACAGCCTCGACCGGAACTGGCACTACAACCGGAGCGACCATGACTTTAGCAGGGCTCTTTGCATGTGCTTTCGCAGCCTGATTGAGCGCCGCAGCTTCAGACACTGCAGCTTGTTCAGCTCTAGCCTTATCAGCATCTTCTTTGGCAGATGCCGCGGCAGCAGTTTCGAGATCACGCGACGCGCTTGCGTGTGCTTCTTTTTCCGCTTCGAGTTTTGCCAGATGCGCTTGCTTTTCAGCCAACTCAGCCTCGTGACGCGCAATCAACTCAGCCTCTTGACGAGCTTCTGCCGCCAACCGCTCAAGTTCCGCCGGATCGACAACCACCGGAGCGATCTCAGGCGAAAGCTCACCAGCAGCGTCAGCGCGTTTTTCAAAAACGCGCTTCTTGCGTACTTCTACCTGAATCGTGCGCGACTTGCCTGTGGCATCAGCCTGCTTGATCTCGGTATTTTCCTTGCGGGTAAGAGTGATCTTTTTCTTGTCCGCATCCGCGCCTACACCATGTGCATTACGCAAATGTGAAAGCAACTTATCTTTATCTTCTTTTGACAGCACATCGGACGTCGAGCTTTTACTAACGCCTGCGGCGTGCAATTGCGTAAGCAGCAAATCCGCTGACATCTTCAGCTCGGTGGCAAATTGAGCTACATTATTACTCGCCATTCAGTCCTCTTTTTCTCTGTGCGCTTGAAAAACGCGTAAATATAATAATTAACTCGTGATTTATTTAGCTTCTACGAGTTTCCATGCGGAGGCTAACAACACCTTGGCATGATCATCATATTTAGCATCAATGAGTTTCATCTCATCATCAGTCACATCTTCAAATGCATCTTTAATCAATTGGCGCGCACGGTCGGCCGACAAAGCCAAAATCGCTCCAAACTCGTCATACGCCAATCCGCCAAATGCTGCCAGCGTCTTGATACCAACCAAACCCAACTTGCCGGCAGTCACGCGGCTCATACCGTCAAGCTTGATCAATGCCTCATCGACTCCTTCAATTCCTTCTTCGGAAGCAATTGCATCAGTCAATAAAGAATCTCTTGCACGATTACGCAACTCGTTGACCGTGTCTTCATCCAACGCTTCTATATCAATCATTTCACTGATCGGTACATAGGCAATTTCTTCCAGACTAGAAAAACCCTCATTCACCAGAATGTCAGCGACGTCCTGGTCAACGTCAAGCTTCTCCATGAACAAGGCACGAATTCCTGCAGTTTCCTGCTCCGCCTTGCTCGCCGACTCTTCAGCCGTCATGATATTGATTTTCCAGCCAGTCAATTCTGCTGCCAACCGGACATTCTGACCACTGCGGCCAATGGCGATCGCCAAATTTTCGTCGTCGACAACAACGTCCATGCAGTGTTTTTCTTCGTCAACCATAATCGAGGACACATTTGCCGGCGCCAACGCACCAATGACAAATTGCGCAGGATCTTCAGACCAGAGCACAATATCAACGCGCTCGCCGCCAAGTTCACCGGTAACGGCCTGAACGCGGGAACCACGCATGCCGACGCAAGTACCAATCGGATCGATGCGCTTGTCATCAGTATGCACGGCAATCTTGGCACGCACACCCGCATCACGGGCGGCAGACTTAATGACCAACGAACCTTGCTCGATCTCCGGAACTTCAAGTTCAAACAATTTCATGATGAATTCAGGAGCGGTACGCGACAAAATCACTTGCGGGCCACGGGCATTACGGTCAATGCGAAGTATATAGGCACGAACCCGGTCACCGACACGTAAATTCTCTTTCGGGATCATTTGATCACGCGGCAAGCGCGCCTCAATTTTTCCTGATTCAACGACCGCCTCACCACGCTCCATACGCTTGATGGTACCAGTAACCAATGAATCACCGCGCTCAAGGAAGTCAGCAAGGATCTGCTCGCGCTCGGCATCGCGGATGCGTTGCAATACAACCTGCTTGGTATCCTGGGCGAAACGTCGACCGAGTTCAACTGACTCGATCGGCTCTTCAATATACTCGTCGATTTCGATATCCG
>CANIFC010000078.1 GCA_947466695.1 Oxalobacteraceae bacterium | reverse complement strand
TGGAACGCTTTTTTTTGAACCTGAAGATGGAACGTGTCTGGCGGCAGGATTACGCCAATCACAGCGAAGCGAGGAATGATGTCACTGACTATATCGTGGCCTTCTACAACAACATCCGGTTGCATTCCACACTGGGAAATCTGCCACCCAATGTCTTTGAAGAAAAAATGGCAGATACAAAACAACCTATCTTAGTGTCCGAAAATACTTGACCACTACAGTATTCCTTCTTTGCCAGCCCCTTTGGTGTAGGTGGCAAAGTCGTCACCGGACATGAAGCGACGTTCACGCTTCCAAACCTGCTGCTGGAGGTCATTGCAGTAGTTCCAGACTTGATTGACCCACATCGCCCGATCCCGCAAAACTGTCGCGTGCTTATCCTTCAGCCGCAGACGCAACACGCGGGTGTTGGTGGCTGGCTTGGGATCGGGAATGGATGGGTCTCTTGGCATGAGAAATATAGAGGTACTGTATATTTAATCAGTGTATCAGTGTGAAGTAAAAATGCAAGGAGGCTTTCGCCTCCGGCCTGACATCCTCGCCCTGAAGAGACGAGGTTTTACGGCTGGCCTGATCAAGAAAAAACTGTGGGGCAATATGCTGTGGTCGCCCAGCTACTTTGCCGGAAGTTGTGGGGGTGCGCCGATTGCAGTTATTCGCAAGTACATTGAGCAACAGCAAACGCCGCACTAAATCGCAGTCCAAGACAAGGAAGGCTTCCCCTTCCGCGCTATCCTTCCTCCCACTGAACGGGGAGGATTTTCGCGCAAAGCCCTGTTAATTGAGTGCTTAGCTCGGTTGCTAATGTATTTAAATCCGAGTCCGCAGCTCCGAAACTTCCAGAAGGAACAAAAGCACCGCCAGTTCCGGGTACACTGGTAGGTGAGCAAAGTGATATTAAAAGCACACAAAAACGGGCAGACCGTAAAGCACTTTTTTTTCAGTTTCAGAGAGAATGGTTAATCGCTCATTGCGGTCACCGCGCATTAAAGTGGCAGGATTCATGTGCCAAGTGATAAATACAGCGTCATCGGGTTGTCGCGGCAAGGTGTAAATCCGTAATGCTTATAGAATGATTTAGCATCCTCTCCCTTTGCATCGACCACCAGTGCATACGCGGCTACATGTTTCTTTGCTTCTAAACAGCGCTCAACCGCACACCCCATGAGGAGTCGCCCTAATCCACAACGGCGATGTGCTGAATGTGTCGCCAACCGTCCCAGACGAAAACACGGTACAGGATAACGCGGCAATTTTTGTTGTGTGCGCTCATCCATTTGAACCGCATCGATTTGCGCAGCGCTCAAACTGTAGTAGCCCAGTATGGTTTTTGGCATGTCCGTGTCGATCAACACCCGCACCACGGCAATACCCTTTTTGCTTTGCTGGACGGCGAATCGATGAAGGTACTCGTCCAGTTCGGCAACACCAGAGGTGAAGGCTTGGCGATCATGAAGATGAGGATCAAGCAATTGCTCCTCAAGCACGCTTAACTTTTCGCGCAACGTTTAGGGCATTTTGTAACGCTACATTCGGCGTAAATGTACCATTCAGTGCCATCGTGAAAGCCTGAAAATCATGGGCCGACATTGTGATGCGGGATTCACGATCTAACAGTTCACGCGCTTTTTCTTTGGCTGCCGTGCGCACGAATGCGGCCATTGTGGTACCAACCAAAGCAGCAGCACGAGAAACAACTTCCTTTTCTTCCACATCCATTTTCAAATCAAATCGAGCAACAGCAGACATAACAATCTCCTATAGTACGGTAAATTTACGTATACGGTAATATACCGTACTAATATCGAGTCGGCAAGTGTCACTTTCAGAAATTAGACCGTTCGACATCCTTACGCCAGGCACTCAAGCGAATAACGATTTTCTTGATTTAGAGGTCAAAGGCCGGGGTCAGGCCTTACGTTTGACATCGGCCCGGCATTTACATGGAAAAATCAACACCATGGACAGTCACATAAACCGCCTGTCACAGTCTCTGCCAGCCGTGCAAAGAAATTGACCAGGCTGTATCGACGATTGAAATACATTGACGATGACCACGTTCGCTGTACCTACACCAGCAGTTAGCCTGTTCAGGTGGTGCCACGACATTCTCACCGTCAGCAGTGACGCTGAGCTGTACTCTCTCTAACACCGGACAAACCGCCGTCAGCAGCATCTCGACTTCAAGCATTGCTGGCGTGACCTTGTCTGGTCAACCGGCGTCCTGCGGAGCGAACGCCACTTACGGTACGCTCACCCTCACGACAGCAACCGGTCCGGCGCCGTATTCTGGCACGCTCACGGCGACGCCCAATACAGGTACGGCGGCGGTGAAAGCGGTCAGCATGATGGTCAAGCCGGTGGTAACTGGTGCGACTTTAGTTTTTAGTGCCTGCGTCAACACTGCTTCAACGTGTCGGAAATTTTAACACCTGAACTCTGGCGAAACGCCGATATCCATGTAAATCATTGATTTTGCTTGCTATTTAGATATTGGCATATAACTTGCTGTTATATTTTTAAGACGGCAACCAAGCGTTTTAAAATTAATATTTCTGGATTCTAATTATGATTTCTTTCATTCTGCGTTCCGCCATTGTTTCTTGCGCACTGGCATGCGCCTCCGCTAACGCTACCGTCTACCAGTATACGGGCAACAATTTCCCTGATGGATCGCACATAACTGCAAGCGCCGATGTGTCCTTTTCCGGGGCTGGCGCCTACATATTTGGCCAGGGGCTCAATTCGTTCGAGTTAAAGACGTACGATGCTTCGAACATCGTTCTGGCCTCATTGAGCACGACAGATGCAAATTACAACATAAACGGCTGGGTCAATTACGTCACCCTAGACGCATCACAAAACGTCACTAAATGGTTCTTGAGCGCCTACGTGCTTCGCGTTTTCATAGTCACATTAGGGAATGATTTCTCAGCCCCTTCGAATTGTTATTGTGGTACGGAGGAGTTCTACACCATATACGGTCAGCATAACCTCTCGCCTGACAACGCCGGAACCTGGACGGCATCCGCGGCTGTACCTGAGCCAGGCTCTCTCGCGCTGCTCGGTCTTGGCTTGACAGGACTCGGCTTCACCATGCGCAAGAAGCACTCGGCCGTCTAAGTAGGTCGCCCGCAACCACATCAACCCAGCTGCGGCTGGGTTTTTTTCATTATGTGCCGCGTCGCCAGCACATAAACTTTTACGGCGCATTGGCCTTGCTGCCATGGTCCGCTGGATCCTTTGGGTTTTGCTTGCGACTTTCCCCTCAACCTGGTTTTACATTTAAATTAATTTTTTTCGCCACCTCCCTTACCTGATAAGTCGTATTATCAGGTAAGCGTTTATGGCGTATTTGCGAATTTTGATGTAATATTTCACCACCTTTACACGCAATGATTCCCATGGCTCAGCACACCAAGGTTGTTTTTAAATTAACTTCGTATAGCCGTGCCGATTACACGGCGCTCAGGGCGCATTGCCTCAAGATCCCGCTGGCCACGATTACCCGGCTCTATTATTCGGACGACAGCCCGCAGGTCGAACAGGGACTGGAGCGGTTTCTCATCGCGATGCGCGCCGACCTGATTGAGCGCGCGATCGTGCACAACCCGGCCTTTGCCGACATTCTGGCCGGCGCCCGGCAAGGTGGCGCCCTGACCACCAAGGCACTGGCCATCCTGATTGAGGCGGCAGACGTCCCCGCCCTGCTCCCGTCCCCGGTCCATTTAATCTCCTTGTGGTTCCGGCCGAAATCGGCGGGTGCCCTCAGGAGCGAAGGCATCACGACTCTGGCCCATCTGGTCGACCATATCAACGCCCGGGGAGCCGGCTGGTGGCGCTCGATCCCGCGCATTGGCAAGCTCCGGGCAAGGGTGATCGTCAAATGGTTACGCGCGTACGCCTACTCGGTGGGGGATCTTCTCCTCACCGATATGCAGGAAGACGACCGGCCGAAGGGATTTGGCGTGAGTAAATTACTGCTCTCACTGGACCGGCCAACGCAGCTGGCGCCGATCGGGCATTTTGTAACGCCACAGCTGCTGGATGGATCCGCTGGTATTAACCGCTCACTTCAGTTTAGTTATATCCAGGCGAACAACGATCTCGAGGCGATTGAATTCTACCTGTCCCGGTTTGACACGCAGATACACACCTTTCGCAGCTACCGCAAGGAACTGGAACGTTTCCTGCTCTGGTCGATCATGGTGATGAACAAGCCGATGTCCTCCCTGCTGGTCGATGACTGCGAGTTGTACAAAAGGTTTCTTATCGACCCTTCGCCGGCCTTTATCGGCACCAAATGTCCCCGCTTATCGCTGCAATGGAAGCCATTCACTGCGAAAACACTCTCTGCGCGCTCACAAAAGCATGCCATTGGGGTCATTCGCGGCGCCTTTGATTACCTGGTGCAAGTGCGCTATTTGGGCGGCAATCCCTGGTCCGCGGTAAAAGACCCTTCTGTTACGCAGCAGGTTGATCTGATGCAGATCGAGAAAGCCCTTCCCGAAGAACTCTGGGAAGCGCTCGTGCGCACCCTGTCCGAGGAATGTGCGGATCCGCACAATGCGCAGGCAAGGACGGTGCTGGCAGCCATTTTACTGATGGGCGACTCCGGACTGCGGCGCAATGAAGTGGCAACCGCGTTACGCTGCAATCTCAAATCCAGTGTGTGGGACGCCCGGGTAAGCGAACTGCGGGTTTTAGGAAAACGCAATAAACTCCGGGAAGTTCCGGTCAGCGCGCGCACCGTGGCCGCCTTGAAGGCACACTGGGAAGACCGGTGTATCCCATTCAATGACATCGAGATCTCAGCGGAATTCCTGCTGTGCCCCCTGGTGATTCCCGCGCATGCCAGCGCCCGGAAAAAACATCTCTCCGGCACCCCGCGCGGCTACTCCTCCGACGGCTTATACCAACTGGTGCGTACCAGCCTGAAAAAACTGGGGCATCAAACCGGTCAGGAAGAGGCATTCACCGCAGAACAACGGCACCATCTGCTCAGCACGACGCCACACGCCTTCCGCCATACCTTTGGTACCCTCGCCGTGGCCGACGGCATGCCCATCGATGTGGCCCAGGCAGTCCTGGGGCATGAGAGCCCGGGGACCACCGGGATTTACGTGAAGGCCAAGAAAAAACGCATGATGGAGGAAGCGGCCAAGTACTTTCACCGGTGAAAGGAACGATTTTGGCTATCATCGAGGTGCTGGCACTGGCCATTTTGCATTCAGAATGTCCGCATAAACCGCTATAAATTGGGTGAAAACTATCCGGAGTCGAAGTCCAGCTGGGGCCCACGAATTATGCATCCTGGCCAAGCAACGCCAGCTGGCTGAATCGTGACGGCTACGTTTTGGGATAAGAGATCTTCAGTGCAAAAGTCTAGAAATCTAAATTTTTTACTGAAGAAAATGTCACATTCCTGGCCCGGTACTTTTTTACTGGAAAAACTTTTAATTTTGTATCCATCGACAACTAATGGACTCATCACATAGTTTTTGCAGAGATCGATATTATGTTGAGATACTCCCTCGCAGGCAAAAATTGTTTGCCAATCACGACATATCTCCAAGACCTCATCTACAAGTTTCTCAGCATCATCCCTTCTTAGAAGGAACCTGCTGGAATCAGATAATACATTTGAAAATGTTGGGGCGTGGCCTTCCTTGCCCAGGCGTAGCTGATGATATCCAAGTCCCAGAAGCTGAGGCTGCAAGTCATAAGCGGGAGATAGTTCCGGGGTTCCGGGGTCCCGGGAGCAACGGAACAGAAACTGCGGTTAAGCGTTAAAGTAATATAGATTATTCGAAACTGTGGGTATTCCGGTCCATCGTGACCGTCCATTCCGGTATCGTGACCGATCGTTCCGATTGAACGTGACCGGTCATTCTGGTTTATCGTGACCGATTTCTGGCAATACCAGAATCAGCGGTCACGATGCCGGAATGGGCGGTCACGATACCAGAACGCCGGTATGCAACAGAATAATGGTGTTACGCATTTGATATGAAACAGGTACGCTCTTCCGTTTTGGGAGATAACGTGCCTGCACCAAGGATCAGTATGCGTAAGATAAAAGAGATATTGCGTTTAAAGCTCGATGCCATGCTTTCGCATGAACAAATTGCGGCAGCACTGGGCATTTCCAAAGGCGTGGTCACCAAATATATCGGGCTAGCGTCAGCTGCCCGGTTGACGTTGAGTGAAGTGCAAGAGGCTGACGAAACCCAACTACAACATCGTTTGGCAGGGCCGGGCAAGAATCCCCGCACCCACGTTCAACCCGATTTCGGTCTTGTCCATCAGGAGTTGCGTCGCAAGGGCATGACCTTGGCGCTGCTCTGGGAAGAGTACCGTGCCGACCATGCCGACCAGCACACGTATGCGTATTCTCAATACTGCGAGAACTACCGCCGGTTTACAAAACTGCTCAAACGCTCCATGCGGCAAATTCACCGTGCTGGCGAGAAGTTGTTCATCGATTTTGCCGGTCCGACGATTCCCCTTACGGATGGCACGCGCGCGCACATCTTTGTGGCCGCCATGGGCGCATCGAGTTACACCTTCGCTTTTGCCACGCAACGGGAAACCATGGTTGACTGGCTTACTGCGACGGCCCGTGCGCTGCAGTTTTACGGTGGCGTGCCACAACTCATCGTCCCCGATAATCCCAGGGCGATCATCGCTGATGCCAATCGCTACGAGCCGCGTGCCAACGACACCGTGCTCGATTTCGCCCGGCATTACAACACCTCGATTTTACCGGCGCGTCCCTATCACCCTCAGGATAAAGCGAAAGCGGAATCTGCCGTGCAAATTGTCGAACGCTGGATCATGGCGCGATTGCGTCATCACAGCTTTGCCCATGTTCACGAAGTCAATGCAGCGATCGCTCCCTTACTGGCACGCCTGAATCAGAAACTGTTTCAGAAACTGCCCGGCAGTCGCGCCAGCGCATTCACCTCGATTGACGCGCCAGCGTTGATGGCATTGCCCACCCAGCCTTATGAAATTGCTTGGTTTAAAACCGTTAAGGTACATGTCGACTACCACGTCGATATTGAGCGGCATCGTTACAGTGTGCCGCATGCGCTGGTCGGTCAGGTTCTGGAAGCGCGCATGACCACGACGATGATTGAGCTACTGCATCGTGGTGAACGCATTGCCAGTCATCCGCGCATTGCCACTGCCGGTGGATTGAGTACCATCGAAGATCACATGCCAACAGCGCACCGGGCGCACCAGCAATGGACACCAGAACGATTCATTCACTGGGGGTTGTAAGCCCAAACCGCCGAAAATTCCGTCACCCCACCGGGATGGTCAATGCTCGGGGCGCCAACTGCCATTTGATTCAGTCAACGCTATTCGTGGCCGCGTAGTACAGGCTAAGCAGATACAGCTCGGATAACTGTGAAAGCGTCTCTTTTACTCGCGCCAGCGATGTCATCATGTCGAGTATCTGGTCTTCCAGTTCGACGACGAACTCAAACAGATCGCCTACCTGGCGGCGCGATCCTTCATTAAACACGGCCATCGCGAGTTGATACAGCGTCAACAGGCCGAACGCCACCTTCGACATCATCAATGGAATGGTTAAGCATCTGGTTGGCGCAACGGTGCTGTAAACAGCCCGTTGCGCTGTTCCTTTTACGCCAAAACTTTCTCTTCTGCACGGTCTGAGCCGTTGCCGTCGTCGCGATCATTGCGGTGCGCCAGGCGATACAACAAAGGCAATACCAGCAGCGTCAACAAGGTCGACGACAAGATGCCGCCGATGACGACGGTCGCGAGCGGGCGCTGCACTTCGGCTCCGGTGCCGGTCGCGATCGCCATCGGAATGAACCCGAGTGACGCCACCAGCGCCGTCATCAACACCGGCCGCAGGCGCGTCAGTGCCCCCGTGTTGATCGCGTCATCGAGCGACATGCCTTCTTCACGCAGCGTGCGTATGTACGACAGCATCACCAAGCCATTCAACACGGCGACCCCCGACAAGGCAATGAAGCCCACGGCAGCGGAAATCGACATTGGAATGTCGCGCAGCCACAGCGCCATGATGCCGCCCGTCAATGCAAACGGGATGCCGGTGAAGACCAGCAGCCCGTCCTTGACATTGTTGAACATCACGAACAGCAAGATAAACACCAGCAACAAGGCCACCGGCACGACAACTTTCAAGCGCGCTGTCGCCGACTGCAATTGCTCGAAGGTGCCGCCCCAACTGGTCCAGTATCCGGGCGGGATGGTCACTTGTGCGCGTATCAATTGCTCCGCTTCCGGCACAAAACTGCCGATGTCGCGTCCGCGCACGTTCGCGCTGACAACGATGCGGCGCTTGCCATCCTCGCGACTGATCTGGTTCGGTCCAGGTGCAAAGTCCAGCGTCGCCACTTCCGTCAAGGGTATGTAACTGATTGCGCCATTGCCACCTTCTGCCTGACGCGGCAACGGAATCGGCAAGCGTCGCAACGCGTCCAGATCGGTGCGCAGCAGTTCTGGCAAGCGCACCAGAATACTGAAACGCCGATCGCCCTCGAACATGGTGCCGGCCTCCCGTCCGCCCATCGCAATCGACACCGTCTCTTGCACATCACCGATGTTGAGACCGTACCGGGCCGTTTTTTCACGGTCGATATTGACATTAAGCATCGGCAATCCGCTGGTCTGCTCAATTTTGAGCTCGGTGGCACCTGGCACCTTGCCCAGCACGGCGGCAATTTTTTGGGCGGTATCGTTCAAGACTTCCATGTCATCGCCGAATATTTTCACAGCGACATCGCTGCGCACGCCCGAAATCAATTCATTGAAACGCAACTGGATCGGTTGAGAAAATTCAAACGCATTGCCCGGATAGGTGGCGGCTTGCGCTTGTATCGCCGCCAGCAATTCATCGCGGGTTTTTTTGGGTTTGGGCCACTGCGCCTCGGGTTTGAGCATGACGTAGCCATCGGAAATATTCGGCGGCATCGGATCGGAGGCAATTTCAGCCGTTCCGGTACGGGCAAAAATACGCTCGATCTCGGGAAACTTTGCTTTCAAGCCGCTTTCCAGTTGCTTTTGCATCTCCAGCGATTGGCTCAAACTGGTGCCGGGAATGCGCAAGGCCTGGATCGCAAAATCGCCTTCGTTCAGACTGGGCACGAATTCACTCCCCATCCTGGTCGCGAGCAAACCGGACAGCACGACGACAATCATCGCAACCGTCAATACGAGCACCTTGCTCTGCATGACTTTGGCGAGCAACGGGGCATACATGCGCTTGGCAAACAGCATGATGCGGTTTTCTTTTTCCTGTACGCGGTTACCGATGAACAGCGCCACGGCCGCCGGAATGAAGGTCATCGACAAAATCATCGCACCCAGCAGCGCGGCGACGACCGTGAATGCCATCGGATGAAACATTTTTGCTTCAACGCCGGTCAGCGCAAAGATCGGCAGATACACCACCATGATGATCAACTGCCCGAACAGCAACGGCCGGCGGGCTTCTTGAGCGGCAGCAAATACTTCATGAAAGCGTTCATTGAGCGTCAACACCCTGCCATGGCGCTCTTGCGCATGAGCCAGGCGGCGCACGCAATTTTCAACGATCACCACGGCGCCGTCGATGATGATGCCGAAGTCCAGCGCACCCAGACTCATCAAATTGGCACTGACCTTGTAGTGGACCATGCCGGTAAAGGTGAACAACATCGACAACGGAATCACCATCGCGGTAATCAATGCGGCCCGGATATTGCCAAGAAATAGAAACAGGATGACGATGACCAGAATCGCGCCTTCCAGCAAGTTTTTCTTGACGGTATTGATCGCCTTGTCGACCAGCACGGTGCGATCGTAGACGGTGACCGCAATCACGCCTTTCGGCAATGAACGGTTGATTTCCGCCATTTTCTTATCGACTGCTTGCGAGACGACGCGGCTGTTTTCACCGATCAGCATGAATACCGTGCCCAGCACCACTTCACGGCCATTTTCAGTGGCCGCCCCAGTACGCAGTTCGCGCCCGATACCGACCTCGGCCACGTCGCGCACCCGGATCGGCACGCCCTGCACATTGCTGAGAATCACGTTGCGGATGTCATCGAGCGAGCGCACTTGTCCCGGCGCGCGAATCAGGAATTGCTCGCCCCGTTTTTCGATGTAACCGGCGCCAATATTGTTGTTGTTCAGTTCCAGTGCAGTCACGATCTGCTGCAAGCTCAGATTATAAGAACTCAGCTTGGCCGGATCTGGCGTCACATGGTATTCCTTCGCATAGCCGCCGATCGAGTTGATTTCCGTGACACCGGCCACATTGCGCAATTGCGGTTTGATGATCCAGTCTTGAATTTCTCGCAAGTCCGTTGGCGTATATTCGGTGCCATCCGCCTTTCTCGCTCCTGGCTCCGTTTCAACCGTCCACAGGTAAATTTCTCCCAGTCCGGTCGAAATCGGTCCCATCATCGGCGCCACGCCCTTGGGCAAGCTTTCTTTGGCTTCCTGTATCCGTTGATTGACCAGTTGGCGGGCGAAATAAATGTCGGTTCCATCTTTGAAAATGACGGTAATTTGCGACAAGCCGTAGCGCGACAGCGAGCGGGTCTGTTCCAGGTGGGGCAGGCCGGCCATCACGGTCTCGATCGGAAAAGTGACGCGTTGCTCCACTTCCAGCGGCGAATAACCGGGTGCCGAGGTGTTGATCTGGACCTGGACATTGGTGATGTCGGGCACGGCGTCGATCGGTAGTTTTTGATAACTGTAGACGCCGACCCCGATCATGGCCAGCACGGCCAGCATGACCAGCCATCGGTGTGCAATCGAGCCGCGGATGATTTTTTCAAACAATGAGTTCTCCCGCTTATTTGGTGATTCAATGTGCATGCTCGGCGCTCCCCTTGCCCAGTTCCGCCTTGAGGACGAAGCTGCCGGTAGCCGCATAGGGTGTGCCTGCGCTCATGCCTTGCATGATTTCAAGGGTTTTTCCGTCGCTCTTGCCGGTGATGACGGTCTGCGCGATGAAGCCGCCATCGACTCGAATGAAGACGCTCGGTTTGTCATCGATCGTCTGCAGTGCGTCGCTGCGCACAGCAACTGGCACTTCGCTGTCATTCGAGCGCAACTCGACATTGACAAACAGGCCGGGGCGCCATGCAGCATCGGGGTTGGCCAGCGTG
>CANIFC010000077.1 GCA_947466695.1 Oxalobacteraceae bacterium | reverse complement strand
ATTTCAAGCTGGTGGGAAAAAAGGAAATGTATATTCCCTATAACAGCTACAAATTCAATTTCGAGTGTAAAGGCGACATGCAGTTCAAAGAAAAAAATGTCAATCCGGCCTGCGAACGCTGGGAATTACATCGCGTCTGGGTGGTCGAGGCGACACTCAAGCCGGGTATGCGCCATGTGTACTCCAAGCGTACCTATTACATTGATGAAGACAATTATGGTGCCGGCATGTTTGACGCGCTGGACAATAACGGCCAGCTGTATCGCTCCATGTTCAATTCGGTATTTCAGGCGTATGACCACGCAATTCCGCTGGCGCTGAAAAGTGTGACGTACGACTTTAACCGGAGTAATTTTGCGGTATTGGGCGATGCGTCGGTGGGCGGGTTCCTGATTCCAAAAACAGCATTGCCGGAGCAGGAAATGACAGTTGAAGCCATGGTCGCACGCGAGACCACGCGCTGATTCATATCTAACCATTTCAGCGCTCCGGTGATGGTGTGGCGACGTTCTGGTGGCAGTAGGGTGTGTTGGTCGTGTGAGCTGATTTCTGGCTCATGACGACCGGCATCAGGCCAGCATCACGCGCTTTTTTGACCAGTTGCCGGCCCGCTGAATGCAGGGAGAAATACATGCTTGACGTGTTTGATTTTATTATTGTCGGCGCCGGATCATCCGGCTGTGTACTTGCTAACCGGCTTTCAGCTGATCCGGCCGTGTCGGTTCTGTTGATTGAAAGCGGCCCGCCTGACAAAAGTGCCTTGATACACATGCCCAGGGGGATAGGGAAATTACTCAACGCCGGTAACCCTCATGTCTGGAGCTACCAGGTCGGGCAGGGCAAGAACCGCGGCTCGGAAGAGTGGCTCAAGGGGCGCGCCCTGGGTGGCTCGAGTTCGGTGAACGGCATGGTGTATTTGCGCGGTCATCCGGCGGAATACAATGCCTGGGAGGCGGCCGGATGTACCGGCTGGGGCTGGAGTGATATCGGCCGTTGCTACAAGGCGATGGAAGATCATGAACTCGGTCCGGGCGAGTGGCGCGGCGCGGGCGGCCCGTTGAAAGTGAGCATGCATCCGGCCGGTCATCCTTTGTGCGAAGCGGTGATCGCCGCCGCAGTGCAGGCCGGGGTGCCACGGGTCGAGGACTTGAACAGTGCGTTGCAGGGTGGAATCGGCTATCAGCCGCGCACCATCTGGCGCGGACGGCGCCAGAGTGCCGCCGAGGCTTTTCTCAAACCGGTGCGGAACCGGCCGAACCTGACGGTACGCACTTCGGCGGATGTACTGCGCGTTATATTTGAGGGGGTACGGGCGACCGGCATACGGGCGACCGGCGTACGGGCAGCCGGCGTGGAATTGCGCGATGCGTCCGGCACTTCCGTGGTAAGGGCCAGGCGCGAAGTTATCCTCTCCGCTGGTGCTCTCAATACGCCAAAATTATTGCAATTGTCTGGTGTCGGCCCGGCTGCCGACTTACGACGTTTAGGCATTGCTGTCGTGGCCGATATTGCGGCAGTAGGGCGGCATTTGCTCGAACACCGCTGCATCCTGTTACAGGTGCGGGTCAGCAGCGGCAGTCTCAATCAGGAGTTCTCCGGCCTGCGCCTGATCAAGAACATGCTGCAGTATTTTATCCGCGGCAAGGGGCCCATGACTCACGCCGCGCATGAGGTGTGCGCCTTTGTTAAAACCCGGCCTGAATTGTCCCGTCCGGATGCCGAGCTTGGCATTGGCCTGTATTCACTGGCCGTCGAGGATGGAAAAATTGTTCTTGATAAAAAACCCGGCATGACCTGGGTTGGCTACTTTACCAATCCGGACAGCGAGGGCTCGGTCCTGATCAACAGCAGCGATCCGGATGTCGCGCCGACCGTCGTTGCCAATTATCTGGAGACCGAAAACGACCGCCGCCATTCGATTGATTTATTGAAATTCATGCGCACCATGCTGTCCCAGCCGGCACTGAGCGAATACGTTGTTGGCGAAATTTCACCCGGTCCGGAATGTGCCACTGATGACGAACTGGCTGAGGCGTTCTTCAAGTTTGGCTCGACGACCTACCACGTTGCCGGTACCTGTCGTATGGGGAGCGATGCCGCGTCAGTAGTCGACCCGCAATTGTGTGTGCGTGGTGTGCAAGGTTTGCGGGTGGTCGATACCTCCGTCATGCCGACGCTTATTTCCGGCAATACCAACGGACCGGCGATGGTGATGGCATTCCGCGCGGCCGAAATGATCATCGCCTCCTGGCAAGCACAAGCGGTACCGGCCGGTTCTGACAACACGACCCGGCAGCGCGTTACCCAAGCCAACGTCTCTGCCTGATACCGGGCTACCCTATTTTTAAGTGAGATACCACATGAATGACCTAATTCCTTTTACGCAGATCAACCAGCTCTACATCGACGGGCAGTGGGTCTTGCCGCAGTCTGGTGACACGCAGGAAGTTCTCAATCCGGCCAACGGTCTGGTGATTGGCCTGGCGCCGGTCGGCGGTCTGACCGAGGCGGGCGCCGCAATTGCAGCAGCGCGCAAGGCTTTTGACCGCGGTCCGTGGTCACGCCTGTCACAGCAAGAGCGTGCGGTTTTCATGGGCAAGATGCATGCGGCCCTGGCTGCCCGTTCGGAGCAGATCAAGACGCTGATGATTGCCGAAGGCGGCATCACCCGCGCACTGGCCGATGGCATGTTCTATGATCGTCCCATGCAAATTTTCGAGTCGGCTATCGCGCGCTCGCTGATCCCCACGACGCGTCACTTGCCGGTCGAGTCCGGACCTTCCCCATTCAATCCGGGTGGACCACGCTTGCTCGGCGGTGGTGTCGTCGTGCGCGAAGCCATTGGTGTCGTGGTGGCGATAACACCTTATAACGCCCCTTTCCTGACGAATTTGTCTAAGCTGGTTCCGGCACTTCTGGCCGGCAATACGGTCATTTTAAAGCCGTCGCCGTTCACGCCATTTTCTGCGCTCCTGTTTGGTGAGATCGCCAGCGAGATTGGCTTACCGCCGGGTGTACTCAATGTGGTGACGGGCGAACCTGATGTGGCGCAATTGCTGACCTCGGATGCGGCGGTTGATATGGTGACCTTCACCGGTTCCGAAGCGGTCGGGGCGGCGATCCTCAGTCAGGGCGCGCGGACCATCAAACGCAGCCTGCTGGAACTGGGTGGTAAATCTGCCCTGATCGTTCGCGATGATGCGGATGTGCAAAAAGCGGCGATGGAGGGCTTGTTCCAGGTGGCAACCCACTGTGGTCAGGGCTGCGCACTGGCAACGCGGCATATCGTGCACAATGCCATCCGGCCTGCGTATATCGAGACCATGCGGGCGCTGGCCGCTCACCTGAAACTTGGTGATCCGGCCGATCCTGCCACGGTGGTGGGGCCGCTGATCCGTGCTGCAGCGCGTGCGCGGGTGGAAGACTTTGTCGCCAGCGGGCAGGCCGAAGGTGCCCGGCTGGTGATCGGTGGCTCGCGTCCGGCGCATCTGGACAAGGGTTTTTTCTACAACGTCACCGTATTTGACGATGTCGATAACAGTATGTCGATCGCCCAGAATGAAATCTTCGGGCCAGTTGCGTGCGTGATCGGCTTTGATCATGACGACGAGGCGATCGCCATTGCCAACGATAGCCGCTATGGCTTGTACGGCGGTATTCATAGCCGCGATCCGGCCAAGGCCTATGAGATGGCCTTGCAGGTGCGCACTGGCGGCATGGTGATCAATGGCGGGATGTACCAGTTGATGGATGCCCCCTTCGGTGGTTACAAGCGCTCCGGGCTCGGGCGTGAATATGGTGAACACTGGCTGAACGAATATACCCAGGAAAAAACCATCGTATTTCCACTCGGCCTGTAATCCAGCGCGCTCGGTTCCGGCAGGGCGGGGTTTTCATCCTGCCGCACCGGCATGTCACCGTATTTACCGTCACTCCTTGTGCAGTGGCGGTGTTTAGTTCGGCGATTAATGTGGCGCCACAAAGTCGTTCGTTCAGTGATGTGCCGCTTAACTTCGATCCACCTGACCATACCAAATATCTTATGCGTGGTGGCTTGCCTGATCATCAGCTTCCGGCATGCTTGTCGACGAAATCGCTGATACGTGGCGCAATGGTTGCAAACCCGGCGTAATTTTCTGCAATGAACAGTTCCGATTCCGGTAGCAGCCGGTGCAGCGCTTCGGCCGATGAGACCGGATGCGCCGGATCACCATGCCAGGCGCAGATCAAGGTGGGAATGCCCGCTAATGCAGCGAAGTTTTCTGGTGCCGGTAAATCCGACTTGGCGGCACCGTGAAATAAATTCCACAAAGTACGGCGCGACAATGCGGCCAGTCCTATCCCCAGGCCGCGGCTTTTTACCGGCTCTTGCTGTACCAGCCAGGAGGGCAGCATGCGATCCATGTCGCGCATCATCAATGTACCCATCAGACGTCCGCCCATGAGGCTTCCCAGCAATGCCGCGCGGCGGTAAAGCTGAGCTTGGGCGGCGCGGGTTTCCCACAGCGTCGGAGGGATGACCAGAACCAGCGCCTTGATCCGTTCAGGAGCCTTGAGTGCCGCGCAAAGCGCCGAGGCACACCCCATGGACGCACCGCCGGCAATGAAGCGCGCTGCTTCCTGCGTTGGTACACAGGCATCGGCAAGGTCAAGCATGTCCTGCGCCAGGCTATCCCACTGAAAATCCTCAGGCCTGTAAGAACCAGCACTTTTTCCATGCCCCCGCGCGTCGTAGCGGATCAGTGTCATTTTGCAGGAAATATTTTTCCATTGGAACCAGTCAAGCACGTCTTCGGCAGCGATGCTCGACGTCATGCCATGGCCCCAGATCATGGCCGGGCCATGACCGCTGATTTCTACATGCAAGTCCACATTTCTGATGCGCATCGATATCTTCTTTGTTGAAATAATCAGGCTCTGCCGTTGGTATTGCAGCAGCCGCTTGGTGCAGGTCACAGGACGTCACATTCCCGGTGGCAATGATACCTCAGGAGGCGACGTACATTTATAAATCGGCACCCCTGACATTGCGTGCTGTGCCATTGCGCCGGTCCGATTCGCCCCACGCCATCCAACGGTCGGGCTCCCGCGTGTCGCCTACCCTGCGCCAGCGACCTTCCTGCTGGGCGGTGATCGGAAACCCACCGACGAAATCGATCATTTCTCCTTTCGGGTCGGGCAGAAATTCCCATTGTTCACCGCCTTCCAGTGTCACCACGACCTCGCTGGCAAAATAGCTGCCGGGCTTGTGCCTGGTGACGCCCTCGATCGACGTGGTACAGCGCACGGCACCGCTTTCGTCCATGAGAATGGCATAGCCCAGATGATCGTGACCCACCATCAGCGAGCCGGCATCAAAGCTGCCGTCCTTGTAAATGGTCGCAAAGGACCACCACAATATATGCATCTTGTTGTTGACGACCAGGTCTTTCATGAAATGGATAGCACCACCTTCGGCCAGATACACCTGATCGAGTGCCATCACGCCTTTTACCGGGCGACCCTCGCAGGTGCCCGCGAGGTCATAGAGCTGGGAGACATAAAACGTACCCCAATCAACTCCTGGCAAGTACCATTGCATGCCGTGGCCGATCAGGGTGCCCTTGAGTTCGAACAGGCCGTCTTCGGTCCAGGATAAACTTTCTCCTGAAGCCGATAATTGCCACGCGTTTCCCGGTTCATCCGGTACGCTGCTCCAGTGTACGGTATCGTTCTCAAGCGACTGTAGCGGCAGGGGTGTCAGCGCCTGCAAGGCCATGCGTGCCTGGTCGAGACGAAGATGGCAGTCATCCAGCCGGGTTGACTGATACAGAAATTTGGTCGGGTTGGGCGTGCCGCCAGGGGACATGACGGATCGCACGAAAGAGTAGATATTTCCCTCTTCATCACGGACCGAACCAAAGGGCATGCTTTTGCTTAATGGCAAGCCGAAAAAGCCACGCGTCTCGTTCATCGCTGTGCCGCTGGCCTTGTGGGGGGCGACCAGAATCTGATAGACAAAATCAGCCCGCTCCGGGATCTCGGTAAAATTTTTCATCATAAGTTTCCTCAATAGATTGTTCGATGTGCAGGGCGTCCGGCCTGACCGGCTCGATACCTGTCCTGTTGCTTCAGCGAGATGACGGGATTAATCCCAGATCACGCGCACCGATGAGGCGCCGCGCAGCATGATTCCACGGATCACCGGTGGTGCGTATTGAGGGTCAAGCCGCAAGTTCGGGAACAGGTCAAGAATGGCATTGAGCGCAACGCTCAACTCCATTTTTGCGACGAACTGACCGATGCACATGTGTGGTCCGAAGCCAAAACCAAAAGACGGTTTTGGCTTGCGGTCGATGTCAAAGGTGTCGGCGTTTTCAAACACCTCGGCATCGCGACTGGCCGACGCCGTAATGCATTGCACCATGCTGCCGCACGGGATTGCCACGCCGCCGATTTCCAGGTCTTTGGCGGCCTGGCGGACCTTGAAGGTGGCGACCGGTTCATAACGGACTGTTTCGTCGATCACCTTGGCCACCAGGCTACGGTCGTTACGTACCCTATCGAGTAACTGCGGACGTTCCAGCAGCAGCGTCATCATCGAACTGAAGGTGCGCGTCGTGGTTTCCCCTGCCGCTGGCAGCAATGAGCGTACGAAGGTCGTGATTTCATGATCATCGAGCTTGCGCCCATCAAGTTCCGAGCGTAGCAGACGGCTGATCAGGTCATCACCATCGCCATTGGCAGCGCGCCGTTCGGCCACGATCTTGAAGACGGCATCGTACAATGCCTTGATGGCTTCCATGGCGGCCTGACGCGCCGCCTGCTGCTTTTCCGGGCCGACCTGCGGACCTGCGAGTATCGCCCGCGCCCAGGCGGCGTATTGCCGTATCTGTTCCGGCTGATCGTCTGGAAAACCCATGATCGCGTATATGGCGCGAATGGGGAAGTGCAGGCCAAATTCCATCAAATCGGCCTTTTTTGCCGCGACCATTGGCAGTAGCGACTCCTGCCGCATCACCCCGTCAAGCTTGAGACGCCAGCGGTTGGCGGTTTCCGGGGTAAATACCGGTTGCAGCAGCGCGCGCGTTTTTTTGTGCTCTTCGCCGTCCATCGCAATGATGATCAGGCCATCGAAAAAAGAACCCAGTCCCTCCGAAATGAACCCGCTGGTAAAGTTGCTTGCATCGCGTAACACTGCCATGACCTCCTTGTATTTAAACAGGCTGACCGTTGGAAAGCTGGCATCGAGACCGGCATTGTTGGGCACCCCCAGGCTGGCGGCAAAATTACCCTGCATGACCGGCGAATCTTCTCGAAACTCCCGGCAAATGCGATAAAAATCGACTTCGGCTCCGCGGTAATTGTCCGACACTTTGGCAAAGGCATTAATCAGCGCCGCTCCGGCTGCCTGTGGTTCAATTTCTTGTGCCCTGTCGGTCTGCGCTTCGGTAGTCTGTACGTGAGTCATTGTTTTCTCCGTTGGCCGGCGACCCTGGACCGGGGCCGGTGTGAATGAATATCAGTATGTAATTTTTCTTGCAGCGACTATTGCCCGGTTTTAGTGCATGGTTATAGCTAGGTGGCCGGCAACGGCGGTAGTAAAAATAGCGTTGGCTGGTCGCATAATGACCGTCGCCGTTGCGCTCCGAGAAAGTGTTTTATCCGAGAAAGCGCCTGACCCGGCTAGCGGCCAGTCGTCCGGGCATGCCATTAACCCCGCCACCGGGATGAATGCCGGCACCACCAAAATAGAGTCCCGCTACCGGTAAAGTATCACCGCCCAGGCCATAGGCCGGACGCAGTGTGTTGGAACGCAAGGCAGAGGTATCGAGATGTGTCACGCAGCCGTTGTGGACATTGAGACGTTTTGCCAGGTCTGGTGATGCCTCTACCCGGCGGCCGATTTCATGACTGGTCAGGCCATCCATGTAGTGGCTGGCCTGTTCGATGACCTGATCTGCCGTTTTGGCCCGTATCGCATCCCAGCCCTCGCGTGGATTGACCGGCATCGCTGGCGGATACAGATAGACGATATCTTGTCCTGGTGGTGCCTGACCCGGGTCGACGGCGCTGGGAGCGGTGATCCACATATAGGGCAGGGTGGGGACTTCGCCGCGTGCGGAGGCGGAAAAATTTTCCAGTACCGCTTCGGCGGTGCCTATCAGCAGAACGCATTTGCGCAGGCTAAGGCCGTCGTTACGCCAGGCCTCATGACGACGTACTGACACTTGCGTGCTCAAGGCCAGGTCTACTCTGAGCGGCGAGGCGCCGTGGGCGTTGGCCGGCGCCATGGCTACCCTGGTGAGCAGGTGTTTTTCGATCGCGCCGGGCGTAACCATGTCCAGTGCCATTTTCGGGTGGCAGCTGGCGATCACGGCACGTGAGTGAATGATCCTGCCATCGTGCAGGCGTACGCCCTGGACTTTTCCACCTTCGGCAATGATTTCAGTGACTGCGGCCGAAGTCATGACTTCACCTCCCAGTTCCTGCAGGCGGGCGACCATTGCATCGGGCAGCGCCTGCATGCCGCCGATGACACGGCCAACGCCAAAGCGATGCAGAAAACCGAGCAGGGCGAAAAAAATGCCGCTGCCTTCTGCCGTGACCGGGCCGGCAGCGCCCGTCAGCGCGCACATTGCCGAAATAGTGACCGGATGTTCAAATTTTTCCAGGATAGCCTGATAGGCCGAACCGGTGATCAGCGCCATCAGATCCGGCCGTAACTTTCGGTTCAGCAGAGCGGTGCGCAATACGCGTAATTTGGTACCGATATTTTTTTTTGCCGGATCGACCCGCATCATCGGTACTGCCATGTCGATGAAGACGTCAATGACTTTCATAAAGCGTAAAAATGATTCGGCATCAGTGGCAGAAAATCGACGGATTTCTGCAGCGGTTTTTTCTGGATCGCGCCAAAATACCAGTGAGCTGCCATCCGGATGCAGGTAGGCGTAGCCCGGGGTCATTTCAACGGTGTGAAAACCGTGGCGTTCAAGATCGAGTTCCTTCGGTACCATTGGGTGTACCCGGAGCGACATCAGGTCCAGCGCGCAAGTGTGCACCAGATGTTGCGGTGCTTGCGGAATGGCATAACCGGATGAGGCCATGCCACCGGCCTTGGCCAAGGCCTCAAGAACGATCACTTTTTTGCCTGCCTTGGCCAGATAACAGGCTGCTGCCAGGCCGTTATGGCCACCGCCGACGATCGTTACATCGTACCGGTCAAGTTTATTCATGCTCTCCAACCTTCCAAAATAGGGATGTTTTTAAAATAGACAGGCTTGTCTCACTAAGCTCGTTTATGATATTGGCAGAGAGATCATTCTGGTTGAGATTGTCGACAGTTCCGTTTTACCTCAGGTAAAACCGGTGTGCGGGCACGGTTGAGTGATTAGCCCGAAGGGAATGGCGATGGAGATTTGACATGGAAATGGGCTTATCAATGCATGCACAAGAAGGCGAACCAGCAGAGCGACCCACTGATACAAATTCTGGCGAGGCCAAGCACACGCTATCAGGTAAGCGCGAGACAATCAGGCGCATCCTGCTCGCTGCAAAGGCGGAGTTCGCCACGAAAGGTCTGGCAGGAGCGCGTGTCGACCAGATCGCTCTGGCTGCAGGTGTCACCAAACAACTGGTGTATCACTATTATGCATCGAAAGAAAAGCTGTTCGCCACTGTGCTGGCGGACGCCTCTGTCACTGTGATGGCCGACTTGGTAGAGTTCGATTTTAGTCAGCTTGCCGCGCCAATGGCAATACGTGCTTTCTTGAATCGCATGTTTGACCAGTATGATGATGACCCGCATTTACGCTCACTCTCCCAGGAGGGCTCGCGCTTTCATGAGTCGCGTGAGGTCCCCGGTGATAAATTTTCTGATCTGGCGCCGGCACTGGTTGCGGTACTAAAAAAAATTCTGGAGCGTGGGATTGCCAGTGGCGATTTTCGCAGCGGTATTGATGCACGGGTGTTTGCAGCGATTGCCGCCCTGGTCACCAGCGGCGGTTTCACCAACCGCTTCATGATGTCGGTGCTGGCGGGTTTTGATACCACCGCGCCGGACGGGATACGCGCCTGGCGTCAGCATTCCGCTGATTTTATTCTGGCCGCGATCAGTGCCGGGAAGGATCAAGTGCCAGACGTTCCAGCTACGTAAGGACGAAGTTGTTTGTAAATAAAACCACCGGCGAGGGTATCACGTTAATCTTGTCTTGTTCCTATTCATGAGCTCATCTTTACGTCGCCAGTAAACTCCATAATGAGGATCGTGATGAAATCCGCTTGCGCGATGCGTAATACTCGCTAATAACAGTCTTAGTCGTTAGTATGTCACGATTTTCTTCGCGATTTTTTCACGCTTATCTGGCAATAAAATAGCGTACTTCCATACGCCCCTCGAGAAACCGGTATACCTCTATTGTGTCGACCCCGCCCTCAGCGTCGCGAAATGCATTGCGATGGTGGCAAGCCGCTTCGCTGCCGTTCACGATGGATGCCTTGACCTCGATACGTATTTTGGTATTTTGTTGTGTCCACATGCCTTCGAGTATCTGCCAGGCCTCGCGCGGAGGCTGGCCGGCATAATCGATGCGGAGGCCATTGGGCGCCATGGCGCGGTAGTGGGCAAAAAAACCTTCTTTGTCACAGGCATTCCAGCAGGCGACCTGGCCATGCAGAAAATTTTTAATTGTGTTTTCGTCCGGTGTCATGAATGATTCCCTTGTGTGCGTTGGAGTTGGAACGATATCTGAAAATTAGATGTCGCTCCTGTCTGCATTTTTTCGCCATCATTAAAATTTTCCATCAGATGTCAAGCTTGTTGCTCCCTGCTTGCGATCTGGGTTTGTTGATCTTTATGCTCAGACCCGGCGTGTAGTTCTCATCCTGATGAGGGTGTCTCGCTTTACGCAAATTCAGGCCCGTTGGGCGGCCAAAGTCGAGACGTTGGCGGGCGAGCGCTGAGTGCTGCAGGCATTTGCTCACAGGACATGGGGATGAGCCAAAGTATAAGGACACTGGAAATATTGTGCCATGCCTCATGCGCTATTGCGTTTTACCTTTAGTCAAACGCAATACCTAATACCTAATATTTAACACGCAATTCGGGAGGGTATCCTGATGTTAAAAGAGGGCGAATTCATTCACCTGCTGACGGCCATAACCGGTGATCTGCAAATGCTGCGAAATAGT
>CANIFC010000076.1 GCA_947466695.1 Oxalobacteraceae bacterium | reverse complement strand
TATCTCGCCACAGTCAAGGGCAATGGCAGAACAGCCGTATTGCCCGGTTGGTATGCCGTCAAAACCCAGCCAGTCACCCTTGAAATACAAGCCCGTTGGCTGTTCCCTGCCATCGGCTGTCAGATTAACAATCTTGAAGAGCCCGGAGTTGATTAAATAGAGTTTTTTAAATGGTTCCCCGCAGAGATAGACCTTATCGTCAGCCCGCACTTTACGGCAGCTGTACGGGACGTGGCGCTGGATCAGGGACAAAGACTCGCGCCAAAACGAGCCTGCTTTGGCACTTTTCTGATCTGCAATGAAAGTTGGCGTAGCGGAGCGCAGCTTGATAGTATCGTTTTCATGTTGTCCCACATCGTAGCGATCCATTATTTCAGGTCCGTGCAAGTGGGTAGATGCGGCGGCGTTAGGCATGTGGCTCAAAGGTGTACTCATCATAATCTCCGTGTTGAGTTTTCTGTTTTAACTAGCGTCTGGCAGTCGTAGTGCTATAGCGCTTGATACCGATCAATTTTTCTTAAAAAACAAGAGGAACCGAATCTGCAGCAATGTTTAAAACATGTAATAAACGATAATAAAAATAAGGGTCAATAAAAAAAGGTAAAAAAAGTAAAAAAGTGAAAAAAGTTAAAATGAGGTCTGTTTTCTCCTTCAGTTACGCTGAGATCTGCCGGGTCGGGCAGCGCAAGTTGGCTGTAAATCGAGCTTGATGAGACGCCGCCCGTTCATGACTGTCCCCGATAGCTGCACATCAACAGGTATTTCCCTGCCATCTGAAGCGAATGCGGTGCGCTGCATCAAGTTGCCGTTTGCCCCATGAAATACGGCGTAAGCGAAGTTGTAGTAGGGCGTATCGGTACCAAACGGAAGTTGAGGTATGATTTTTGTGATCGCCTGGCCAAAAAGCCTTTCTGGTCTTTGGCAGAGTAAGGCCACTACTGCACTTCCACATGCGGTAATGCGTCCCGTAATGTCCATAATTAACGCCGTTTCCTGATGCTGTTCGCGGTTTTTCCTTGTCCTCGCGATACTATGGTTATGCGACAAATTTTTCGGTTGAACCGTCCTCGGTCCCTTTGCTTTCATCCCGCTCATAGCGACTCCTTTTAAGCCTTCCCCTCTGAAAAGCAAGCTGAAAAAAGCTGTTTTCAAAAATAATGTCGTTAGTATATGTTTTAAAAAATAGGCAACGAATACCAAAATTGGTGAATACTTCATACCTAAATATGGGTATTTGTTTTGAGATATCTTTGGCACGCGCCACATTTTTCAAACACACGATTCGAGTCGGAAAGAAGATGCGCTTTTACCCTCACTTACGAGCTGTTTTGATCTATTTTTAACTTTTTTCTTATGTATTTCTGACGTGATTTTTATCTTTTGACGACCTTGATCCCGAATAATTTTTGCCTTTTTAAGTCGTGATTTAATCGCCACTGAGGCATTCTGAAATTTTGACTTTTCTCAATCAGGCGATTCGAGGGCGCACGTAAGCTTTTTGAAAAATAAAGGTAATTGCAAGTTGAGGTGGCAAACAGTAGGGTTGTGTATTCTTTAATATTTTATTTGCGATGGAGTAATGATGAAAACAGATACTGAGCTTCAGAAAGATATCCTTGAAGAATTATCGTGGGATCCACTTATTCCAGAGGCCAGCGTCGGGGTTGCCGTAGCCGAAGGTGTTGTCACCTTAACCGGGCATCTGGAAACCTATGCCGAAAAAGTGGCCGTCACCCATGCTGTTGACCGGGTTGCCGGAGTGAAAGCGGTTGCAGTAGAACTTGAGGTAGTTCCTGCTGGTCTGCATCCTTCCAGTGACACGGAAATTGCCAGCGCTCTGGAACATGCCTTGAGTTGGAATTCGTCAGTTCCCCGTGGCCGGATCAAGGTCATGGTGGAAAAAGGCTGGGTCACCCTTACCGGTGAAGTTGACTGGAATTTTCAAAGACAGGCTTGTGAACACGTTGCGCGTCCGTTAAGGGGAATCGTTGGCATCACCAATAACATCCGCCTTAAACCCGTCTCTGTTCCGGTAAGTATTTCCAGCCGGATTGAGGCTGCGCTGATTCGCCAGGTGTTGCGTGAAGCAAAACGTATTAATGTCAGTGTTGACGGTAATGTAGTGACATTGAAAGGGCATGTCCATTCCTGGGCCGAAAGAAACGCCGTGGAAGGTGTCGCGTGGTCGGCACCGGGCATTAACCGGGTGAACAGTCAACTGACTGTCGAACCATGAACCGGATGTGCATGGGGAATTAGGCATTATTGTTTTGTCTGGCAGGATTACAAGGAGAAGTGTGATGGTTACTCGGTTGAAGGACTTTGCGACAAAAGTGGTCGCTGTGGTTGAACCCGACACTTCGGCGCTGATCATGGCCCAGTTAATGCGGTTGCATCACGTCGGTGCCCTGGTTGTCGTCGATGCAGAAGAGCGCAGTCGTGCGGTGGGTATTGTGAGCGACCGTGATCTGGTGCTCGAATTGATCGCAGAAGAGCTTGATCCTGCCGTCTTTACGGCCGGCGACATTATGTCGGAAAACCTCGTGATCGCCAGTCCGGAGATGGATGCGACCGATGCGGTCCAGCTGATGAACGAACATCAGGTCCGGCGGGTGATTATTTCTGATGACATGGGTCGTCTGGTCGGTATTGTCACCATGGAAGACATCCTTGAACTGTTCGCCCATGAACTTGCCATGCTCGCAGCAGGAATGGCGGGTGCGCGTGAACGGGAGGTCAACTTACGTCACTAAACGGCGGGCGCAAAGGACATTGAGTCTCAATGGATAGCAAAATAGTACGATAAGTAGTGTCGATAAATAGTGTCGATAAATAGCGTCGGTCAGACATTTTTAACATGCTCCCTGTAAAGAGTCAGTGTAAAAAAGGGTTGCCATGAATGAAAAAATTCGGTCCTTACTCGATCAGATAACACGTCTGGAAGACGACTTGCGCAGTGCTGTGCATGAGAGCGAGGAGAAAGCATTTTCTCAGATCAAAAGCCGGCAGCGTGAAATTGAGGAGTCGGTCCGGCAGAAACAGCATCAATATACAAAAAGCTTTTTTCACTGGATCGTTACTTATCGTCCGCAAAATCTGATCACCGGTCCCATTATTTACAGCATGATCCTGCCTCTGCTGATGCTGGACCTGTGTGTCAGCCTGTATCAGGCCAGTTGTTTTCCCATTTATAAAATTACCAAGGTTCGACGGCGTGACTACATTGTTTTCGACCGTCAGCATCTGCAATACCTCAATGCGATTGAGAAATTTCATTGCACCTACTGCGCTTACGCCAATGGGCTGATGGCTTACGTGACCGAGATTGTCGCCAGGACAGAGGAGTATTTTTGTCCCATCAAGCATGCCCGGAAGGTCTTGGCGACGCATCTTCGTTATGGTCGCTTCCTGCCTTATGGCGAGGCGGAAGATTATGAGAAAAAACTGGAAGAAATTCGCGTTGCTTTAGGTGATGCTCCTGCACCCGGTAAAACTGAAACAGAAGTCAAATAGTACGTGAAGTGTTTTCTTCAGTAGATCGCCTCGCATGATTCTTGTGGCCTGAACACTGATCAGGATTATCAGGATTTTTCACTCGCTTTTGGTCTTCCAACTGTTTGTGCCAACAGAACCTGCTGATCCGAATTAAGTCCCATCGCAAGCGAGAGCGCAGTACGGTCGAACCAGGCGCGGATGACGGTTGCCAAGCCCGCCGAGGCGCAATACAGATAAACGTTTTGTGACATCGCTCCCGCTGCTGCCGAAGCGTAGGACTCGCGCTGCGCTGCGGGAATCAGTGTCATGCAGGTATGGTCTGCAACATAAATGAGGTCAAGCGGTGCATCGTCCACAAAGTCTTGGTAACCGGTCACCCGGCGTACGTCGCTCGCAGTGACCAGATGCAAGCTCTGGGTTGGCGGCACATACCGGTATAAACCCTTTGACAAGGCCACGTAGAGAATGATTTCTTGTGCATTCATCGCGCTTGGTGCCGTTCGTCCATTTAATTCCGGACGGTTGATACCTGCTGCAGCCCAGAGCAAATCAGACAGGGCCTGGTCAGGAAGTGGCGATTTATCAAATTCACGCGTCGAGTGCCTCAGCATCAACGTCTGCATCAGCGGCAAACCACCTGCGGTAACGGCGGAAGGCAATTCAATAACGCGTTCTGCACTGCCAGTGACTCGCTCAGGTTTGAGCTGTCCGATAAAACCAAGCGCCATCTTTGTCAATGTGTTCATGCCGGATTCTCCTGGTAACACGCTCTATCCTAAATTGATACTATCCGGAGAAATTGCGTTTAATCAAAGCTACGCCTGCTTTTGGCTATTCGTAAAAAGCTGGTCCGTTTCCTTAGTGTAATTTTAGACATAAAAAAAGGTGTGGTCGCCAAGCGAGCACACCTTTTTTATTTAAAAAAATCAGTTTTTTCTGCTGATCTTAATTACCAGAAAATCACTGGAAAAACAGCACTTTATGCGCCGCCACGACCGCCTGAACGACGTGGCGTACTTTGCTTGACTGCTGGCTTGATCGAGGTGCGTGGTGCATTACCCTCGCGTGGCGCGCCCTGGGCTGGACGAGACTGGCGATTGCCACCGCCGCCGCCACCGCCATTACCACCGCGACCCTGGCCTTGCCCTTGACCTTGAAAACTACGCAACTGTATCGGTTGCGCCTTGGCGTGAGGATCAGGGATGAAGCCGTCAATGATTTCTTGTGGCAGTTGCCGTTTGATGAGCTTTTCAATGTCGGCAAGTAATTTGAATTCATCCACACAAACAAGCGATACGGCTTCTCCTGTTGCACCGGCACGACCGGTACGGCCAATACGGTGTACATAGTCTTCAGGGACATTGGGCAGGTCAAAATTGACGACGTGGGGCAGTTGATCAATGTCGATGCCTCGCGCGGCAATGTCGGTCGCAACCAGGACAGTGAGGCTGCCATCCTTGAACTCAGCCAGTGCCTTGGTGCGGGCTGACTGACTCTTGTTGCCATGAATGGCCATGCTGTTGATGCCATCCTTGATCAGTTGCTCTACCAGTTTATTGGCGCCATGCTTGGTACGGGTAAATACCAGGACCTGATTCCAACCCTCGGTCTTGATCAGGTGAGCCAGCAGAGGATGTTTTTTATCGCGGTCTACCGGGTGCACTTTTTGCGAAATAATTTCGACAGTGGAGTTCCGGCGCGCCACTTCTATCATCGCCGGGTTGTTCAGCAGACGCTCTGCAAGTGTTTTGATTTCTTCAGAAAAAGTCGCTGAGAACAATAAATTCTGGCGTTTCGCCGGGAGTATCGCCAACACTTTCTTGATGTCGTGGATAAAACCCATATCCAGCATACGATCGGCTTCATCGAGTACCAGAATTTCAACATGGCTCAGATCGATCGTACCTTGTTGTTTATGGTCGAGCAAACGGCCAGGCGTGGCCACCAGAATATCGACGCCATTTTTTAACAGCTTGATCTGTGGATTGATACCTACGCCACCGAAAATAACGCCAGAATTGAGATTGGTATACTTACCGTAAGTTCTGACACTTTCTTCAATTTGAGCTGCCAATTCGCGCGTCGGTGTCAGTACCAGGGTACGGATCGGCCGGCGGTCGGTTTTATTTTTAGGTGCATTGGGACTCTTTGAGAGTCGCTCTAAAATAGGCAAGGTAAAACCGGCGGTCTTGCCTGTGCCTGTTTGAGCCCCGGCAAGCAAATCGCCGCCTTTGATGACGGCCGGTATCGCCTGTTGCTGGATAGGGGTTGGAATTGTGTAGCCATGTTCAGTTACTGCGCGAACGATGCACTCGGACAAGCCAAGTTCAGAAAATTTGGTCATGCTAATTTCTACAAAAAACAGACAGTCGGGCAGGATGCCCGATATGTCAGCGTAAAACGGAAAAATGCCTCAAGTCTGCCTGATGTCATTACACACGGGGAACCGGACTTGGGGTTGTACCAGGTAGTGCACAAACGAAGTGGTCGCCTGCTTATTTTTTAACAGCAATGCCATGAAAGGCGTTGAGCATCTGAGAAAAAATCTTCGGAGTGCCAACTAAAATATCGCCTTTGTGCAGGTAATCGGATTCGCCCGAAAAGTTGGCGATGATACCACCGGCTTCCGTGACAAGCAGCGATCCGGCGGCAATATCCCAAGGTGCCAGTCCTTTTGCAAAGAAGCCATCCAGACGCCCCATGGCAACATAGGCCAGATCAAGTGCTGCCGCACCGGCACGCCTGAGTCCCTGAGTTTTCAGGGTCATGAGTTTGAACATTTCCATGTATTCATCCAGATTTGCCAATTCACGCGATGGAAAACCGGTACCGATCAAGGCATCGGCCAATTTATCGCAACGTGTGACGCGAATGCGCTTGTCGTTTAAAAATGCTCCTGCACCTTTACTGGCGGTAAACATTTCATTACGGATAGGGTCGTAGATCACAGATTGTGTAATGATACCGCGCTGCTGGAGCGCGATGGATACACAGTATTGTGGAAAGCCATGGATGAAGTTGGTCGTGCCATCAAGCGGATCGATGATCCAGACATTATCATTATCATCATGTAAATTGGCGGAAGCCCCTGACTCTTCTGCCAGAATTGCGTGATCCGGATACGCATTGGTCAGCACCTCAATGATGGCCGCTTCTGCCAATCGATCGACGTCAGTGACGAAATCATTGTATTGCTTTTCACTGACCTGGACGCGATCAAGGTCAAAAGAGGCGCGACTGATGACGGCCGCTCCACGACGAGCGGCTTTAATAGCCGTATTTAGCATTGGGTGCATAAGGGGTTTCCGTTAAAATGGCAACAAGCAGCATTCTGTTCTTGAAAAAGACAGAAAACTGGATCGTTGCACAAAAATGAATTAAAGAGCGTCGCGTAAAACAGCGGCCAAAATTAACAATGACCAACGCGTAATTACGCTATTTTAAATGAACTTGCCACAAACTGACACATCTCTTTTCAAACGCCTACGTTTTGTCCTGGTTGGGACTAGCCATCCAGGCAATATTGGCGCCGCTGCACGAGCTATAAAAACTATGGGGTTTTCTGAACTGGTTTTGCTTAATCCCCGTTTTCCGGATGCCCTGACAAACGAGAACGCAGTCGCTCTTGCCAGCGGAGCACAGGATGTGCTTGAATCAGCCAAAATTGTCACGACGATTGAGGAAGCGCTGGAAGGGTGTCATTACGTGGCGGCGGTTAGCGCGCGCTTACGCGAATTTTCGCCGCCCATCATGGCGCCCAGAGAGATCGCGCAGCACATTGCCGGTAGCATGACCGATCCGGTTGCCTTGATTTTTGGAAATGAACGCTATGGTTTGCCAAACGAGATTGTTGTAAATTGCAACACGCTGATCAATATTCCGGCCAATCCCGATTATTCCTCGCTCAATTTGGCGCAGGCCGTGCAATTATTGGCTTACGAGTGCCGGATCGCGCAGTTAAATACGACAAAAATCGATCACCCTGCGCTATCTGATGTCGGATTTCAGGGAAAGTTGGCTTTGGCCAGTGACATTGATGGAATGTATGCGCATCTGGAGCAAGCCTTGATCGCCATAGATTTTCTTGATCCTGATAGCCCTAAAAAATTAATGCCAAGACTCAAGCGACTCTTTTCCCGCGCTCAGCTGGAATCGGAGGAAGTCAATATTCTTCGCGGCATCGCAAAAAAAATATTGGATAAAAAAAAATAAAATAAGCGATTTTTTTGATTCTTTCTGGCGCGATTCATGGCATTTCTTTGATGGTCGCCATTGCTGATAAGTATCTACAGGCTGATGAAATAGTTGATGTTTTAAAGCAACTATTTCTTGTCACGATGCGAATGTTTACTTTTACTCTTATGATTGTTGTAAAGTAAGTATGATAGATATATTTAGTATAATTTTTCTGCAGCCACGCAGCTATAGGTAATTTTTGAGGTAACCATCATCTTTTTTCGTCTCCGCCGATTATTTGGCCATTTTTTTATCTTTGCACTCTTGCCAGGATTTTTTGTTTCAGCTTATGCGCTTGGATTGGGTGACCTGCGCGTGCAGTCAGGACTGGGACAGCCGCTAAAGGCCCACGTTACGCTGGTAGGTACCGACAGCCTTGATCTGGCAGCCCTTTGCATCAGGGCCAGGGTTGAGTCGGCCGAAGGTGCCGTGATTGGTCCGGCGGCTATTTCGCTCAGCCAGACAGGCCAGACTAAATCGGTCACGCTAGTTACGCGGCAGTCAATCCAGGAGCCTGTAGTGAAGCTAATTATTGATATTCAATGTGAGGTTCAATTACATCGTGAATTTTTGATTTTGCTCGATCCTCCAGAATTTTTAGCGCTACAGTCAAAAGATCCTTTACCCGCGTTTCAAAACGGGGGGCGCACACCGGATTTGTCAAATAAATCGTTAACTGCGTCAGCATTGGCCGTTTCGCCTGCAGCGTCTGCTGTCGATTCCGGCCGGGAACCCACTACGTCCAGAGCCGGGTCGCAAAAAAATCAGACAGCGAAAAAAAGTGCGGTCAGTCTTGCCAGCGCTGAAGCGCCACCTAAAGCAACTTCTGTCGCGCGTCAGACAAATTTACGCTTAGAAAAACCTTCCAAGGACAGGTTAACACTGTCAGATGATAATTTGGTAATGCTGCAGGCTTTGACAATGAAAGACAGTCTTTCTCCAGTACTGGAGCGTCAATTTATTCTCAATTTAGCTGAGTTACATGCAGCGCAAGCGCAGATGGCAGCAATTCTGAGGGGCGGCGTTGCCGATCCGCTGGCGACCGCTGAAAACGTCAAGGATCGCGAGAGAGTTGTGGCGCTTCAAAATGAAACCGCAAAGCTGACAAAGCAAAATAAGATCAATGTGGCTGCGCTTGATGAATTGAGAAAAAACAGCTTTTCCAGAAACTGGATTGTTGTGCTGCTGGGCGTTGGCTTGCTCGCTGTGGTGACGATTTTGGCCTTAATTTTTTATATTCGCAGATTGCATAAATCTAACGCAATTTCCTGGTGGGAGCCGTTAGCGGAAAATAAAGAAGCTAAAGAAGCTAAAGAAGCTAACGACGCCATTCGGCGCAGGAACATTGAAGAACTCGTGGACAACGTACAGGCGTCTTACGATGATCAGCTCGTTCACGCAGAGTTTGCGTCGCAGGCGCTGCAGAAAAAATCGTCTTTGGGTGGAGACTCGACGTTAGCAAATTCTGGTGTTGATACGATTTCCCCGGAGAAGGCAGATAAATTTTTCCAGTCAGTTCCAACCAGAAACGCGACGTTAACGCTGGAAGAAACCAACAGTAGTGTATTTAATTTTTTCTCTTCCCCAAGTAGCTCTGTTAATGTTGAAGAAATCTCTGATGTCACGCAAGAAGCTGAATTCTGGATGTCCGTCAATGATCCTGAGCGGGCAATTGAAATTCTGGAGCCGCAAATTGACCTTGCCCATCCGGACTCACCAGTGCCCTGGCTATATTTACTGGACCTCTATTCGGTAGTGAACAACAGGGCAAAATATGACAGTCTCAGAGACCGTTTCATCGTCACATTTAACGCCATTATTCCTCAGTTTGGTGAGGTGCCCGCAACAGCCCATGTCCGTCAACTGGAAGATTTTCCTCATCTGATCAAGCATATTTGCGAGCTGTGGAACAGTCCCGGGATTGTGGCATTCCTGCAGTGCTTATTGGTCGATGACCGTGATGGCAACCGGGTCGGTTTCGAGTTGCCCGTCTATCGCGATATCTTGATGCTGATTGCCGTTGCGCATGAGCTGGAGCGAGTCCGGTTACTGGAAGGCAATCATCCCGACAGTTCACCATCGGTTAGTCATTGGTTAAATTCGAATGAAAAACCGGGAAGTGATCTGCGTGAACTGGATCATGAAATGATTGAATTTGAAGTAATCGATTTTTTAAAAGTAGCACCTCCTGAAAAATAATGACTTTCTCTATTAAAGGCCCAGATATGATTAAATTATGCGGTTTTGCAGTAAGCAACTATTATAATAAAGTCAAGTTAGCCTTGCTTGAAAAAAAGATTCCTTTTGAAGAGGTACTTGTCTGGGCCGATCGTTCACCAGAACTGTTGCACTGTTCGCCCCTAGGGAAAGTTCCTTACATTCAGACTGAGCAAGGCAGTTTATGCGAGTCGCAAGTCATACTTGACTATCTTGAAGCGAACTTTCCAGATCATCCGTTAGTACCTTCGGATGCGTTTTTGAGTGCAAAAAACCGCGAGTTGATTGTTTTTATCGAGCTTCATCTGGAGTTGGTCGCCAGGGAACTCTATCCACAAGCATTTTTTGGCAGAACGGTGACTGATGAGGTAAAAACAAAGGTTGAGAAACTGTTGAAAAGAAATATCAAGGCTTTTGGTAATATGGCGCAATTCTCCCCATTTGTTGGCGGCAGTGAATTTAGTATGGCCGATTGTGCTGCGGTAGTGCATTTCCCCTTAATCTCGATGGCAACAAAAAGCCTGTATGGAGAAGATTTTCTTGCTGATTTGCCGGTGAAGGAGTACATGAAATTTATGTCTGCGAGACCCTCCGTGCAGAAGGTCAATGCCGATAGAAAAGCGAATCAGGAGCTCATGCTGAGCAAAACGAAGTAAATCGAAATTAACTTTAGAGCGCGACTGGCAAGAAACAGAGGCTTGTTGAATTTCGAAGTTGAATCCGCCAAATAAAAAGCCCCGGTTATTTTTCGGGGCTTTTTCATGGAGATATTTTTACAAAAAATATTTACACGCACGCAGTGTCACGGAAAATTTTTATGCAAAAACTTCAGATGGCGCGGCGCATTTTTTCGACTACATAGGTTTTTTGTTCAGCTGGAGGCTGGCCTAATTTGACTACCGCGAAGGTACAGTTGTCACCATGTCCGCGCGCTCTTTCGCGTGCTTTTCGTATCAATAGTTCCGAGGCCTGCCTCGGTGTGTTGGCCGCCACTGCAACAGAAAGCTCGGAATCCGTAAAATAATGCCATAGGCCATCAGAGCAGAGCAGAAACGAGTCCGAGATCTTTAAGCCGGCGTAGTGGCCATAGCTGATATAGGGCGCCACGTTGGTTGAGCCAAGTACGTTTACCAAGACGTTTGAAAGACGATGCGTTTTGGCTTCTTCCGGTGAGATCTTACCTTCATCGACCAGTCTTTCAACATAGGAGTGGTCTTTGGTGCGCTCCATGCAATTGGGGCCGCTGAAGCGATATAGCCGTGAATCCCCGGCATACGCCCATCTTGCTTCCTTGCCAGGGGTGATTACCAGAGCGATAAAGGTACTGTGGGGTTCTTTTTCTGCAGAAACTCCGGCTAGCTTGATGATGGTG
>CANIFC010000075.1 GCA_947466695.1 Oxalobacteraceae bacterium | reverse complement strand
CGAAAAACGACTGGCCAATTCCACGCCCAAGGATGACCTCGGCCTGCCGGACATCCAACTGCTGCTCACGGAAGAACTGGCAGTCATCGACAACGTTTCGGGCAAACTGTATCTGATTGTGTATGCAGATACCACGCAGCCGGAAGCCTGGTCCAAAGCGCGCCAGCGCCTGCGCGACTTGCGTGCCATGCTGCGCCGTAGCGTCGATGCGCCGGTGACATCGGCCTCGGTGCGTACCGAAAGCATCCGTGACTTTGACAAGGCCGATTATCTCAAAGCGGTAGGGCAAGCGAAAGAATACATCATGGCCGGTGACCTGATGCAGGTACAGATAGGCCAGCGCATCCGCAAACCCTACGTCGATTCGCCGCTCTCGCTATATCGTGCGCTGCGCTCGCTCAACCCTTCACCCTACATGTATTTCTATAATTTCGGTGATATGCAGATCATCGGCGCCTCACCTGAAATCCTGGTACGCAATGAAATGCTGGGTGGTGAAAACAAGAATGGCGACAGAAAAGTCACGATCCGTCCATTGGCGGGAACGCGCCCCCGCGGTGCCACTCCGGAGCTTGACGCCCAGCTGGCAGTTGAACTGCTGGCAGATCCCAAAGAGATCGCCGAACACGTCATGCTGATCGACCTGGCGCGTAACGATATCGGCCGTATCGCCCGTACTGGCAGCGTCAAGGTGACCGATCAGATGGTCATTGAAAAATACTCCCACGTACAGCATATCGTCTCTAACGTCGAAGCTATCTTGCAGCCAGATTTATCCAATCTTGACGTACTCAAGGCGACCTTCCCTGCCGGCACCTTGTCGGGCGCGCCCAAAGTGCGCGCGATGGAGCTCATTGATCAGCTAGAGCCGACCAAGCGCGGTATTTACGGTGGCGCCTGTGGTTACCTGTCATTTGGCGGCGAAATGGATCTGGCAATTGCCATTCGCACTGGCGTACTCAAGGACGGCATGTTGTATGTACAGGCAGCGGCCGGCATCGTAGCCGACTCGGTACCCGAAACGGAATGGCAGGAAACGGAAAACAAGGCGCGCGCAGTGTTGCGTGCGGCAGAACAAGTGCAAGATGGATTGGACGGGGAGATTTAAATGCTGCTAATGATAGACAACTACGATTCCTTCACCTACAACCTGGTGCAGTATTTTGCCGAACTGGGTGAAGATGTGCGCACTTACCGTAACGATGAAATTACGCTCGATGAAATCGCCGCTTTAAAACCGGATCACATCTGTATTTCACCCGGCCCCTGCACACCGCTGGAAGCCGGCATTTCGGTGCCGGTGTTACAGCGTTTTGCCGGTGAGATCCCGATTCTGGGAGTCTGTCTCGGGCACCAGAGCATTGCCGCGGCATTTAATGGCAAGGTCATCCGCGCCAAGCAAGTCATGCATGGTAAGACCTCGCCGATCGCCCATACCGGTGTGGGCGTCTTTAGCGGTTTGCCTAGTCCTTATACAGTCACACGTTACCATTCCCTGGCGATAGAACGCGCCAGCTTACCCGATTGCCTGGAGGTCACCGCCTGGACAGAGGACGGCGAAATCATGGGGGTACGGCATAAGACATTCAATTTGCAGGGTGTGCAATTTCATCCTGAGTCGATTTTATCTGAGCACGGACATGCCCTGCTCAAGAACTTTTTGAGCGGAACATCATTATGACCATCTCACAACAAGACGCCCTTTCCCGCCTGATCGAGCACCGTGAGATATTTCACGACGAAATGCTGTTTTTGTTTCGTAAAATCATGGGTGGAGAAATGTCGCCGGTCATGATCGCAGCGCTGACCGTAGGCTTGCGCGTCAAGAAAGAAAGCATCGGCGAGATCACTGCCGCCGCCCAGGTCATGCGCGAACTCTCGACCAAAGTACCGATGGCAAACACCACCAACCTGATCGATATCGTCGGCACCGGCGGTGATGGTGCGCAAACGTTTAATATCTCTACCGCCTCGATGTTCGTTGCCGCTGCGGCCGGCGCACGGGTGGCAAAACATGGTGGCCGCAGTGTGTCATCTTCGTCAGGCAGCGCCGACGTGCTTGAATCGCTGGGCGTCAACATCAATCTGCAACCGGAACAAATCGCCCAGTCAATCGCCCAGACCGGCATGGGTTTCATGTTCGCACCCAACCACCACGCCGCCATGAAACATGCGGCACCGGTGCGCAAGGAACTGGGCATCAGAACGATCTTCAATATTCTCGGACCGCTGACCAATCCGGCCGGCGCACCCAATATTTTGATGGGCGTGTTCCATCCGGATTTGGTGGGAATCCAGATCCGGGTCCTGCAAAGACTAGGCGCGCAACATGCGCTGGTAGTCTGGGGACGTGACAATATGGATGAAGTCTCGCTAGGCGCACCGACCATGGTGGGCGAACTGGTCAACGGCGAAATTCGTGAATACGATGTGCATCCGGAAGATTTTGGCCTGCAAATGGTGTCAAGCCGCAGCCTGAAGGTCGCTGGCGCGCAAGAGTCAAAACAAAAAATTCTTGATGTGATGAATAATGTCACCGGTCCTGCCACCGATATTGTCTGCCTCAATGCCGGCGCGGCGCTCTATGGTGCTGGCGTCGCTAGTTCGATCGCTGAAGGCGTTAGCAAAGCGCAGCAAGCGATCGCCTCCGGTGCCGCACTGGCCAAGCTCGATCTGTTGGTGCAGGTTACACAGCAACTGGGAAAATAAACTATGTCCGATATTCTCACCAAGATCCTTGATGTAAAAAAAGACGAAGTGGCAGCGGCAAAAAAATATCAGGATTTTGCCAGCCTGCGCAGCGAAGTGGAAAGCCATAAAGAGGCGCAAGCGAGCATTCGTGGATTTGAAGCCAGCCTGCGCGGTAAGATCGCCGCCGGTAACGCTGGCGTGATCGCCGAAATCAAGAAAGCCTCTCCCTCAAAAGGGATCTTGCGCGAAAACTTTCGTCCGGCCGATATCGCCGTCAGTTACGAACAGCATGGCGCAGCCTGTTTGTCGGTACTGACCGATGTGCATTTTTTTCAGGGCGCACCGGAATATCTGCAACAGGCTAGAGCGGCATGTCATATTCCGGCCTTGCGTAAAGATTTTATGATTGATCCCTACCAGATTTTTCAGGCCCGCAGCTGGGGTGCAGATTGTATTTTGCTGATCGTTGCGGCACTCGATCATGGCCTGATGGCTGAACTCGAAGCCTGCGCACACGAACTGGGCATGGATGTGCTCGTCGAGGTGCATAACGCACAAGAACTCGATGCCGCCTTGAAACTGAAGACCGCATTACTGGGTATCAACAACCGCAACCTGCGCACCTTCGAGGTCAGCCTGGAAAATACCCTGGAACTGCTACCCGACATCACCGCCGGCAAGCTGGTCATTACGGAGTCCGGCATCATGGGCGTGGATGATGTCAAGCGCATGCGCAATGCAAATGTGCATGGCTTTCTGGTCGGTGAAGCGTTTATGCGCGCCGAGAACCCAGGCCTGGAATTGGAGAAGCTGTTCTTTTAGATTTTTGATGACGCGTGCGATGCAGTTATATTTTTATGCTGAACTGCCTTGTCATGCACGCGTATTTTCTTCTCTCGTTCTTTGGCGAGGGAAGAAAATACGCAGAAATTTACCCCTTGCGTGCGCGCTTGGGTACGACCAGGGAAGGCCGCATTGCCGCCAGCCGCGCCTTTGGCTTGTCGACTACCGCCAAACTCCACGCAGGTGCATCGTCTGCTTGCAAAGTGGCTTGCAGCACCAGCAATTCATCGCGCCTGAACGCATGAATCTGCACTGACTCACCTACCGCATAACGTCCCAGTGCAATCGCCAGTCCGTCGGCAGCATCAGCGGCAGTAACGCGCAGGCCATTAATCGCCATCACGGTATCCCCGGCAGACAAACCAGCCTGATGCGCGGCACATGTCTCGTAGACGTGCGCCAGTTTACAGTCCGCACCATTTTTCGCAACCCGCACACCCAGGCTGGCCTGCACATTGGTACGTTCATCCGTGAAGACAACGCCAAAATCAGCATACAGTTTTGCCAGCGGCACATCCTCGGTTCCGCGTACGTACTTCTCCATGAAGCGCTTGGTATTGACACCGGTTACCTCGGCAATCAGCGTCTCGATCTCGTTTTCTGCCAGACCTTGCTGCTCGCCCGTAAGAAATTTTTGGTAAAAGTCGCGTCCATACCTGACCCACAGCGCGCGCATGACATCATCGAGCGACTTTTTGCCTGCGCTCTCAAGACGGATAGTCAGATCGAGTCCCAGCGCCACCATCGAACCCTTGGTGTAATAGCTGACGATCGCATTGGGCGAGTTTTCATCCTGGCGGTAGTATTTGGTCCAGGCATCAAAACTCGATTCCGCCACACTTTGTTTTTTCCGGCCAGAGCCGCGCAGGACACCATTGATGGTTTTGCCGAGCAGTTTAAAATACGTCGGCTCATCAATCAGGCCCGACTTGACCAGCATCAGATCGTCGTAATAGCTGGTAAAACCCTCAAACACCCAGAGCAGACGGGTGTAATTTTCCAGCCGCAAATCGTACTGCGCAAACGCCGCTGGCTTGATGCGCTTGACGTTCCAGGTATGGAAATACTCATGACTGCACAACCCCAAAAAGCTGCGGTAGCCATCGCTCATCTCGGGACGGTGCGTGACCGGCAGATCGGCACGGTGGCAGATCAGGGCCGTCGAGGCACGGTGTTCCAGACCGCCGTAGCCATCACCAACAACCATCGTCATGAACACATAGCGCTCGACCGGCGAACGTTTGCT
Source organism: Oxalobacteraceae bacterium (assembly GCA_947466695.1). Taxonomy (GTDB): domain Bacteria; phylum Pseudomonadota; class Gammaproteobacteria; order Burkholderiales; family Burkholderiaceae_D; genus Undibacterium. The sequence continues at coordinate 6,545 of CANIFC010000075.1, read as the reverse complement.
GTCTGGCTCAAAGAAAGCAATCTCGCTCTCGCAGATTTTTTTCACGTCTTTTACGATGCGCTCAAGGTCCATATTCGGTACCCGTCCGCTCACCACAAAATCATGCGTCACTCCGTGCGCCTCGAACGTCGCCAGCGCAAAGTCGCCCATCTCTACCGGATGGTCTATCAAGGCATCATAATTTTCTGCGATGTAGCTACCGAAGCCATAACGCTTGGCTGTTAATTCCGGCAGACTGGTGGCGACACGCCAGGCCTTGCAGATCGCATCGACCGGCCGCTCAATGTCGACGACATGGGGCAGCATTTCTTGTCCCTGTACCTGCAAAAAAACACTGGTGCCATTAAAAAATCCGTGACTCTGGTCCAGCTGTGCGGTACGTACCGATAAATCCCAGGCATAGACCTCATAGGCAACGGTCAGCGCACCGCTGCATGCTGCCGCTTGCCAGCTATGCTTATCCGTTTTTTGTAATCCGACTTTTTTGTCACCGCAATGTGCCGTAATGCTGATGATATTGCGGGCAAATTCGCGCACCATGTAACTGCCGGGTATCCATGCAGGCAAACTCAGGCTTTGGCCAGCGGGATCTGGCTGCTCAATGTGCAGCGTGACCTGAAACACGTGTCCGGCGAGATCTTTTGGAACAATGCTGTAACGAATGGCTGGTTTTGTGAGGTTCCTGACCTGCGGTGCAGGCTTGTTTTTAATGACTGCTTTCATGCGTTTTTCTCTTATTTATTTTTCAGACACGAACATTGGCGGCGATAAAAGTCAGGGCGAGTGCCATCACGACGACGAAGGTAAGCCGAAAGCGCAACACCAGGAACCAGGCCGGCAGGCCATAGCGCAGGTAAAGCCGTTTATCGACCTGGTAAGCAACAACAAAACCGACAATCTGCACCAGAAAGCCGATCCCGATATGGATCATCGAGCACCAGGCAAAGACCGAGGGAATGACACCCCAGATCAATGCCATCCGGATTTCACCGGGAGGGCGGTTATGCGACATCAGCGCAACGCCCCAATGCAGTCCGCCCAGAAAAGAAAGAATCGCGATGCCATAAAATAGCTGGCCCTTGATGAAATACCCCAGCCAGTCCGGATGCACGATCCAGCACGCCAGCGATAAGAACACAAACGGGATCAATCCAGAAAAGCCCAGACGATTGGCAAGCTGCTGATCAAATGAATTCATAGTGGGAACATGGCAAGCATTCGGTTTTCAAAATGCTATTTTAAGAGGAAACGCTCTAATTTGATAGATCAGGATGAATCAACAAGTCTTGCGGCACGTCAATATCCTGAAAAATACCCGGATCATCAACGTCAACTTCCGTCACCGGATAGATATTGAGCAAACTTCTGGCACCCAGGTCGCCGGAAAGTTCCAGCAACTGCGGCAGATACTGCCTTGAAAATCCGACCGGATTTCCACGCCGCCCCTGGTGCACCAGCACAGCGATACCGGCACCATCCCGCAAAGCGGCGACCAGCGCAGCGATACTTTCCGGCTTGACGAAAGGCATGTCGGCCAAGGCGATGACCCAGCCGTCACAATCAAAGCCGGCCTGCTGCAATCCATGAATCAGTGAACGCGCCATCCCATCTGGTAAATTTTCTGAAGGCGGCGGACAGAAGGTCATTGAACAACCGGCCTGCTCCAGCTCCGAGGCCAAAGCGGACACCGGTAGGGTTGGTGCCGTATCGGTTGAAGCCGGGTCATGGGCTGGCGTAGGCACCACCGCCAAAGTTAACGGCAGCACCGCCAACAAGTTACTTGCGCTACTAACGGCGACCGTCACTCCGGAGGGCAAGACCTGCATGAGCTTATTTTGCGCACCGCTGGCATCAAAACGCCGGCCTCTGCCGGCTGCCAGTAAAATTCCGCACCACAATGGCGTATCGCGGCTCATTGCCGGCAATCGCACAGAACCATCGGCGCCAAGAGATTTACCCGCTGTGTGCCAGCTTGTTTATTTGAGAGAGGCAAATTTGCTTTCCAAGGCCTTAACGTCAACAGCGCCAGGCAAGCGGGAGCCGTCAGTAAAGAAAATAGTCGGGGTACCCGTGATGCGTAATTTTTTTCCAAGCGCGAGAATTTTGTCGTGCGGTGCCGCGCAACCGGCAGCCGCAGTAGCAGCGGCCTTGCCATTTAACATCCAGTCATCCCAGGCCTTGTTTTTATCCGCCGAACACCAGATGTCTTTCGATTTCACAACCGAGTCTTCCGACAAAATATTGTACATAAAGGTGTAGACCGTAACGTTCTCTACGCCCTGCAAGGTCTTGCGGAAGCGCTTGCAGTAGCCACAATTGGGATCTTCAAAGATCGCAATGACACGCTTGCCGTTGCCCACGACCGTTTTCAAAGCCTGATCGAACGGCAGATCAGCAAATTTCACCTTGCTCAGCTCATCTGTGCGCAACTTGGTTAGGTCGACAGACTTGCGGGCATCAATCACATTACCAATAAATAAATAGTTCGCTTTTTCATCGGTGTACAAAATGTCGCTGCCAACCCGTACTTCAAACAAGCCGGCATACGGCGTTTTGGTGACAGTATCGACTTTTGTGCCCTCGCCCAGACGCGGCTCAACCAATTTTTTAACCGCGCTTTCCTGGGCAGTCTCGGCCTGGACAAATGCGCTGGAGAGCAGCAATATTGCGCTCGCCATATAACTTGATTTCATTAATCTCATTGTTTTTCCGGTACAGGTGTGATGGCCATGGATCTACTTCCCCATGGCATGTGTGATTAATTTTCTTTTTATGACCGGCAAGCGGTTCAGTAAGTTCATTCCCAGCGTACGCGCAATCCGGACGGGTGCCAGTTTGCTGGAGAACAGCCGTGCCAGACCATCCGTCGTGATCTGCATCAGCGCGACCTCTTCACGCCTTGCCCTGCTATAACGACTCAACACGCGGGCGTCACCGCAATCGCGCTGCGCCTCGCGTCCGGTAACAACTTCCAGCAAACTCGTCACGTCACCGAAACCCAGATTCATGCCATGCCCTGCCAGCGGATGCACCACATGCGCAGCGTCACCAATGAGCGCAACACGCGGCGCAATCATGGCGTGCGGCCGCAAGAACTGCAAAGGAAAATCCTTGATGATTTCCGGCTCCAGCGGAGTCAATAAACCCAGTGCACCCGCGCAGTAAGGCGCCAGGCGCTCGGCAAGCATGCTTAACGGTTCACGCAATAATTCTACCGCCAGATTATCCGGCGCCGACCACACCAGCGAGACACGCTGACCGGCCAAAGGCAGCAAGGCAATAATCCCGAGCTCCCCAATAAACCATTGATGCGCTACGCCATGATGCGGCTTTTCACAAGAAAAATTAGTGACGACACCGCGTTGTCCATACGAACGATAGTCAATCCCGATGTCGCATTGGCCGCGCACCCAGGATTGCGCGCCATCAGCGCCAACCACCAGGGCCGCCGATATGGCGTCACCGTTTTCAAGCCGGATGCAGGCAAGGGATTCGCCAACCTCAAACTGACTGGCCTGCCCCGTTACCGACGTTACATTCTGGGCAAATTTCAATGCCGTATCCAGAGCCTGATTCAGGTTGCGGTCTTCAACAATCCAGGACAACTCATCAAGGTGCGCCGCATAAGCGTCAAACCCAAGATTGCCGGCAGAGGTCTCGCCACCATCCATCACCTGCATGGCATGGACCGGCGCTATCCGCGCCAGATCCAGCGCATCCCACACTTTCAAGGAGGTCAGCAAATCATGCGCAACATGATTCAAGGCGAACACCCGCACATCCCACGGCGCATCAGAAACATTGACACCAACCGGCCGCGCCGCAGCCGAGCCGAGCAGGCACACGCGCAAACCCGCACGCGAAAAGCCCAGGGCCGCCGCCTTGCCAACCGCGCCGTTACCGACAATACAAACATCACTATGATAAGTATGGGTAGTCATGAGTCTCACACCTGCAAATAAAGAGTGTCACTATTATACGGTAGCGCCAGCAAGACGATAGCAACGCAGATCAAGCGCCGTCACGCAGGCTTTTTAAGCCTATTTCACAAAACATTTGCTTTTAGCCAGATGCTTCGCTATAATTCTTCGTCTTGGCCTGGTAGCTCAGTCGGTAGAGCAGAGGATTGAAAATCCTTGTGTCGGTGGTTCGATTCCGCCCCGGGCCACCAAGAATGTGCAGTAAAATCAACGGTTTACAAGTTCAAACTTGTAAACCGTTTTTAATTTTGAATTTTTGGTAGGCGCTTGGTAGGAATAATCGATTAACGCATTCCCACCAATATTGATACTTTCAACTGGAGATCATTTGAGAGCCTAAATCCAAAGCTTGCATATCGATATCTTCGTCATCAGTTTCCCTTCTCCCAAGTAACTCGTCTTGAGCGGTCTTGCTCAAATTGATACGTAACGACTCAAGTTCATTCTCAAATCCAGTTAAGTCATTACTCCGCATAGTCACATTATCTCGAAGGGCAATCCAAATGGCACCGCTTTTAAGGGACGGATCAACTTTCACAACGTTATGCAAAGAAAGCGACAATAAAGAATCTAATTGATGATTTTTAAATTCAGAATTCATATCGATTTTTGGCGCAGATATATTTGCCCCTTTTACTGTCTTCCAGATTTCACAATATGAACTAATGGTAGTGCCAGGGTAGTTTATCAACTTACTACAGTCATTTTGCATAACCGCGACTGAAACTTCTTTTTGAACTGACAATTTTGGATGCGAATCTGCTACATCAGATATAACGCCATACTCCGAAGGATCCAACAAATAAAAAAGTGGGTTTAAAGCGCGCCTAGCCCTCTGAAGCGTCCCGCGGGAGTGCTGGTCTAATGTCATTGAGGCCAGATCCATAGCTGCATTTCGATAACTCTCACGCAAGCGTTTCGACTCAGAAACTATATCTTTCAATCTAAGCTCTTTGTTTGGCAGAGCCCATGTTGGCGAGTTTCGTGCGACAATTTTCTCAAGTGGTATGTGAAAGCCCTCATCTCTAAGATTTCTCCGAACAGTTTCAACACTATTCTGATTAATTTTTATCCATCCCTCAAGATTTTTACAGTAATTAAAAAAATCATCACCTTCTATTGGCGCAGTTTTAATTTCAGTGCGCCATTGAGAAATGTTATATGTCTCTGCCTTCTTTATATTTGGAATCAAATCCAATCCACTTATCAAAGAGTTAACCTCATTTCTGACGCTCTCGATTTGATTTTTTTCGCAAACAATAGTTATATCATCCACATAGCGAAAGAATCGATCTCCATATTTTTCACGTAAAGTTTTATCGAAATCCGAAAGGAAAATATTTGCCAACAAATGCGACAATTCAGTTCCAACTGGAATTCCGGAAGGAGACTTTGAAAGCTGATTCAAGGAGAAATTGACAAAAGGAGATAAATTGAAGCGGTCTTTAATTGACTCTGAAAATTTTAACAACTTGCTTTTCATAAGATCAAATTTGACTGACGGGTAGAATTTTTCGATATCAAAAAATACCGCGACAAGATTGTGTGAAGAATCTAGTCGCGACAATATATCTTGATTACGCGCTTCGTATTCAGATAAAAAATATTTATAGTTGGCGGATGCATTTCGTTTTGCCAATCTATAGCTGTAAACATTATCTGGGAAAAGGTCTTTAGCAATCTCGGCGAATTGATTTATTAAAAATGCCTCCGCCGATGATGCAGATGGGCTTGGTGATAGGCACTCGCGATACTCAAGTTTCCCAGAGTCATCAATTCCCTTGAAAGAAAAATAGCTCTTATAATTCCAATCCTCAGAGGAGTTTAATTTCTTTTCAACTGATTTCTCGATTATCGCGACTTGCATTTCAGTTGGCTTTCTGGCGCGAATTTTGGCGCCAAGCAAAGCAGGTTCATAGCCTTTTTTTAAGGCATTCACAGGGCGATTTAAGATATATTTTTTCATGATTGCGCCAAGTCCATAAGAAAATAATCACCTTCAGTAAATACTGGTTTTAGAATATATGGATCAATCCAATTATAAGATTGCTTCACTATGTATGAGTCACCCGCTTTGCCATCACTAGGAGTAATACCAAATCGCGCCATAAATTCTACCCAATGTAACGGTAACCAATTTTTCTTAGAAAGTGGTTCGACCCACAAGAATGCACTGTTTTTTCCTTGGAAAGATTTAGCAATCGTTTTATAGGAATTTGAAAAATAATCAATGAACTGCTGTTTGTTTACACCGGAAATTGCAGAACAAAGTAATAAGAACCTAGGATCTGATCCAACGCCATTTTTCGGGGATATATTTACGGAATTCTTGATGCTGTCTATTTTGGCTTTAACTAAATTATCGTCGGTTATATCAACCTCATGTTTCGACAAATTCACGTTAATACCATACTGTCGATAAGTATCATTTAAAGATTTTATTAACTCCTCATAATAGTTTAATGAAATCCCACTAAAATCAAGTGCATGAATTTCAACATCTAATGATTCAATTGCTAAATAACCATCTTCCCGCATTTTACAAATAGTATTTAGTATTGAGAT
>CANIFC010000074.1 GCA_947466695.1 Oxalobacteraceae bacterium | reverse complement strand
ACGCTGTTGCGCTGGCTGTCGCCCGGGATTATCCAGACTGAAGCTCCTTATCAAACAAAGGCGAAGATAAGCAGCATCTTAAAAGAAGAGTCATGCATTGATCTGAATGTACTTGGTAAATTTTTTAATAACTCGGTAGAAAAAATAGCAAAATTTTCCGTCAAATTTCTTGCTTCCGCACGAAGTGGCCTGCTTGAACTCGATGATGCGAGTGAGCGTAATAGTCTTGTTGACATGTCAGCCGTCGGGCATAAGCTCAAGTCCAGTGCCCGAACGGTCGGCGCCAATGGATTTGCCGATTTATGCCATGAACTCGAACAGTTCAACCTGGAAAGCGATTTATTAAAGGCTAAATCCATCGCTGACGATCTGCACCCCTTGCTTGATCAGATCGCCCTGAACATACAAGCTTATCTGGAGCAGAACAATATTAAGCAAATAATCGCACCAACTATCACACCGGAAACACTATCAGAAAAAAAGCTGCAAGAGCAATTTTAAGGTCCAGTATTCGTCCAGGAAAATTCTTTCATCGCAAGCTTGTGACCGAAAGTGTCAAGCATCAAGAAGACTGTGAGCTGATTGCAGATTCGGAATGTAACGAAGTAAAGGGATTCTTTATTGTGAAACCAATACCAGCTCAGGAATTTATCAAATGAAAAATTAATCGGGAGGAAATTAGGGATTAATCTTGCGATTGTTAGCAGTCACCTGTGAATCGTTATAGGAAATAAACAATGAATACGTCTCTACAACAAGAAAAAAATTTGAAAGTCATAATTATCGACGATGATGATTTTCAGACGGAGTTTGTGTCAGACCTGCTGATTGAACTTGGCTTAACACAAATAGTGATGGCAAATGGCGGTAAAAGTGGACTGGCAGCTTTTGATGCGACCGAACCAAAACCGGATCTGCTCATCTGTGACATCCAGATGCCCGACATCGATGGCTTCGAGTTTATAAAGGCACTGAGTGAGCGTAACTACAGCGGCGGCGTCATCCTGATGTCCGGACAAGGGGCAAGAGTCTTATATTCAGCGTCGCTGGTCGCCCAGCTTTCCAGACAAAATTTTTTGGGGACGATAGAAAAACCGGTACAAAAAGAAGCGCTGATGAATATTATCGCAAAATTATAAGCTTACCGACCAAGTTCCCTCTGACGACAGGGCGATCGCATGAAACTTTCAACTGATTGATTTTTAAAGTATTTTCACAAAGTTATAAAAATTAAATTATTAACCCATTCAAATAACTACGCATTTTGATGCGATTGCCCTGCCTCTGATAAAGTGATTGTTAATTTATTATTTCAGTTAAATTTGGCAGAAATTACAAAGCGATATTTTTGCGCAAAAAGTATCAAAATTTATAAAAACGTATAAAAAAGCATGCGTTAATTTTGCTATATGAAAAAGAGGGAAGAATCGGCATTGCCTATCCTTCCCTCTTTTTACTACGATGTAAACAAAATAATTTGCTTTAAAATTTCGTCCATACCCGGGCAAAGTAAGAGGTGCCATTCAAACCAAATTGCACACTGTCATATTTAAAACCATTATCTGTTTCATCAGGATTTTGCCTGCTTGGTTTGACATTAAAAATATTATTGACACCTAAAGTGAACTTGGTACGCTCGGTAAAGGCATAAGTCACGCTGGTGTCAGCGGAAGTTTTGGGTGCGTAGTAAGCATTCGGCACTCCTGCGGCGGTACCTGAAAAAGTGCCAAGCGTCTGCGCACCAAAATGAATAATCTTGAAATCACCAGCCCATACGCCCTGGCTATAGTCAAATCCCAATGTTGCCTTGAGTCGTGGTCCGCCTTGCTCAATAAAGAGACGCTCCCGTTCAGACAATAAGACATCTTCAAATCCCAGCAACGACGTCGGGGCCTTGACATGCGTTACTTCTGTTTTGCTATAGTTAAGTCCCAGATAAGTAGCGAGTTTTCCAGCACCCAGGCTGAACTTATTCGATACGGTCAAATCGAGACCCTGTGTTTTAGTGTCGATAGAATTGACAAAAAATTGCGCTTGTCCGACCCCAAGTGCACCTAGCGTCACACCTAAAGCAGGGTAATTGACTGAATCAAACCGGCCGGACAATACAATTCTGTCAGAGATATCAATACGATACAGGTCTGCAGTAATCGCGAGAGTCTCACTCGGCTTAAGCGTTACGCCAAAAGTATAGTTTTTGGATTTTTCTTCTTTCAGCTTAGGGATACCTGCCGCATTAGCAATGGTACCGCCATTCGGTGCGAGCACCACATCGGTCGGAACACCACTGATGAAATCGGTAAAAGTTGAGGAAAAATAGACCTGTTGCAAAGAGGGTGCGCGAAAACCGGTACTTAACGAACCACGTAACAGGACGATATCGTTCACTTTATAGCTAGCTGCCAGCTTGCCTGTCAGGGTAGAACCAAAATCGCTATAACGCTCTGCACGCATGGCCGTTTGCACTTTAAATAGCTTGGTAACGTCGGTTTCTATATCAACGTAGGCGGCAACACTATTTCGGCTTTTATCGGTGCGGTCACCGGGTTGAAATCCAGGAAAGCCCTGACTTCCGGCATTCCCTCCAAAACCGACACCATCGGCATCGATATACGAGCCCTGCTCACCGGCATTGATCTTATAATTTTCGTTCCTGAATTCGCTACCAAATGCCACATTCACGCCGCTCATGAAACCATCAAAGAAGCGGTTGAAATCCACATTGGTCGTTGCTTGTGCAAATGAAAAACCACCGGCATTGAAGGAGCTCGGGCTCATTCCCCTTCCACCGGCAAGAAGATCCTTGTTCGCGATCGACGCATTCAAAGTATTGCTGATGTTGTACTTCAGACTGTTGTAGCCATAAGTCTGTGATACATCCGCATTCCATTCGCCCAGCTCCCAACGATAACCGGCGGTGCCGTAGACATCGTTAATGTCGCCATTGATGTAAGGGACAAAACCATTTGGGTACATGGCGGCAGAGTTGCGCGAAGGGATATCATCACTCCCGACACCTCCTCTGGAATACGCAGCCGAGGATGCCTTACGCGACTGTCCACCCAAGGTAAAGTAAAACTTATCGCGACCGCCATTGGGCAGCTCACCATTGAGATAAACACTGGTTCCCTGCATTTTACTGTCACCGATAGTACGGGGACTATCAGCTTCGGCGCGGTTAGAGCGGCCCCTGTCGTTATATTCAACAGTAATACCGAGAATACCTTTGTTACCAATCTCAATTCCACAGTAGGCCGATGGTAAATAGTTTTTACCGTCTCCGGCTGAATATTGACTGTAGCCAAACACCGCTTCACAGCCCAGCGTTTTTTTCAAGCCGATATCCATCACACCCGCTATCGCGTCCGAACCATACTGGGCCGCGGCGCCATCGCGTAATATCTGCACATTACTGATGGCCATCATCGGGATCGTATTGAGATCGGTACCTGTATTACCCCGGTTACGCGCACCAAACAAGTTAACCAAGGCAGTCGTATGACGACGCTTGCCGTTGACCAGAACCAGGGTCTGATCCGAACCTAAGCCACGCAGGGCTGCCGAATCAATCAGATCGGCACCATCGGCACCCGTTTGCCGGGTAGAGTTGAACGATGGCGACAGATACTGTAATGTCTGGGCAAGATCAAACTGTCCACCTTGCTCTGCCACTTTGGAAAGCGAAATAAAATCTACCGGTAACGGCGTATTGGTAGCTGAAGCGTTGGCGCGACGAGATCCGATCACGGTAACGGTGGTAGGCTGACTTTCCGCTTCTGCCGCTTTATCAGTTGCAGGAAGAGCCTGAGCCAACACCATACCGGGAGCCATGGCTCCCACTGAAGTGGCGCCATACAAGGCAAGTAAAATTGCTTTTCTTATTATTGTCATGGGGAATGCTCTCAAAATTGTTTGATTTTTTATGACTGGTCAAGTTTGCATTCATTTAGTGCAAAACATGATCAGACAACTAATTATGCAAATCGCGTGCCAAGGACTTGGCGAAATGTATTGACGCAAACAGAGAGACGGGAAATGCACTGCATATGAAGCCAAAATGCAAGCAGTCAGATTTCCCAAAGCCATTATTGTTATTCATCACATCGACACGCATGTTGCCGTATGAGGTGGAGTATCGTTGCGGGCTTCATTTTGTGTCAATGCCGCCGTCTTTTAACGCGACAAAGTGTGGCATTTTTGAGTGATTTACTTAATTACATGACTAAAAATTATCGCAAAGTATTTAGGTATTGTAATCCGGCAATCGCACGACTGCCGTACCAGGACAGCATTTCACCATCGACCAGTTGCACAGGCAGACCCAACTGCTTTTCTAGTGCATCGACGTGGCTTTCGGTAAAACGATATGGCTCACTCGAAAGTAGAACGCCATCAATTTTCCGCACCACGTTGTCATCCCATTCAAATACAGGATAACGATCGGCCGAAGTGGTCGAGGTCCAGGTTTTCCAGCCTATCAAACCCAGCATATTGGCAATATATGTCTCGGATGAAATTGTCATCCAGGGATCTTTCCAGATGCAATAGAGCATCGTCTTTGTCGTTACGACGGGTATAAGCTCGCGGTATGCCTGGTCAAACTGCATGCACAGTTGTTCAGCGCGCGCATCGACATCAAATATCGCGCCAAATAATCGATAGAGCGTCAGATTGTCTCTGGACTCCAGAGGATGCGTCACAATCACGTTAGGGATGAATTGAGACAGTATATCTACAGTAGGTTTTTCATTTTCATCCATATTGACGATGAGATGGGTTGGCGCTAGCCTGCGGATTTTCTCAATATTGACATCTTTGGTACCACCGATTTTAGCGATCGCTTTCACTGAATTTTCAGGATGAATGCAAAACCCCGTACGGCCAACCATATATCGGGCCAGGCCGAGGTCACACAATAATTCAGTAAGAGAAGGAACGAGGCTCACTATGCGGGGTGGATCTGACTTCAGGGAAATAACCGCATGATGAGTTCCGATGGCATCTATCAACTCCATTATATTTTCTCCCTCGATTTATAAGGCGCTCTGGAAAAAATCACGTCAAAGAGCCAGTCAGGCAGGACGCGTAAAAATTTAGCCACGACACCCATTTGCCAGGGTATGACCCGATACGAACTTCCTGACGATATGACTTTAACCGCTCGCTCGGCAAAAATATTTACCGGCAGCAGAAACGGCATGGCGTAATCATTCAACTGTGTCATTGGGGTATCAATATATCCTGGCACAATCGTCACTACCCGTATCCCGCTCGCTTTCAACTCGACCCGCAGCGATTCACAATAGCTGATGACCGCTGCCTTAGAAGCACTATACGCCTCAGCCCCGGGAAGGCCGCGGATGCCGGCGACGCTGCCAATCCCAACCAGGCGGCATTGTCGAGCAGCAGCATGCGACTTCATGTTGGCAATAAACGGCGAAAAAGTAGCAACTGTCGCCATCATGTTAATTTCCATTACACGCGCAAATACAGCAAGATCTTCGGTGTATTCTGTCAGTGTCCCAACCGAAATTCCTGCATTGGCAATTACTACGCTGACACTTCCGTGAGCGCTGATAAAATCGGCAGCAGCAGCCGCCAAGGCAGCATGATCGGTAACATCCAGAGGATAAACTCTGTGTTTATCAGGATTTGGCAAGCTCAAACGTAACTCCTCCAGCACCTCCCCGCGGCGGGCGACCAGTCCCAGTACCGCTCCCTGGCTAGCATAGCGCCTGGCCATTGCCAAGCCAAGTCCGGATGAGGCACCGGTAATAAAAACAGTTTCCATCATGGAGACTTCCAATAAAAAAGTCCGCTTGGCAAGGCGGACTTCAGATCACTTTTATATTAAAAAGATTACTTCTTCGCAGAAATATTTTTCTCTTTCTGTGCCCTGGCGATTAACCAGTCCAGAACCGGGAAAACAGCCATATTCTGTGTTTGCTCGGTGACGCGACCCATCGTTACTGCTGCCATGGCTGGTGCAGTGACAAAGCGGCCGTCAACAGCAAGCATCGGAACTGAATCAACCTGAAACGCAGTCATCAGCTGAGCGGACCTGTTCAACTTGCTTTGAATAGTGAAAGAGTTATATACATCAAGAAATTTTTGCTTGTCGAGACCCGATTTAACAACGAATGCCATGACATCGGCATCTGTTTGAAGACGATTACGATCTATGTGGTAGGCATTAAATACTTTGACGTGAAACTCCTCTGTCTTGCCCATCGCTTCCAGCGTGTAGTAAAGCTTCTGCTGACTTTCAAGTCCATGAAAATTCACGTGAACCCGCTTTAATACAATATTGTCACCCTGCTTTTTAACCCAATCGGCTAATAGCGGCTCAAGAGCGTTACAGTGGGGACAAAAGTAACCGAAAAACTCAATCACCTCAATTTTTTTCCCTGCTTCAACCGCTTGCGGTCTATCGATCACTTTGTATTCTTTACCTAATTCCGGACTTCCAACGACAGCGCTTGCATTTGCCAACGTCAGACCCAAACCCAATACCATCAACAATTTTCGAATAAATCGCATTCTATTTCCTTACTGTAATTAAGCAACTATTTGGCAGTGCGAACCACTGCAACGTCTACTCTATTCTCAGACAATTTACTGCGTATTCGGTTCATTGTTTCCAACTGAGCGAAAGGTCCGATCCTGACGCGATAAAGATTACCACTTTCAGATGTTTTTTCATTAATACGCGCTTCGAAACCTAATAATGCCAGCTTAGCGCGTGTACTTTCAGCATCTGCGGGCTCTCGAAATGCTCCAGCTTGTAAAAAATAGATATATTTATCGTCGACAACATCTGTTTTCGGACTGACGTCTGCAGGCTTGATCTCTGGTTTTTCTATCGGTTTTTCAACCGCAACAATGTCAACTTTCGTCTCCGCGGGTCGAGTGTTCTCAATGGGCCGGTTCAGGTCTTTTGCCGCGTCTTTAACAATTTCCTTGTTTCCGTACATGGGCTTGTTAGGATCCTGCATCTGCGTCACTGGCGCTTCTGCCTTTTCTGATTTGGCATATTTATTGGTAAATGGTGTCGATGTTTTAGTAATGAGCAAAGCGACACCGACCGCAATACCGAGTCCGACGACCAGACCAACAATCATCCCCATGAGGGTGCCACCATTCTGGCGGAACCAATAAGTTTGCTGAAATTTCATGCGTCTCCGATAAAAAATACTTACATCTTGTTTGGTGCTGACACACCAATAAGGGCTAAACCATTACGTAAAACTTGACGGGTCGCCAACATCAAAGCCAGACGTGCCATTTTGGTTGGCTGATCATCAACCAAGACGCGTTCGGCATTGTAATAGCTGTGTAGCTCACCCGCTAAATCACGTAAATAAAAGGCAACCTGATGTGGACCGAGTTCTTCAAGAGCTTTTTGCAGCGCTTCTGGATACTCCGAAAGTTTCGCTAACAAGGAGGCCTCACGTACTGCTGTCAGAGGTGATAGATCGACTTCCCCTAATTTTGCCAGGACATCTTCATCAACGCTGTACTGAGCCAGCACTGAACAAATTCTGGCATGAGCATATTGCACATAATAAACTGGATTTTCATCTGATCTCGCCAAGGCGACATCCACATCGAACACGAATTCTGTATCCGCCTTGCGTGAAATGAGAAAAAATCGAACTGCATCGCGTCCTTTAACTACGTCGCCATTACCTGACCATTCAATCAGATCGCGTACCGTAACATAGGAACCAGCACGTTTGGATATTTTAACCTCAGCTCCGTCTTTCATGACGGTCACCATCTTATGTAATACATAGTCCGGATAAGCTTGTGGAATACCAATGTCTACGGCCTGCAGGCCTGCACGTACGCGGGCGACAGTTCCGTGGTGATCACTGCCCTGAATATTAATGGCCTTGGTATAGCCACGCTGCCATTTAACAATATGATAAGCGACGTCGGGAACAAAATACGTATAAGTTCCATCGGACTTTTTCATTACCCGGTCTTTATCATCACCATACTCGGTAGTGCGCAACCACAGCGCGCCATCTTCTTCATATGTCTTGCCGGCAGCAGTCAGGGCAGCAACCGTTGCTTCTACTTTGCCATCGGCATAAAGAGACGATTCGAGATAATAATTGTCAAATTTAACGCCGAATGCTAACAAGTCAATATCTTGTTCACGGCGTAAATAGGTAACGCTGAATTGACGCAGAGAATTGAGATCGTCGACATCGCCGCTGGCAGTTACCGACGCGCCATCGCTGGCTGAAACTGCGCCTTTAGCCAGAAAGTCCTGAGCGATTTCGGCGATATATTCCCCGTTATACGCAGACTCGGGCCAGGTAGAATCGCCTGGTTTGATACCTTTGGCGCGTGCCTGAACTGAGAGTGCCAGATTACCAATCTGAACACCTGCGTCATTGTAGTAAAACTCTCGGGTAACATCGTAATTCTGCGCTTCCAATAGTGCTGCGAGAGCATCACCCAAAGCACCTTGCCTCCCGTGCCCGACATGCAGCGGGCCGGTAGGGTTTGCGGAAACAAATTCTACAATGACTTTTTTTCCTGTACCGGTCGTCCCGCGGCCAAATTTTTCTGTTTGTTGCAAAATCGTCGTAACAATTTTTTGCTTGGCTTCGATCGCCAGCCTGATATTAATGAATCCCGGCCCGGCAATTTCAACATCAGCGATTAAAGAGCTTTTGTTTTCAACAAGCGATGCAACAATTGCCTGCGCCAGCTCGCGCGGATTTTTCTTGAGAGATTTGGCAATCTGCATTGCAATATTACAGGCGATATCTCCATGCGATGGATCTCTGGGCCGTTCCAGAACGATATGAGGAGTCAGATCGCTACCCACTAACAATGGAGCAACGGCATTCTGAAGAAGTTCTAATATTTCTTGTTTTTGTTGAGCTAGCATGGCGTATCAATTTCGTCTGCCCTAAGCAAACGCAAGGTGGTAATCAACGCATATTATACTGTCTACACAGTACCCATGTCCCCAAAGCAGCTACGGCAAGCCGTTATTCATTCAATCGTCCAGATTGGTTGACGAATGAACTAATTCTCAAACGAAAAAATCATAGAGACTTATATAAAAAATATAGGATAAAAATATCCAGAGACCAAACTGGCTTTTTTAAAAGTGACGCCGATTAAAACAAACATAGGGCGAAATAAAAAGTTACCAACGACTTTATGACGGATGCGATATCCTTCTCTGCGGATATTTTTCATGATTGCGAGCGTGTAAAATAGATGAATTATCTTTTCCGGGTTTCAATATGTGGTTCAAGAATTTACAGATTTTCCGCCTGCCTTCTCCTTGGAAGGTCGATATAGAACAATTCAGCAAACAATTAGGCTCACAAGCGTTTTCCAATTGCCCTTCAAATGAAATGCAGAGCGAAGGCTGGGCCTCTCCGAGAGAAAATGAACAACTTATTCACAGCGTGAATCAGCAATTACTCTTGCTCTTGTCTACTGAGAAAAAATTACTCCCTTCGAGCGTCATTAATCAGGTTGCAAAAGCGAGAGCAGCTGAATTAGAAGAACAGCAAGGATTCGCGCCAGGTCGCAAGGCGATGAAGGATTTAAAGGAGCGCATCACTGAGGAATTACTCCCACGTGCTTTTGGTATAAAACGCAGCACATGGGTCTGGATCGATCCAATTAACGGATGGCTCGTCATCGATACGTCAAGCCCGTCTAAAGCCGACGACGTCATTAAACTTTTACTCAAATGTGACAAGTTGCCTCTTGAGAGCTTGCGCGTCAAGTTGTCGCCACAAACGGCAATGACAGACTGGCTAATTGCCAGTGAGGCGCCAAAAGGCTTCACGATCGATCAGGACACGGAACTTCGTTCGCATACTGAAGACAAGGCAACGGTGCGTTATGTTAACCACTCCCTCGATGCGGATGAAGTACAACATCACATCTCGGCCGGCAAGCAATGCACAAAAATGGCGCTCACCTGGAATGACAGGGTTTCCTTTGTTCTCACTGAGACCCTGGCCCTGAAGCGCATCAAAGCATTAGAAATTTTAGACGAAGATAAAGAGAATAGAACGAACAATGAGGATGAGCGTTTTAATGCTGATTTTATATTAATGACAGCAGAACTCGCCAGCATGCTTGATGATCTGGTATTTGCATTAGGCGGAGAGCTTGACAAAATATCGTCTACATAATTTTGATATTACTTACGATACATTAAATTCGGGTATCGTAAGTTTCCAACAGATAAAGATATTGGATACACACAAAATTTTAGGCAAAAAAAGACGAGCAATCAGCTCGTCTTTTTACACATCTGGCGGAGCGGACGGCAGTCGAATAATGCCTTGAAACCCGCATGGATAAACGATCTACGTTTTTCAAAAACACGCTATGGATGCAATCATGGATGCAAAAGAAATTCCTTAGACTTTTTTGTTGCTCCATTGTCATTTTAATGGCAAGACTGGACAATCAACCAGCCCCCTTTCCTGTTATCACTCAAGGCTATAACAAATAAGGTGACAAGACCATTCAGGCACAACGACAGGAAATTACAAACGGCTCCCGCTAGAATCTTGACGGGGTCTGAATTACCCTCGTCAGGATAGCCCTCGGAAGTACCTTAATGGGGGGGGGTCTCAAGCGGCAAGCAGGCGCGGCACCAATTCAACCAGCATTAACTTTCAGTACATCATTTATCATCGAATTAACTAAGTGCCCATATACACGCTGGCGAAACGGCGGGGTCTGAATTACCCTCGTCAGGATAGCCGCCGGAAGTACCTTAATAGGGGGGGTCTCAAGCGGCAAGCAGGCGCGGCACCAATTCACCCCCCCTTTGTCTGTTATCACACAGGACAATACAACCCCCCTAGCGTACGCTTTTGAATAGAGAAAGCGCGGGGTTCGAATTACCCTTGTTTCTAAATCAGCGTAGAGTACCTTGACAGGGGGGTGGTGAAAATGTGGACGCAGCCACGATAAGGCCAACAAGACATGATCTATTGAAACTGGCGGCAACGATCAGGCCACAAAATCACGCCAGAAAACCACGAATAATTACATTAATCTACCCAGACACCCTAAAAAAGTCTGTCACACTGTCACACCCCCCCAAAACAGGCTGTAAGTCCTTGAAAACATTAAATAATTGGTGTGACAGAGTGTCTGTCACACCCCTCTGTCACAGCAAAATTTCTGTCACAGCAAACAGGTAAAAAGGCGAAAAAATGGCTGTTTATTGGTATTGAGTCAATAAACAGCCATAAATTTACAGCGCGAATAAGATTTCTCCAACAGCCCCCACACGCCGCCGCCGGTAGTCGCTGCGCTTTATATTGAGTAAATTCTATGCACTCAACTCACCTAGTTTTTCGCTAGATATTTTT
>CANIFC010000073.1 GCA_947466695.1 Oxalobacteraceae bacterium | reverse complement strand
GGTGGCGACCATTGCCTTGCAATAGGTTCCATCAGTGCCATTGCCAGCCATTGCAAAAAAGTTGGCAAGAAATTGCGCGTGATATGGCTCGATGCCCATGCCGACAGCAATCAGTCCAGCATCAGCCCGACCGGTAATATTCACGGTATGCCGGTGGCCTGTCTGATGGGTCACGGCCCCAAGGAGTTGACTGGCTACGGCGGCTACACGCCTGCCATGCAACCGGGCGACATCCGCCTGATTGGCATTCGTAGCGTGGATGAAGGCGAGCGGCGCTTTATTCACGAAATGGGCATGCAGGTATTTGACATGCGTTACATCGATGAACATGGCATGCGTGCCGTCATGGCCTCCGCACTGGAAGGTCTGGATGAAGATACGCATTTACACGTCAGCTTCGATCTGGACTGCCTTGATCCGGCAATTGCGCCAGGTGTCGGTACTGCAGTGCTTGGCGGCCCGACCTATCGCGAAGCCCAACTGTGCATGGAGATGATTGCCGATACCGGTATGCTTGCCTCGCTCGATGTAGTCGAGCTCAACCCGGCGCTGGACATCCGCAATCAGACGGCAAAACTGGCCGTTGATTTAATTGAGAGCCTGTTTGGCAAATCAACGCTGGTACGCATCAGGGATTAAGACCCGCTACCCCTGAAGTAAAAAAGGCTGGATTCTGCTGATAAAAAAGTGGTGCCGGCCTTTTTTATAGCAACACCATATTATCGCGGTGGATAAGTTCGGGCTCCTCGACAAAGCCGAGATTCGACTTGATTTCAGAAGAGGCGTGGCGCCTGATCCGGCGGGCATCGGCGCTGGTGTAATTGCTCAAGCCACGGGCGATTGCCAGACCGGCCTCGTTGTAGCAAGTGATAACGGCGCCGCGGCCAAATTCCCCCCGGACCTCCAATACGCCGATTGGCAAGAGCGATTTACCTTCCAGTGTCAGCTTTTGCACCGCACCGGCATCAAGCACAATTTGTCCGGCAGTTTGCAGATGATCGGTCATCCACTGCTTACGCGCTGCCAAGGGCGCCATTTGCGAGGTCAGCAAGGTTCCAATCGCGTCGCCACCGGCCAGACGCACAAGCACGTTATCTTCCCGCCCGCTGGCAATAACGGTGTGGGTCCCTGACCGGGCCGCGCGCTTGGCCGCCAGTATCTTGGTCAGCATGCCACCGCTACCCACACTCGAACCTACACCACCGGCCATCGACTCCAGCGCAAGATCTCCAGCCAGCCCTTGGTGGACAAACTGGGCAGAGGGGTCCTTGCGTGGGTCGGCGGTATATAAGCCTTTCTGGTCCGTCAGGATAATCAAGGCATCGGCCTCGATCAGATTGGCGACCAGCGCACCGAGCGTATCGTTGTCGCCAAACTTGATTTCATCAGTGACAACGGTATCATTTTCATTAATGACCGGCACAATACCGAAACCCAGCAATGTCACGAGGGTAGAGCGGGCATTGAGATAGCGCTCGCGATCCGCCAGATCGGCGTGTGTGAGTAAAATTTGCGCAGTCCCCAGACCATGCGCGCGAAAGCTGGTTTCGTAAATTTGCGCCAAACCCATTTGACCCACGGCCGCACAGGCCTGCAATTCATGAATACCGGTAGGTCGCTTGTCAAACCCCAGACGCTGCCGCCCTTCGGCGATGGCACCGGAACTCACCATTACCACTTCCTTGCCCATCTTGCGTAATTGCGCAATCTGTATCGCCCATTTTTCAATCGCCACCCGGTCCAATCCCTTGCCATCATTGGTCACCAGGGATGAACCTACTTTAATTATCAGCCGTTTGGCGTTTTGAATCACAGAATACATAGAGAGTAATACCAGGGTTGCTATACGGTTGTTGAGTTAATATTTAGCCATGCCAATACAAACAATTATACTTTATGTGGCGGCGCAACAAAGAAACGAAATTTAATTCCGGATTAAGTACTTTTTCCTGCTAAAGCAGCTGAATACAACGCATAGGAAGATGTTCAGCGATCATGGATCGAGACGTTTAAGTACCTGATCTTTTTAAAGAAACTTTACCGATAACAATTCAAAACTCACCGGCAACCGGCATCAAACCGGCCTTCGGGAGAAACTCTCGGTAACGACTCTCGGTAACGACCTCCGGTAACGATACTCGGTAACGACCCTCGATAACGACACTCGGTAACGACACTCGGTAACGACACTCGATAACGATGGCTCGTGCATGACCATCGTCTGAACTCAGGAGACGAAAAAAAAGCCTGAATATCAGGCTTTTTTTATTTCCGGCATTTGAACATCGGGCCTTCAAACAATCGTTTTCACTCTTACTTTTTTACTCTTCAAAAACCTTGAAGCGAGGATCATCCGGATCAATGGACAAAATACCTTGCGCCTCTTCTTTCATCTGCGTTTCTTGCGAGCGCTGTTCGGCCTGACGTTTTTCTGCCAGATATGAATAGATCGCCACGACCAGATCCTGGCAGCCTTCATGCGTCAAGGCTGAGATTTCAAAAACAGGTCCTTTCCAGGCAAACCGCTTCACGAAATCCTTGACACGTTTCTTGCGCTCTTCCGGACTCAGCATATCGAGCTTGTTGAGTACCAGCCAGCGTGGCTTTTCATACAGGGATTCGTCGTACTTGCGTAATTCCTTGACCAGCGCCTTGTTATCCTTGACCGGATCAACCGTATCATCAAACGGCGCCAGATCGACAATGTGCAACAGCAGACCAGTACGTTGTAAATGCTTTAAGAACTGAACACCCAGACCGATACCATCCGCAGCGCCTTCAATCAAACCAGGGATATCGGCAATCACGAAACTTTTCTCGTGACTGACGCGAACCATACCTAAATTTGGGTGCAAGGTTGTGAACGGATAATCGGCAATTTTTGGCCGCGCATTGGAAACGGCAGTAATAAACGTCGATTTACCCGCGTTTGGCAAGCCCAGCAAACCAACGTCAGCCAGCACTTTCAATTCCAGTTTTAACTCTCGTCGCTCACCTTCTTTACCATCACCACGCTGACGCGGGGCACGGTTGGTCGATGATTTGAAATGGATGTTACCCCAACCACCTTCACCGCCCTTGACCAGGACAACTTCCTGACCATGCTCGGTCAGGTCGGCGACTGATTCGTCCGTGTTGCGATCAACGATCAGCGTACCGACCGGCATGCGCAAGATAATGTCATCCGCGCCTTTGCCGTAACAATCGGCACCACGGCCGTTTTCACCATTTTTAGCTTTATGCAGCTTGGAAAAACGGAAGTCAACCAAAGTGTTGATATTACGGTCAGCTACCGCAATAATACTGCCACCCTTACCACCATCGCCGCCGTCCGGGCCACCAAAGGGCCGGAACTTCTCACGACAGAAAGAGGCGACGCCGTTTCCGCCATCGCCTGCAATGACTTCAATTCTTGCTTCGTCGATAAATTTCATGTTTGCCACCTAAACAGTAGAGCTTTTCAGCCTTAGCACCAGTACCAGAGGAAATTGAGCGCACGTTGCAGCGCGGCATTTCAAGCTTTGGATCTGGCGAATACAACAATAGATGGACAACAATACTATTTGCCGTGCAGTGAGCGTGCACACAGCGCAAAAACTACTTTGCATCCATCCTGCATATTATTTCTTACTAAAAAATTAAAAAGGCTCTACCAACGGCAGAGCCTTTTCTATACGGGCTTGCGCCTTACTGCTCGCTTATGCGGCTACTGCAACAACTGCAGCTGCTGTAACAACAGTAACGTATTGACGCTTTGCAGCGCCCTTGATGGCAAATTGTACTTTACCTGGTGTCAGTGCGAACAAAGTGTGATCTTTGCCCATACCGACGTTTTCACCGGCGTGAACGCGTGTACCGCGTTGACGAATGATGATACCGCCAGCATTGATGGACTGACCGCCGTAGACTTTAACGCCGAGTCGTTTTGACTCTGAGTCACGGCCGTTGCGCGTGGTGCCGCCGCCCTTTTTGTGTGCCATTTATTAGCTCCTTGAAATTGAGATGGACAAATTGCTCTGGTAACGGCTTAGCCGTTGATAGAAACAATCTGCAGTTCAGTGTAGTTTTGGCGATGGCCTTGACGCTTCTGGTAATGCTTACGACGACGCATTTTGAAAATGCGAACCTTGTCGTGGCGTCCGTGATCAATCACTTTAACCAGCACCGTAGCACCTGCAACCAATGGAGTACCAACTTTAATGGTATCTCCCTCGCCCATGGCGAGTACTTGATCTATGGTGATTTCGGAGCCAATGTCTGCAGGTATCTGTTCTACTTTAAGTTTTTCACCAGCGACAACTTTATATTGTTTGCCACCGGTTTTTATGACCGCGTACATGTGAAACCTCATCAAATAAATATAGGGATTTTCTTCGTTACCTTTAAAAAACTCAAGAAAACGGAAGAACCGCAAATTATACATAGAGTTAGCACCATCGTCAAAGCCTATTTGCATATTTTTTCAGCAGGAAATAAGCTCGGTTAATGATTATTTTTTACGTAAGACTTTCAACACAAATTTTTTTCTGGCGATGGCTTTCAATCATCAAGGAACTTTGTCGATATATTTTTGGCCAAATCCTTGCACTTGTTATTGGCATCAAACGCATTTACGCTACCACTGATCTTTTTTTAGCGCCTGCGAGTTACGCTGCCAAGATACTTGCAAACCAAAATATCAAGGGTCACCAGCATGAAAGTCATCCGGTTTTGTATTTTTTTAGTCCAGATCGACATTTTCTAAAATAAGTACCAATAACTTGCTAAGTTTTACCCGCCATTTTCCGCAAACAACTTGGCAACATCGTATAATTCCGCCATCTTGAATTTTTCGCAGGTTCTCCCTTGTCTGCCATCTCTACGCAAAACAGTATTACGGAATTTATCGCTCCCGAAATGGCGGCGGTTAATCAGGTCATCCGGCAACAGCTTCACTCTGACGTACCACTCGTCAACCAGATTGCTGAATACATCATCAGTGCCGGAGGCAAACGCATTCGTCCTATCCTCGTCTTGCTGATGGCCAACGCCTATCAGTATCAAGGCAAGCATCATCATGAGCTCGCGGCTATCGTCGAGTTCATCCATACCGCGACCTTGCTGCATGATGATGTTGTTGATGAATCGTCATTGCGACGCGGGCGCCAGACTGCGAATGCCTTGTTTGGAAACGCCGCATCTGTTCTTGTGGGCGATTTTTTATACTCGCGCGCATTTCAGATGATGGTGTCCATTAATAGCATGCACATTATGCAAATTCTTGCAGATGCCACGAATGTGATCGCCGAAGGTGAGGTCTTGCAACTGCTTAACATGCATGACCCCGACGTTTCAGAAGAACGCTACTTGCAGGTGATCCGTTTAAAGACAGCGAAATTATTTGAAGCTGCGGCCCAGATCGGCGCCCTCATTGCTGGTGCCAACCCAGGACAAATAGAGGCTGCAGCAGAATACGGTCGCTCATTGGGTACCGCGTTTCAGCTCATTGATGACGTGCTCGATTATTCGGGCAATGCCGAAGAGATTGGTAAGAATGTCGGGGATGACCTGCGTGAGGGCAAACCCACCTTACCATTAATTTATCTGATGAAGCATGGCACCCAAGAGCAGAGAATGCTGGTACGCAACTGTATCGAGCAGGGCGACGAATCAAAATTCGATGCCATATTGCATGCGATAACACATTCTGGTGCGCTAGCCTACACAAAAGAAGAAGCCGGAAAAGCAGCAAAATGTGCTGCAGACTCCATCAGTGCCTTGCCCGAAAGTCCCTACAAGCAAGCGTTACTGGCACTCACCAGTTTCGCGGTTGAACGCAACCATTAAACCCATGACCAGAGGGTACTTCGCCATATTGGACTCAATGGCAATATCAACCAAGGTGCCAGCTTGAGTTTTATTCCGTTATGGCTGCAATTATTGTCTCTGGCTGTACTCATTTTGTTGTCAGCTTTCTTTGCCATGATTGAAACTGCGCTGATGGCGGTCAATCGCCATCATCTCAGGCATCTCGCCAGGCACGGCAATACATTCGCTATCAGCACGCTCTGGCTACTTGGAAGAAGCAACAAGCTGCTCTCCATTGTGCTTATTGCCAACACGGTAGTGAACACCCTGATTACCGTCATCATGACGACACTTGCCATCGATGCCTATGGCAGTGGTAATGAAGTCCTTATCAGCATCAGTGCGATTGTCGCCTTTCTATTAATTGTTTTTACTGAAATTTCGCCAAAAATCATCGGCGCCAACTATCCGGAACGCATCGCATTACCTGCCAGTGTAATTTTGCGCCCGCTGCTCATCGTTGGCCAGCCAGCGATATGGTTCGTCAGCCTGTTCGTGAATGTCTTATTGCGCTTGGCAAAAGTCGATTCCAGCAAGCAAATTCATGAACACCGGCTGTCTCCCGAAGAACTGCGCTCTATCGTTCAGGAGGACGAGAGCTTTGTTGCCGATAAGCATAAAAGTATTCTGCTCAACCTGTTTGATCTGGAAAAAATTTCAGTCAGTGATGTCATGACCCCACGCTCGCACGTAGAGGCACTCAACCTTTCCATGCCGATAGAGGAGATAAAACAACAGCTGGCCACCTGCTATCACAACAAGTTACCCGTTTATGAAGGCGAGATCAATCGCATTATCGGTGTCTTGCATGTTCGCAAAGCGATTGCATTGCTCAACCAGCACGAACTCACGGTCGAGCACTTTCGCCACTTGCTCAATCCACCCTACTTCGTTCCCGCAGACACCGAGGTTCTCACTCAATTACAATATTTTCAGGAAAATCGAAAGAAATTTGGTATCGTCGTCGATGAATATGGCGAGGTGCAAGGCCTGGTGACGATGGAAGACATTCTTGAAGAAGTCATCGGTGAATTTACAACTTCTCGGCCGGGTAATGCCCGCGCTGATACTTTTGGCTGGGACGAAAACAGTCAATGCCTGCTTGAGGGCAGCACTACGCTGCGCGATATCAATAAACGCCTGAAACTGAGCTTTCCACTTGACGGACCCAAAACACTCAACGGCTTGCTTCTCGAATATCTACAGGACATTCCGGAAGCCAATGTCTGCTTAAAACTGCCGGGTTGCATCCTTGAAGTGGTCGAAACTAAGGATCAATCGATAAAAATAGTAAAATTGATACGAAATTTTGACAATAGCCATGTAACATAGTTTAATTGCGGGAACCTCTTTATACACGTGTTTGATGGTAAGTGACCCAAGCGACTCAGTCAAAGTCGATGCCTTGCGACATTATCTCAAGTAAATATTTATGTATTAAATTTTGCCAAGAGTCCTTATGTCCGCTACTCCGCCCCATTTCGCTGCACAAGCATCGAGTTCATCCGGACTCGCCAGAGCGCTGATACAAGCCAATGTCTTGTCGCCTGCGCAAATTGAACCGATACAAAAAAAATCTCTGGTGGAAAAAACCTACTTTGTCGATAGTTTGCTGCAAAGCGGCTTACTCAGCGCAAAAGCGCTGGCGGCATTTTGTTCCGAAACGTTTGGCTATCCGCTGCTGGATTTAAGCGTGTTCAACGAAAGCATGTTGCCGGAAAAAATCGTCAATGTGAAGCTGATGCAAACGCAACGCATGATTGCCCTGGCTAAAAAGGGTAACAAGATCTCACTGGCCATATCAGACCCGACTAACACGAACGCCTTGGATCAGATCAAATTTCAGACCGGACTGGGGATTGAACTGGTCATTGTCCAGCATGATGTTCTTCTCAAGCTACTTGAAAAACTCAGTAAGACATCGGAACAGACACTCAGTGATTTAGCTGGCGACGATTACAGTATTGAATTTAACGACGAGGACTTGAGCTCTGGCGTACCGGACACCCAGGCGAGCGAAGTTGACGATGCCCCTGTGGTCAAATTTTTACAGAAAATGCTGATTGATGCGATCAATATGGGTGCATCCGATTTACATTTTGAACCCTTTGAAAAATTTTACCGGATACGTTTCCGGGTCGATGGTGAACTGCGTGAAATTACCCAGCCGCCATTGGCGATCAAAGATAAACTTGTTTCGCGCATCAAGGTCATCTCCAAGCTCGATATCTCCGAGAAGCGCATTCCTCAAGATGGCCGCATGAAGCTCGCGCTCTCCCCGACCAAGGGGATCGATTTTCGGGTGAGTATTTTGCCGACCTTGTTTGGCGAAAAAATTGTCATGCGTATTTTGGATGGCTCACAGGCGCAAATGGGTATTGATGCCCTTGGCTATGATCCAGACCAAAAAGCCACGCTAATGAACGCGATTCAACGTCCCTATGGCATGGTATTGGTCACCGGCCCGACCGGTTCCGGAAAAACCGTTTCCTTATACACCTGCCTGAACGTTATCAATAAACCGGGCATCAACATCTCAACAGCCGAAGATCCAGCAGAAATTAACTTGCCCGGAGTTAATCAGGTCAACATTAATGAGCGGGCCGGACTTACTTTTCCTGTTGCGCTCAAATCCTTTCTGCGGCAAGATCCGGATATTATTATGGTGGGTGAGATTCGTGATCTCGAAACAGCCGATATCGCGATCAAGGCGGCGCAAACGGGACATATGGTATTTTCGACCTTACATACCAACGACGCCCCCTCGACCCTGACGCGTTTGATGAATATGGGGGTCGCTCCCTTTAACATTGCCTCATCAATTATTTTGATTACCGCGCAAAGACTGACACGCCGGCTCTGCACTTGTAAAAAACAGGTGGAAATTCTCGATGAAGTGCTATTGCAGGCAGGATTCAACGACAATGACCTCGATGGAACCTGGAAACCGTATGGTCCGGTAGGTTGCGAACGTTGTAATGGCAGTGGCTATAAGGGACGGGTTGGAATTTATCAGATCATGCCAATTACCGAGGCAATTGAACGTATCATATTGTCCAACGGATCCGCACTCGAAATTAAAAAGCAATCCGAAAAAGACGGTGTAAAAAGCTTACGTCAGTCAGGCTTGCAAAAAGTGAAGCAAGGGGCGACTAGCCTCGAAGAAGTATTAGGTTGTACTAACGACTAAAGGTATGGGAATCGCGACATGGCCACGACTTCAAGCAGGGCAAAACCAGCAGCACCCAGGGAAAATATCTACACTTGGGAAGGTAAGGACAAGCAAGGCAAATTAGTGCGTGGAGAATTACGTGCCGGTGGCGAGTCGGTGGTGAATGTCACCTTGCGCCGGCAAGGTATTCTTGTCACCAAGATGAAGAAGAAAAGTTACAGTTCCGGGAAAAAAATAACCGACAAAGATATCTGCCTGTTCACCCGTCAACTGGCCACGATGATGAAAGCCGGCGTTCCCTTGCTGCAGTCATTCGACATCGTTGGCAGAGGTCACTCCAACGCTTCCGTTTCAAAATTATTGCTCGACATCCGCAGCGATGTGGAAACTGGTACCAGCCTGAATCAGGCATTTCGCAAATATCCGCTTTACTTCGATGCGCTATTCTGCAATCTCGTCGGAGCCGGTGAACAGGCTGGTATTCTCGATGATTTGCTCAACCGGCTGGCGACGTATAAAGAAAAAACCCTGGCCATCAAGGCGAAGATCAAATCAGCACTGACCTATCCGATCGCCATTCTCGGGGTGGCATTTATTGTCACCGCCGTCATCATGATCTTTGTTGTGCCCGCCTTTAAAGAGGTGTTCTCCAGCTTTGGTGCCGAGCTGCCAGGACCGACACTGGTCGTCATGGCAATTTCAGAATTTTTTGTCAGCTACTGGTACATCATTTTCGGCGCGCTCTTTGGTGCAATTTATTTTTTCATGCATAGCTGGAGGCGCTCGCTGACCATGCAGCGCTTCATGGACCGGATGTTATTGCAGGCGCCAATTTTTGGCGACGTCATACGCAAGGCGACTATCGCACGCTGGACCCGGACTCTTGCGACCATGTTTGCTGCCGGGGTACCATTGGTCGAAGCGCTCGATTCAGTTGGTGGTGCTGCCGGTAACGCAGTCTATCTTGATGCCACGATTAAAATTCAGACCGAAGTGACCACAGGTACCAGCCTGACCGTTGCCATGCAGAACGCTAATGTGTTTCCTAATATGGTGACACAGATGGTCTCCATCGGAGAAGAGTCGGGTTCACTGGACGCCATGCTGGGCAAAGTTGCCGATTTCTACGAAGAAGAAGTCGACGAAGCCGTCGGCGCCCTCTCAAGCCTGATGGAACCAATCATCATGGTCGTTCTCGGTGTCATTATTGGTGGCCTGGTTGTAGCGCTTTATCTGCCAATTTTCAAGTTGGGTTCGGTGGTTTGATGTTTGATTTGCTTCTTTTTGCTGCGCCAGGTAGCTGGGTACATGCCTCCCTGGCCGGCATTATCGGTTTACTGATCGGCAGCTTTCTCAATGTCGTCATTTATCGTATTCCCAAAATGATGCAAAGGGAATCGGACAACTACGTCGCCAGCGAAAGTGGTATTGACTTACCCCATACAGACCAGTTTAATCTGATGTTGCCCCGTTCGGCATGCCCTAATTGTCATCATCAGATCACGGCGCTGGAAAACATTCCGGTAGTGAGCTATCTGTTCATCGGTGGTAAATGTACCGGATGTAAAGCGTCTATTTCCGTCCGTTATCCTATCGTTGAACTACTGACCGGGGTTCTGTCGGGCTTCATGATCTGGCATTTCGGGACTGGCCTGGCGGGCCTGAGTTCGGTACTTTTTGTCTGGTTTCTGGTGGCAATGAGCTTCATTGATGCCGATACCCAGTTGTTACCCGACGACCTGACTTATCCCCTTTTATGGTGTGGCCTGCTGGTTAACATGAACGGCACCTTCACATCACTAAGCAATGCTGTCATTGGTGCCGCAGCAGGCTATCTGTCGCTATGGTCTATCTACTGGATCTTCAAGCTGGCGACTGGCAAGGAAGGAATGGGTTATGGTGACTTTAAACTTCTCGCGGCGCTAGGCGCGTGGATGGGATGGGCAATGCTTCCGGTCATCGTGCTGCTGTCCTCTCTAGTCGGGGCCCTGGTCGGGATATCGATGATGATATTTGCCAACATGAGCAAAAATAAACCGATTCCTTTTGGTCCTTATCTGGCAGCAGCCGGCCTGATTGCACTACTCTGGGGCAAGCAACTCTCCCAGCAGTATCTGGGCTTACTGGGCTGATGCCAACGCCGGCATTCACCCTGGGGCTCACTGGCGGCATCGGTAGCGGTAAGACGACCGTCGCCAACATGTTTGCTGAGCTCGGCGCGTATCTGGTGGATACCGATCTTATTGCGCACCAGCTTACCGCTCCGGGTGGTGCCGGGATTGAACCGATACGGCAAGAATTCGGATCCGGCTTTATCTCGCCAAACGGCGCGATGGATAGAAAAAAAATGCGCGAATATGTGTTTAGCCAGCCGCAAGCTAAAAAACGGCTGGAGCAGATCCTTCATCCAATGATCCGGCTCGCTACCGAGGATGCGGCAAAGAAGGCGCACGGCAGCTACACCATTTTCGT
>CANIFC010000072.1 GCA_947466695.1 Oxalobacteraceae bacterium | reverse complement strand
GGACAAAAATTAAACAAGGGACAACTTGCGGGATGTGTGTACCCGAGTTGAGCCTGGTTGCCATTCACACTCTTTATTTGTATTATTTGTTACGTTCTTTTTTATATTTTTGAAGCAAGTCATGCAAGGGTGTCTCGTTACGCTTTTTTAGCCCAGACGATGCACCAGCCCTTGGCGTTGACCTGTTTGCCGCCCATGGCGCCGCAACCGGCCCACGGATCGGTCGCCTTGCCAGCATAAAGCTGGCAGTTTGCGCAATTGTGACCTGCTACGTACTGTGCATATTTTTTGACATCTACCTTGCTCGCATCATGCTTATAGCCAAGGGCGCTGGCAGCAGGAGAACTCTCTTCGAGTCGTTCAGCCTGTGCAAAAGCCATGCGGGAGGCTGATAAGGCCAAAACGGTAGCGGGGATTGCTGATAATACGAAATTTCTGCGGCTTGTCATGGTCATTCCTTGATTGGGTAAAGATAAAGTAGGTCACTAATGTCAATTTGATGTATTTCAGCGTCCGGATTTGGTGGAGGGCGAACGCGGGCGCCAGAGACGCCTTACGACTAAAAAAATTCTGTATGAAAACTCCAGCACTGCCAAGACCGGGCGTAGTGACAATAACGGTGCCAGCCAGGCAAAGGCAGGTAATTTTTTCCAGATCTCTATGAAAGCTGCTGCACCAGAAATAAGTTTTCCGTTACTGTCCCTGACATGCAGGCGTTGTAGGGCGTCGGCCCGTTCCAGACCCTCTCCAAGCGAAGCGGTGTCGCAGGTCGATGCGTCAACCCAATCGATGGTGTCACCTCCAGACATCTTCTGATAAGCCGCAATTTCCTTGCTGCATACCGGACAGGCGCCGTCAAAAAAAACAGTACATGTAGTCCCGTCAGAGTTGAGATGTGTGGAGGTTGACATTTTTGGCTCAGTTGTCTATTTGTAAGTTACTGTACAGTAGGCTATTTATATGTACTTGTCCATGGTTTGAACCTATATTTAGATGAAAATATCAGTTCACAATCGGTTCAATGTGATTAAACTAGATTAAACTAAGTAAAATCAACATAAATTTTAATTTTCGGACAATAAATATGGTGGATGAGAGTTCAAAAAAAGCCGTCGATGTGACGTACCGTAGCGGAGCTGCAGCACGCCTCTCTGGCGTGCCAGTTGAAACCTTGCGGGTATGGGAGCGGCGTTATGCGGTATCGGATCCACAACGTTCAGAGCATGGCCAACGCCATTACTCATTAGATCAGGTACAACGCCTGGGTCTGATCAAGCAACTGGTTGATCTGGGCAATCCTATCGGTAATGTGGCGCAACTGACAAAAACCCAGTTAGGCGACATGCTCGACGCTGCGCGTGAATTATTGCGCCCGGCCTCAACCGGAACAACACCTGGCGTCTTGCACATCGCATTGATTGGCGAGGGTCTGGTACGCTATATGTCGGGACGCAAGCTGCCTTTCAATCGCGTTGAGGTGGTCAAAAGCTGTAGCAATTTAGCGGTTGCGGTAGACGTCCTGGCTGGATTTCCGGTAGACGTCCTGGTAATAGAGTTTTCTGAAATAACGCAAGAT
Organism: Oxalobacteraceae bacterium; assembly: GCA_947466695.1. Lineage (GTDB taxonomy): Bacteria > Pseudomonadota > Gammaproteobacteria > Burkholderiales > Burkholderiaceae_D > Undibacterium. The sequence continues at coordinate 9,934 of CANIFC010000072.1, read as the reverse complement.
TCATTGCAACTGATCGCGCAAGCCAGGCAGATGGCAGGGGCCAGCGCTGTACTGATGTTGTATCGATTTTGTTCTAGCCGCACGATCAGGCAATTACGCCAGGCCGGTTATCTGGTTGCCAGGATGTCGCACGATGTCGTTGAAATTGAGGCGCTTTGCCACACTGCGCTGATGAGTTCGGCACGTTATGCCGGAGATGCAGTATTCGGACGATATCAAGTGACAGGTCCCGGCGAGATGGCCGTTGCCATGCAGGATGGTATTCCCATTCGGCTCTTTGATGACGCTGCGCTGGAAGCGATTGCCGTTAGCGCGGTCAGTATCAATTGCGAATGTCCGGGACACCTGGTCGAAATTTTGCTCACGCTGGTAAGTTTTGAGCGCTACAGTGAACAATGTGAAAATAGTAATTCGGGCGATGCAGCGTTACACCGTGATCTGCAACGCACGGCGGCCAATGCCCGCTCTATGCTCGAATCTGCCTTGCAGCGGGTTGCCATTGCCGAAGGTTTGCCTTTGCCGTGATGTGCCGGCCTGATGCAGAAGTGCCCTGCAGTAACATTAAAGATAAAGATAAAGATAGCGAAAAATACGACCTTGTTTTAACGTATCAGCAGCACATACATCAAGAGCAGGTTCAGTACGATGGAAGCGCTTGCCACCACGCGCCAGAGCGTGGCCGGGTCGCCCTTGATCAACGGGATCTGCGCTGGTGCCGGCAGCGGACGGGCGGCTCCGCGCTCCAGTGCCAGTAAAAATTCTTCGGCAGTTTCAAAACGTTCCAGCGGGTCACGTGCAGTTGCCTTGAGCAGGACATGTTCCAGCCAGACCGGCAGATCCGGGCGATAACGGCCCGCGGCGACGGGAGCGCTAAATCTGGGACGCTGGAACGGTTCGATCTCGCCATAGGGATAATGCCGTGTCAGCAGATGGTAGAGCGTGACACCAGTGGCGTAAATATCGCTTTGGCAGGTCGCATTACTGCCCTGGAATTGCTCAGGCGCCAGAAAAGAGGGCGTGCCTGCCATACTAAAACTGGCCGTCACGCTCGGCTCTCCTGAGTCAAATCCTGATTGCGCCACGCCCAGATCAAGTATACGAATTTCATTGTCGTCACCGAGGTGAACATTGGCTGGTTTAATATCCCGGTGCAGAATACTGCGCCGGTGTAGCGCACCGACTGCACGTACCAGCTTGCTGCCATAGGTGATAACGTCTGGAACCGTAAAATGGTGTCCTGCCGCCAGCATGGCCTGCAGTGAATTACCCGCGTGCCAGGTCGATAAATAGTAGAGAAAATTTCTCTGCTCAGGCTCAATGACCTGCGGGAAAAAGCGTGCCACTACACGTTTGGCAAGCCAGGCTTCGTGGGCAAAGGCAGAGCGTTCAAAGGCGTCGTTGGCACGGTCCGGATGCAGGGTTTTTAGTACCAACTTGCGCTGATGCCGTGCATCGTTCACGAGATAGAGTAGTGTGGTCATCGAGGTGTGCATCACTTCCTCTACCTCGTAAGTATCGATGGTCTGGCCTGGTTTAAGCCTGGCCGGTACCGGTAAATTTTGCAGGCCGGAGAGCGCATCGCGCAGGTCACCTTGCGGCAAGGTCTTGACCTGCAGGATGATTGCGCTGGCATTGTCCTGTGAACCTGCAGCCAGTGCCGCCTCGCAAAGTGCTGCGCTGGCTTGTTCCGGTGATAGCGTGCCCTGGCTGACCTGGCGGAGAAAATCACTGATATCGTACTGGGTCAGCGCCGACCAGACGCCGTCGCTCACTAACAGGAAGACATCATTCTGATGCACTTCTCCCATGCCGTGGTCGATTGCCAGTCGGGTATCCATGCCGATGGCCCTTGTCAATACGTGCTGCATTTCGGGGCGGTCCCAGACATGATCCTGCGTCAGTTTTTGCAGTTTATCGTCGCGTAGCAAATAGCAGCGGGTATCGCCGACATGTGCGCTGTAGTACATGCGGCCACGCAGCACCAGCGTGGTGAGTGTACTGGCCATACCCGCCAGTTCCTTGCGTACGCTACCTTGTTGCTGTACCCAGCTATTGATGGCAATCAGCACTTTTTCCAGCGAAGTCGTGATTTCCCAGGTATCCGGTGTGGCGTAGTAATCGCTGAGCAGACCGCGCACGGCGTATTCGGATGCTTCACGCCCGCCTTCATTGCCAGAGACACCGTCAGCAATGGCCGCCATCAGGCCCTTGCTGGAGAGTTCTGGTTCATTTGGCGTCACCATACCAACAAAGTCTTCATTGCGGGGACGCTTACCCGCAATCGAGTGGTGGCCAGTACTGACGATGAGCGACATGTCGTGATCCCGTTGAAAAGGCCGGTTGGATTAGATCTTGGCTGTCGTCATGGCAGCCGAGCCCCAGGTGGTACGCCAGCGTTTTTTTACCAATGATAAACCGAGCAGGGCGATGACCGCCAGACTGGCAAAGATGGTCAGGCCGGCCTGGTAGCTGCCGGTCAGCTGATACGAATAGCCCAGGCTTGAAGCGAGGTAAAAACCGCCGACGCCACCGGCCATGCCGACCAGCCCGGTCATGACGCCCATCTCCTTGCGAAAACGTTGTGGTACCAGTTGAAACACGGCGCCATTACCAGTGCCCAGTGCCAGCATGGCGCCGACAAAAGCGATGACTGCGCCAGTTGCCGACTCAAGGCCGATAGAGGCGATGAACAGAAACGCTGCAGCGATGACATACATGACCGACAATGTCTTGATACCTCCGATGCGGTCGGCAAGACGCCCGCCCAGTGGCCTGACCATCGAGCCGGCAAAAACGCAGGCAGCGGTAAAGTAACCGGCAGTGACCGGAGAAAGGCCATATTGCGTATTGAAATAAATCGTCAGCGATGAGGCGAGACCGGCAAAGCCGCCAAAGGTAACGCTATAAAAGAACATGAACCACCAGGCGTCCTTGTCTTTCAGCACGGACAAATACTCACTGAGTGATTTGGTCGGCACGTCACCTGGTGCATCCTTGGCAAACACCATATAGACCACCAATGCCAGTAGCAGCGGGATAATGGCCAGGCCAAAGACGTTTTGCCAGCCAAAGGCAATGGCCAGGGTTGGCGCGAACAAGGCTGCAAATGCGGTGCCGGAATTACCTGCGCCGGCAATGCCCAGGGCGGTGCCCTGATGTTCTGGAGGATACCAGCGCGATGCCAGCGGTAACGCTACGGCAAAAGCGGCTCCTGCCACGCCCAGGATAATACCGAGAAACAGGAGTTGTTCGTAGGTGTGCAGATTACCCAGCCAGGCCCAGCACAAACCGACGATGACGATGACCTGGCCGATAAGGCCGGCTTTTTTAGGTTTCAGGTGATCGACCAGCATGCCCATGACGATGCGCAATAAGGCGCCGGCAAGCAGGGGCGTTGCGACCATCAGGCCTTTTTGTGCTGCGGTCAGACCCAGATCCCTGGCGATTTGAATTCCAAGGGGGCCCAGCAGTACCCAGACCATGAAACTCAAGTCGAAATAGAAAAAGGCGGCAAATAAGGTGGGAGGGTGGCCCAGCTTCCAGAAAGAGGTTTTTTGCATGGTCGCTCCAGGAGTCAATGGTAAAAGTTAAATGAGGAAAAAATAATCGCTGACAGGACTATTGCAATTGCCGTGCCATCGAATCGGTACAAACTGTGAGTGCAAAATTTGCGAAACTGCACTTTACTTGTGCGACGCACCAAGTCAGATGCCTGCTCGCCACTTTTAAGTGCGCAATAGCCGCTGAGAGTTACTGTGAGCTGCAGAGAGGTGCTGAGTAAGGTGTCGAGCAAGCGTAATATCGATCGTCTTCTGATCTCAATCCAGAGGCAAACCAAATAAGATGAGGCTTAAAGCAAATCTAGACGCGCCAGAATGCTGATGTTTGTATTTTTACCGCTTGTTCTACGCTGTAAAAAAGAAACGCTCACCGCTAGTGCGTGAGAACTGGCACTGCTCTTGCTTATACATTATTGAGAACAGCCTGGGAGCGGATCATGAAGAAGTTAAAGTTAGTGATGGTGGGAAACGGTATGGCAGGTGTGCGTACCCTGGAAGAGTTGATCAAGATTGCACCCGATCTTTATGACATTACCGTTTTTGGTGCGGAACCTTATGCCAACTACAACCGTATTTTGCTTTCGCCCGTGCTGGCAGGCGAGCAAACCATTAAAGACATCATGCTCAACGATGTTAATTGGTATGAGGAAAATAACATCACGCTGCATCTGGGTAAAACCATCGTCAGGATCGACCGCATCAAGCGTGTCGTGATTGCTGCCGACGGTACCGAGGCTGCCTATGATCGTCTGCTCATCGCGACCGGATCGACGCCTTTTATTTTGCCGGTGCCAGGCAAGAATGCCGCAGGTGTTATTGCCTACCGCGACATTTACGATACCAATACAATGATCGAAGCGGCCGAAAAACACACCCATGCGGTAGTGATCGGCGGTGGCTTGTTGGGACTGGAAGCGGCCAATGGCCTGATGATGCGCGGCATGCACGTCTCGGTAGTGCATCTGCCGGGCTGGTTGATGGAACGCCAGCTTGACCCTGTCGCTGCCAGGATGCTGCAAAAATCACTGGAAGACCGTGGCCTGAACTTCCTGCTGGAAAAAAATACCGAAGCCATTCTCAGCGATGATCTGGGTCAGGTGAAGGGCATTCGCTTCACCGATGGTCTTGAAATTCCGGCACAGCTGATCGTGATGGCAGTGGGAATCCGCCCCAACACTGCGCTGGCGGAATCTGCTGGCCTGTACTGCAACCGCGGCATTGTCGTCAGTGACACCATGCAAACCTATGATCCGAAAATCTATTCGGTTGGTGAATGCGTGAACCACCGTGGCACGGTGTATGGCCTGGTGGCACCCCTGTTTGAAATGGCCAAGGTCTGCGCCAATCATCTGGGTAATTTTGGTATCGGCCGCTATCAGGGGTCGGTGACTTCCACCAAGCTCAAGGTCACCGGTATTGATCTTTTTTCCGCTGGTGAATTCATGGGTGGCAAAGATACCGAAGAGATCATCCTGTCGGACCCCATCGGTGGCGTCTACAAGAAGCTGGTCGTGAAAGACGATAAGCTGATTGGCGCCTGTCTCTATGGCGATACGGCAGACGGTAGCTGGTATTTCAAGCTGCTGCGGGAAGGGAAAAATATTTCCGAGATCCGTGATTCGCTGATGTTTGGTGAGTCCAGTACCGGCGACGTTGGTCACGAGGGTTTTACCAAGGCGGCAGTGATGCCCGATACGGCCGAAGTCTGCGGCTGTAATGGCGTCTGCAAGGGCACGATCGTCAACACCATCAAGGAAAAAGGCCTCTTGACGCTCGATGAAGTGCGTAAGCACACCAAGGCCTCCGCTTCCTGTGGTTCGTGTACCGGTCTGGTTGAACAGATACTCATGTTCACCGTTGGCAGCGATTACAGCGATAGCACCAAGGTCAAGGCGATGTGCAGCTGCACTGATCATACCCATCAGCAGGTGCGTGATGCCATCAAGGCAGAGAAGCTCCTGACTGTGGCCAGCACCCAGAAGTTCATGGACTGGCGTACGCCGGACGGTTGCACCAGCTGTCGCCCGGCAATCAATTATTACCTGATCTCGACCTGGCCGCGCGAAGCCAAAGATGATCCGCAATCGCGCTACATCAATGAGCGTGCCCACGCCAATATCCAGAAAGATGGTACTTATTCGGTCATTCCGCGTATGTGGGGCGGCGAAACCAACTCGTCTGAATTACGCCGTATTGCCGATGTGGTGGATAAATTCAAGATTCCAACCGTCAAGGTGACTGGCGGCCAGCGTATCGATTTGCTGGGCGTGAAAAAAGAGGATCTGCGTGCGGTCTGGCAGGACCTTGGTATGCCATCGGGTCTGGCCTATGCCAAGGGATTGCGTACCGTCAAGACTTGCGTCGGCAGCGAGTGGTGCCGGATGGGGACGCAAAATTCTACTTTAATGGGACAGCAACTGGAGCGCGAACTGGCGCGTATGTATGCGCCGCACAAGGTCAAGCTGGCGGTCTCGGGTTGCCCGCGAAATTGCGCCGAGGCAGGAATCAAGGACGTCGGTGTGATTGGAGTCGATTCAGGTTGGGAAATTTATGTCGGCGGTAACGGCGGCATCAAGACCGAAGTGGCGCAGTTTTTTGTCAAGCTCAAGACGCATGAGGAAGTGATGGAATATACCGGCGCATTCTTGCAGCTGTACCGGGAAGAGGGCTGGTACCTGGAGCGTACCGTGCATTACCTGGCACGTGTCGGTCTTGACCATGCCAAGAGGATCGTGGTCGATGATGCAGAGCGGCGCAAGGAACTATACCAAAATCTGCTGTTTGCGCTGGAAGGCGAATCGGATCCATGGCACGAGCCGGAAAAAGCCCAGGTCGATACGCGTCAGTTCGAGATGCTGTCGGTTTAAGTCACACAGTATGCAGAATCTCTCCGTTGATCCCCGTGTAGCGTTAACCAGCGGATCAACGGGGATAGGCAACAGCAAATAAATTTAAGGATAAGCATGTCTCAAGAATGGAAACCGATCTGTAACATCAATGATATTCCGGTGCTCGGTGCACGCGTTGTCGTGCGTAGTGCCAAGCCTGATGTGGCCATTTTCAGAAATAGCGATAACAAGGTGTTTGCCTTGCTCGACAAATGTCCGCACAAAGGGGGGCCGTTATCGCAAGGGATCGTGTTTGGCGAAAAAGTCGCTTGCCCGCTGCATAACTGGAACATCGAGTTACCCACTGGTTGCGCCGTTTCGCCGGACGAGGGATGTACCCAGAAGTTCAGCCTGAAAATTGAGCAGGACCTGGTCTATCTGGACGCCAGTGAACTGCGTACGCTGGCGCTGGACGCGTAGGCGATCTCTCTCTCATGGCCGTTGTTTTGCTGCAGGCACGATCACAGTCGGGCTGCAGCGATCGCCGGCTCGCTCAGCCGCGCTTTGGCGCAACGGCAACATTCTCCATCCGGCTTAGAAAGGTCTGAAAAGTGATGCAAACGACTGAAACCAAAGCCACCTGTTGTTACTGCGGCGTCGGCTGTGGTGTACTGATCAAGAGTGATGGCCAGCAAGTGCTGGGCGTACGTGGTGACCCTGATCATCCGGCTAATTTTGGCCGCCTCTGCAGCAAGGGAAGCACCTTGCACTTATCCGCCCAGGCGAGTGTTAATCCGCAAGTCCGCGCGCTGTATCCGGAAATGCGCAGCCGCCGCGATCAGCCCCGCGTGCGTAGCGACTGGGATAGCACGCTGGGTACCATGGCGCATCGCTTCGCTGAAACAATTGCTAAATATGGCCCCGATAGCGTCGGTTTTTATATCTCAGGCCAGTTGCTCACCGAGGACTACTACGTCTTCAATAAGCTCGCCAAAGGTCTCATTGGCACCAATAATATCGACAGCAACTCTCGCCTGTGTATGTCCAGTGCGGTGGCCGGCTACAAGCAAACCCTCGGTGCAGATGCGCCACCGGCCTGCTACGAGGATCTGGATCTGGCGGAAGTGATTTTTATTGCCGGCTCCAATACGGCCTATGCCCATCCTGTGTTGTACCGGCGCATTGAAGAGGCGCGAAAGAAAAATCCCGCACTTAAGGTGATCGTCGTTGATCCGCGCCGCACCGACACCGCCCGCGAAGCCGATCTGTTCTTGCAAATCCTGCCAGGAACCGATGTGGCATTGTTCAATGGCATGCTGCACCTGTGCTTATGGGAAGAGCTGGTCGATACCGATTATATTGCTGCACACACGGAAGGTTTCGCTGATCTCAAGCAAACTGTACGCGCCTACACGCCGGCATTTGTCGCGCAAACCTGCGGTATCCGCGAAGAGGATCTGATTCAGGCGGCCCGGTGGTTCGGCCAGTCCAAGGCGACGCTGTCGCTATATTGCCAGGGACTTAATCAATCCTCTTCCGGGACTGCCAAAAATGCGGCACTGATTAATCTGCACCTCGCCACGCACCAGATCGGCAAACCGGGCGCCGGGCCTTTTTCACTGACCGGACAACCCAATGCCATGGGCGGGCGCGAAGTCGGTGGCATGGCCAATCTGATGTCGGGTCACCGCGATCTTGCCAATCCACAGCACCGTGCTGAAGTGGCAGCGTTATGGGGTGTCGATGAGGTTCCCGCGACGCCAGGTAAAACGGCGGTAGAGCTGTTTGAAGCCGTACGCCAGGGCGAGATCAAGATACTCTGGATCGTCTGCACCAATCCGGCCCAATCCATGCCAGAGCAAAACCTGATCCGCGAAGCCCTGAACAAAGCCGAACTGGTGATCGTGCAGGAAGCCTATAGCAGCACTGCCACGGTGCCGTACGCAGATATTTTGTTGCCGGCCACGACCTGGGCGGAAAAATCGGGCACCGTCACCAATTCAGAGCGCCGTATCTCGCGCGTCAATGCCGCAATCGGCAAGCCCGGCGAGACCCGCCATGACTGGGAGATTGCCACAGAATTTGCCCGTAAGCTGGAAAAATTCATGGATAAACCGTGGACGATTTTTCCTTACGATACGCCGGAAGACGTCTGGCTCGAGCATCGCGAAAGCACGCGTGGACGCGATCTCGATATCACCGGATTATCGTACCAGTTACTCGACACGCAAGGCCCGCAACAATGGCCTTATCCGGCCGGTGCCAGTAGCGGTCAGCAGCGCTTGTATGAAGACGGTATCTTTGCTACCGCCAATGGCCGCGCCAGGTTTGTCAATACCCACTATCAGCCGGTGGCCGACAAGGTGGATGCGCGCCATCCGTTTGCGTTAAATACCGGACGCCTGCGCGACCAGTGGCATGGCATGAGCCGTACCGGCACCGTGGCACAATTATTTTCGCACGTCTCTGAGCCTGGTATCAACATGGCGGCGCAGGATATGCAAAGACGGTTTCTGAAAAATGGCGATCTGGTACACGTGACCAACAAGCGCGGTTCACAGATTTTTGCCGTTAGTGAGAGTGACGAGATGCGTGTCGGCCAGGTTTTCATTGCCATGCACTGGGGTGAAGAATATCTCTCGGGGCGCGGTCATGGCGGTAATTTTAGTGTCGGCGTCAATGCCCTGACCTCAGCGGTGATTGATCCCAGTTCCAAACAACCTGAACTCAAGCACGCAGCGGTCAAGATCCTTAAGGCCGAATTACCCTGGCGTTTTCTGGCCTTTGGCTGGATAGACAGCGCGCAGGCATTGAGCTTGCAGCATGCGCTGCGTCCCTTCATGCGTGAATTTGCCTACGCCTCTTGCGTACCGTTTGGCCGCGATCGGGTCGGTCTCCTGTTTCGCGCCGCCGATGATTTTCCTGCCGCACCGGAATTGCTGCAAAAAATCGAAACTTTATTCGGCATTCATGGTGCACAGGTACTGCGCTACGACGATACCAGACGCGGTAATGCAAGGCATATCCTCGTGCAGGACGGTACACTGGCGGCAGTGTCGCTAGCCGGAGATATCTCGGCTGAAAGCTGGCTCAGGGCCTACCTGATTGATCAGGAGCCGGTCGCCAGCCTGGGCCGCATGCTGCTCATGCCAAGTACCACGGCACCGCAGGGGTTCACGCCACGCGGCAAAATCGTCTGCAGTTGCCTTAATGTGGCTGACAATGAGATCCATTCTGCGCTCGACACTCTGGAAGGTTCAAGTGCAGACCTGTTGTCAGGCTTGCAGTCGCGCCTCAAATGCGGCACCAGTTGCGGCTCATGTGTGCCAGAACTCAAGAAGATAATTCTTGAGCGCATTGCAGTCGCTGTGTAAGCTGAGGTTAGTTCTTCTGTTAAAGACAGGCGTATTTTCAGCCTGTCTTTTCAGGAGGGCGACATGCTGATGTCACTTCACAATTAATCTTGCCGGGATACTTTTAAATGTAAAAATGATGAGGCGAGCACTATTTGTCATGCATAATCATTGAAAATAAAAAATAAAAAAT
>CANIFC010000071.1 GCA_947466695.1 Oxalobacteraceae bacterium | reverse complement strand
GGCGTCTAGCGCTTTGCCAATGGTGGCTGCGGCTAGGCCAGTAGCTGTGCCTAGTGCGGCGATATTGGCGACCGGATGTGCGAACAGGGCATCGAGGATTTGCGTAGCGGAGCCAGACAATCTGCCGATTTGTGCCAGACGCAATTTATCTGCCGCCAGTAGTTGGATCAGTTGTTGCGCGGTGCTGACGGCTTGGTTGGCAGTAGCGGCTATCGCATCGACAAAGAACAAGAGCCAGGCTTCCCAATCGCCGGTGATGCGCACCTGTTGCAGCAATTGGTAATAGGTGTCGCGGTATTGCTTGAAGAAGACAGACAGGTAGAGCAGCGGCTCTTTGAGTATGCCTGCCTCGACCAAAATTAAGGGTATTAGTAAGCGGCCTAGACGGCCATTGCCATCCATGAAGGGGTGAATGGTTTCAAACTGCACATGCACCAACGCTGCCTTGATGACCGGCGCGGTTGTCTCGGGCAGATCATTGATGAATTGTTCTAATGCCGCCCAGCAATCGGCGATTTGGTTGGCGGGTGGCGGCACGAAGGTGGCTTCGTCGGCACGGTGGCCACCTATCCAGACTTGGTTACGGCGAAATTCGCCCGGGCCGCGCTGGGTGCCGCGGCCTGAAGTCATGAGTGCCTGGTGTACTTCAGTGAGTAATCTGAAACTGATGGGATAGCCTTGGCGTATGCGCTCTACCCCGAGTGTTAGCGCATTGACGTAGCAAGAGACTTCTTGCACATCATCCATGGGTACGCCGGGCTGGCCTTCCATCTCGTAGAGCATGAGATCGCTGAGTGACGATTGCGTGCCTTCAATCTGCGACGACATCACCGCTTCCTTGCGCACATAGCTGTACAAGAACAATTTGGCGTCGGGTAGCAAGGTGCTGATAGCATCCAGGCGGCCGAGCGCAATTAGGGCCTCGTTGAGTCGCGCCTGTAGCTTACCGCTGATGTCTAATGCCGGTTGCGGCGGCAATGGCATGGGCACAAAGGCTTGACATGCGATGCCGCCTGCGATGGTGGGGGTATAGGTACCGGTTTTTCCGCGTTGCATGGGTTTTTTAAATTAAACGCAAATAAGTTAAATTAAGAATGAGTGCTATTTTAACTTATTAAAGAAGTTAAAATAATGGATTTTCTTATTTTAACTTCGCTTGCTTGAGTACAAAAAGAGCACATACAGCACATGGGGGGGTGGAATGGCATAACATTCTTAAGCCGCCTGTGGCCAAAGCGCATCAGCCATATTGACCAGCACCAGCTCAAGTTGCCCGCCTAGCCTTTCATTGAGTTTTTTGGCTCCGCCATCGCTACTGAAAGCCTGGTTAGCGAATTGCTTATCAATGACTACCTCATGCACCAGTTGCTTGGCAAGACGTGCCAACCAGAATCGCTGCACCTGCGTCCAGTTAGTCATGGCATAGATGCGTTGCATGGCATTGGTAACACGCTGCTCAAACGGTAATAAGGCTTCGCCCAATGCAGCCTGGCGGATATGGCCAATAATACTGGCGGCAATATCAAGATTAGTTTTACCGCGCCAAGCAGATTGCAAGTTGGCCTCGGTGAATTGATGCTGATCAAGCAGCAGACGCACCTCTTTTAATTGCCCGCGTGTGAGGTCTTTGGGACGATTGACGATCACCGATAGCGCTGCCGATTGGTTGACCTGCTGTTGAATGAAAGTGTTAAAGCTTTGCAGGTAATCTTCCGGCTTATTGTATGCACCATAGCTTTGAATCCGCTGCATTAATTCATCAGGATGGTCCGAGATAACGGGGAGATATTCACTACCGATGAGCTGCTTTACTTCGGCGATATGATGCAGCAATTGGCTGTATTGATGAATAAAATCTGCTGCGCCTTTAGGACCAAGCTGATGTAGATGCTGCGGCAACTTATTTGGCGCAATGCCCCAGTGTTGCTCTAGTTGTTCTAATTTCTCTTTGACTGCTTGTTTGGTCTCAGCTTGCTTGGCCGCCTTGCGCAAGACCCGCATGACCTTTTGACTAATGGCAGCTAACACATCGTGCGCATGGGTTTCGCCCATGAGTGTTCCGACCGCTTCATGACTGACGGGGTTATTTAATTCTTCGACTAATTGCTCTAGTGTGACATTGGGGTCTTTGACTAGCGGCTTCATGGTGCTGACGTCTTGCAGAGCAGCGTAAATATCGACCGGATCATAAATCTTGAACACGGTCTTACCGATTTCATCGCAACGCCGGGTTGCGCGGCCGATCATTTGTTCGTACAAGATCCTTGAACGTACGCGCCGCATAAAGACCAGGTGACAGATTTTGGGTACATCTATGCCGGTAGTGAGCAGATCAACCGTGATGGCGATGCTGGGAAAATGTTCGTTTTTAAAGCGCTTGATTCACAGCGCGACATTATCGGAAGCCCCGGTAATTTTTTGCACGGCGGCCTCATTATAGTCATCGCCGTACTCCGCATGAAAAGCATCATCAAGCAGGCGCTTAACCATATCGGAGTGCAGATCAGTGGCGCAAAAAATAAGCGTTTTCTCATCGCCCATGGGATTAATTTCTTGCGCTAGCTGCTGGCAGATGACTTTGTTAAAGCCTTCTGTAATCACGCGCCGATTAAAGCTTTCAACATTAAAATTCAGTTCATCTTCTAACAGCGAGGTTTCGATTTCACCGGTGGCATGGTTGACGGTGCTGACTTCATCGCCCTTATCAAACTTGATGCCATTTTGAGTGAGTAAGGTTTCGTATCGGATAGGCGGCTCGTGATCGATGAGCCAATCATCGGCCACGGCTTCGCGATATGAATAGGTAAAGACCGGTTTACCGAAAATATTGGTAGTGTGTTTAGCTGGCGTGGCAGTGAGGCCAATCTTGACGGCATCAAAATAATCCAGCGTGCGGCGATAGCTCGACATGTATTGATCTTGGTCTCGCACCGCCAGTTCGCCATCGGTCATTTCTTGATCTAAGGTATAGCCGCGATGCGCTTCATCGACGATGATGCAATCGAACTCATCGACACCCGGCGGATTGTCTGATTGAAAGATGCGGCTGACCATCGCTTGTACGGTGGCGACCTGAACGCGGGTTTCTGCCTCGGCTACCATATCGCCTAACTCAGCAATATTGTAGAGCTTGGACAGTGGCATGTTTTGTTCCAACAATGCTTCGTGAAATACGCCAGTTGCCTGATCACCGAGTGCGGTACGATCAACCAAAAACAAGATACGGCGAAAGCGTTCAGCTTTTAAGAAGCGATACATCAGTCCGACAATGGTGCGGGTTTTACCAGTGCCCGTAGCCATCGCGAGTAAGCATTGGCGGCGATTATCTTCCAGCGCTGTTTCAACTGCCTGTATGGCTTTTTCTTGATATTCACGCAGATGCAAGTAGCCAAAACCTTCTTGCTGCAGTTTAAGTTGTGCGTCTGTTTTGCTTCTACTGAGTTGGTCAAGCAAACCGTCTGGCCGATGAAAATCCATTAAGGCCCGCGCTGGATTTGCGGGTGAGCGCACATCACGAAACCAAGTACCACTTTGCTCAGCAAGTTGCTTTAGATATGGCCGACCGTTACAAGAGTAGACAAAGGGAACATTAAAAAAACCGCCTTCACCATCAGCCCATGGGCCGGTAAGCCCGGCAGCGTGCCAGGCTGACTTATGGCTGGCGTCGACCTTAAAGCCACGTGAATAGCGTTGCGCTTGCGGGATCTTGCCAGCGACATTCACATTGGTACGCTTGGCCTCGACTGCCGCAATGGGGATTAACCCGGCAAACAAGATGTAATCGGCAGACTGCTTACCAATAGTCGGCCATTCGGAGATGGCCTTGTTTTTTCCTATTTCTGGCCTGGCGCCACCTGCATAGGTGAGCAATTGGGTGTCCGTCTCCCAGCCTGCTTCAATTAACTGTTGGTCGATCAAAATGCGGGTGAGTTCTTCATTAGGCGAGAACTGACCACTGGCTTGCTTGATACGGGTTTTAAGTTGCTGGGTTTGTTGTGCCAGTTGCGTACTAGCTTGCTTATCAGTTTGCTGGGAATCTTTAACCTTGAGCGCTTGCTGCATTGCCTTGAGCTGCGCATCAAACTCTGCACGTACTCGGCCAAGCTCGGCTTCGTGCTCTAAGGCGAGCGCTTCAAACGTGCGTGCTTCCGCATCCATTTGCAGCGCCAGCACTGAATATTGATCTTTCTCTTTGGCGACCAACGCAGCGAATTGCTGATTGTTCTCTAGTGCCTGGGCGGTGCTGCCAAGTTCCACCTTTAGCTGTTCTATTTGCGTTTGAAGTGCGCGTAATTCGATGCTGGGGTCTTGCGGCGGGATAAATGGACCAGCCTTGAAATCAGCGCCATTTTTACTCACTCCCTGGTGATACCAAATCGCCAAAGCGCGAGCGACTTTGAGTCCATCCATCGCATCTTTGTGCTTGGTATGAAACTGGTGGTTGGCCTTATTGCCTTCGATTCTTAGTGTATGAAACAGATTGCGAATTTCTTGATCCAACTGAATTTCACGCTGTAACTTGTACAGCAAATCCGCCTGCGTAGTATCGGCATCAAACACGATACCAAAACGCGCCGCCAGATCCTGTGCCATGGCCTCACCCAGCTGGCGTAACTTAATTAGCGTGGTATTGGGATCACTGGAGAAAGCCTGCTCGGCGCTTTGGCCTAGCTGCGCGAGCAATGGTGAATGTTCGACGAGAAAGCTGAAATTGTTTGACTGGATCACGATGGCCTTCGGCTGATTTTACTTTTTAACAACTGTACTGCAGATTTAAAATAATTGAAACATTATTATTTTGTTTTGAATAAGTAAAGTAATTGCACCAAGTAATTGCACCAAGTAATTGTACCGAGCTGCATTGACAAGTCTATGCAAAGATTTGTTTATAAAATAATTGAGAGAAGCAGAAAAATTAACAAAAAGATGGTTTGCTCATAAAAATACCCCAAAAGTGAGGACGGGTGTCCGGCTTTTGGGGTGTTTTTGGGTGTATTGGAGTGTATTGCAGCTCACTGATGTGAGGTATTTTTTTAGCTACCGGAGCGTTCTCCGCCAGAACGCAAAACGTCAGGTTTTGGATTCTGGCCGATTTTTCTGTCAACTATCAATAAGTCAAATTGAGTTGAAATACCGCCGTGGTGCCACTCACTTCATTACCAACAATCAATAAGGGTTTTCCATTTGGTAATTTGTCGCCGGTGATCAAGGCGAGACCCTCAGGGCCGCGGTCGCCGGTCAATCCGGTACGCGTATTGAGGTAAGTCACAAAGGTCGGTGCAGTTGGGATGCTCACATCGTAGACCATGACGCCACCTACGCGTTCGAGACCAATGAACGCATAGGTTTTTGTGCCAAATGTACCAACAACCACACCTTCAGGCTCCGGCCCTTTGGTTGGACTGCGCGCATCAAGTGTATTGTCATCGTGGCTGGCATTGAAGTTGACATTGGCAAGGGCCTTGGTACGCTGTTCAAGATCATCACCAGAATCAAATACACGAACAACGTCAGCAGACCAGATAGAAAAAGATCGCGCACCAAAAGAATAGAGTTCGGTACACAAGCCAGCTGCATTCTTACCTGTCGAGCCACCGTTTGGCGTGTTGGTAATACGCAAGCGCCCAAGATTGGAATCGAACAGCAAATTTGCCGCATTTGCGCCAAACACAGTTGGGTCCAAGCCTAGCGGACAATGCGCCCGAACCCGGGTTTCTTCGTTAAAGCCAGGCCAGTCCGCACGCGTATCGCCTTCGTTGGCGGTAATCAGATAGGTTGTGCCGTTGACACTGTAGCGTGCAATGGCGTCAGGCAAATACATCCCTTTGACTGGCTGCGGCATGATCTTGATCGCGGCAGTGCCGTTGTTGGTGTTGGTGCCGCCATCTTCATCACTGGCATCAAGGCCAGCACCGGCTACATGATGATTCTTAAAGCCTAATGGTTTAATTGCCGTCACTTTTGCGCTGGCAATGTCGACAATCGCAATGGCATTGTTTTCTTGCAATGTTACGTAGGCTGTTTTGCTGTCCGCACTGATGGCGACATATTCCGGCTCAAGATCTTGTGCTGCATTAGCGCCCGGGCCGTAAATGCGTACACCACTTGCGCGCAACTCGGCTTCCTTGCCGATATAGCTTTTAAAATCGGCGCTGGCTACAGTTGAAGTACCGGTGCGGTTCACGGTAATCACGCTCACGGAGCCCTCTGGATCAACCGAATCGGCCAGGCCGTAGCTATTTGGCTCGCCTTCATTGGCAACGACCAGCGTCTTTCCGTCTGGTGTAAATACCAGCATGTCAGGTAATGCGCCTACAGTTACCGAATGCAATAATTTCAGATCGGCCGCATTGAAAAAAGCGACAGAACCCAAGGCAGTCTTGACACTGCCTTCAATGGCCAAGGCCACCAAACCCTCATGCACTGCCACGCTGTTGACGCCGCCGCCAAGACTGGTGATATCGATGGTACCGACCAGCTTTGGCGCAGAAGGCGTGCTTAAATCAAGCACATCGACAGAGCGGTTAGCGCCATTCACGACAAACAAGCGCTTGCTTGCAGAATCAAAAGCGGTGATCTCAGCAGCACCGAGTACACGTCCATCATAAGTGCCGATTTTTTCCATTGTCATCGACAGTGGTGTTGCCACAATGACGTCAGTACCGCTGCCACCACACGCACTCAATAAGGCGAAGGGGAAAATGAAAGACGCCATCAGGTGGCGACGATTTGAAACAAACATGAATGACCTCAGTTATCGATGAATTAAGTATTAATTATTTCAAAAGTTAATGACCAGAATATGACAAACCATGCTGCACGCCATTTAGTTTTTTTTTTACAATACCTACCTTTGTTTATTGTTACCCGGATAACGCGGCAATCTGTTGGCGCGGGTTGAATCCTAAGCAAATGCCGATAAAAAACGGCTCTTTTGAGGCAAAATACCCGACTCACTCACATAGTCCGATTGGGTGTACCCGTACGGTACAATCAGTTTGCAGGCAGTGTCAGCTTATAACGGCTTGCAATCTACCCTATTGCGAAGCAATTTTCCTCTTCGATTCCCCCACTACAGAAGGCTATGATGCGTTTCATTTCCTTATTTTTGCTGTCGTGCGCTTATGCGTCTGCCAGCGCCGCTTCGCACTACGAATTTTCAAATCAGCCGGGAATCTACCCGGTGGGACTGCAAGTGGTTCAGCAACATGACTACGCGCGCTCGTCGCGTCCCGCCATTGACCTCGATACAGGGAAAGTGCGAAAGGGTGAGCTGGCGCGCCCGGTTCAGACACTGGTGTGGTATCCGGCTAAAAGCGCGGGCAAGAGCGTGACCTACGGCGACTACCTGCGAGCGGCTGCCACGCAGAGCGACTTCACACTCAGCGAAACGCAGGTGACGCAAGCCGCACAAGCCATGCTTGACCAAAACGGTAGAGGTGTGAGCCAAGCCCAACGCCAGGCTGAAGCAGAGAGACCGATGTGGGCGCGGCGCGATGCAGCTCCGGTTACCGGCAAATTTCCACTAGTGATCTACGCACCGGGAGCCAATGGCGCGGCACACGAAAACGCGGATCTTTGTGAATACCTGGCAAGCCAGGGTTATGTGGTCATGGCCAGCGCCAGCATCGGCAGCCGGGGTGGCATGATGGAAGCGTCTCTGGAAGGTGCCGAGACTCAGGCCGCCGATATCGCGTTTCTGATCGGTTATGCGCATGGGCTGCCGAATGTGGATATGGAACGTATTGCGGTGGCCGGTTTCAGCTGGGGCGGACTGGCCAATGTACTTGCAGCAGCGAGGGACCAGCGCATACGCGCTCTGGTGGCCTTAGACGGTTCGATGCGTGGCTACCCGGAGTTGATCAACAGCGGCAAGGACGCGGCCAAATATGTCACACCGGCGCGCGTCGCCGTGCCGCTGCTTTATCTGTCGGCCAAGCCGAAAACGATAGAGGAAATGGAAGGCAAGTACGACATGTCGTTCAGCTTCATCAACGCGATGAAGTATTCAGATGTCTACTACTTCATTTTGCACCCTATGGTCCACACCAATTTCAGCACCAGTTCACTCCGACTGAATGGAGACGCCGAATTTACCGAGTATTCGCGCAAGGAAGTCATGCTGGCCCATAGCTGGGGCTCCCGGTATGTACTGGAATTTCTGAACGCCTATCTGAAGCAAGACACCAAGGGCCGTACGTTTCTCGGTAGCCAACCCGTCCGCAACGGCGTACCGCCCCATATGATCACAAGCGACATCCGCCTTGCCAAGAACAGCGTGCCGTCGCTGGAAGCGTTCTCTGTCATTTTGCACATGAAAGGCTTCGACCAGGCGATTCCGCTATACCAAGCGGGGAAACGGGCCGGCGAACCATTGGTAGCCTCTGAGCAAGAATTGAACCGGTGGGGCTATCGTCTTTTGCAATCCGGACGCTCCAGGGATGGGCTTGAGGTAATCAAACTGATGGCCGAGGTCTATCCCGACAGCGCGAATGCGCATGACAGCTTGGGCGAAGCGTATGCAATCAACAAAGAGAGCGCTCACGCTATCGTGCACTATCAGCGCTCTCTCCTGCTGGAGCCGAAGAATACCAATGCGACGCAAGCGCTCAAGATACTTGAGGGAGCATCGTCAGCAACGCATTAATCAAGACTTTCATTTGCAGTCAGGGTGAGCCGGCAACCATGGAATGCGCCAGCGCCGGCTGTAATCGGGCGACGTTGGCGGATCAAGAACCAGAGCTGGAGCGACTTATTGACCACATTGACAAATAGGTCTTGAAATTGAGTATTTCGTTACAATCTACCAATCAATGTAATCAAATAAGAAAGTTTAAAATGTCACAAGCCTCAGAAATTAAAACCGACGAAGTTAATTACAACCCCGATACCTTGCTAGACTCCATGATTAAACGGCTCCATCTGAAAAATGATGCGGCCTTATCCCGGGCTCTAGACGTCGCTCCACCTGTCATCAGTAAAATCCGTCACCGTCGCTTGCCGATCGGTGCGTCACTACTGATCCGCATGCATGAAGTGAGCGAAGTAAGCATCAAGGATTTACGTGCCTTGATGGGTGACAGGCGTGATAAGTTTCGTATCGGCCACCAGATTTTAGTGCCGATTTAAAGCTTTCCTGTACCTATCTTGCAATCACTGCGCGCTTTAACCGGTCTGGCCCTTCTCTAAATATTCAAGAAAGGCTTTTCCGCGCTGCAGTGCTGTAATCGTGGCAATCGCTGAAATACACATTGCTGGCACTGGCCAGAAATTGTTGCGGCGAAGTTTTTCAAGAGCACACCGGTGCCGGCAGCCATATCACCGGCGCGACGGCACCGAATCAAGCGTTCGTCCAAAAGACGGTATACACGCCGCGCTGGCCAGCTGTGGCTGCAGCACTTTATCTTCCATCCAGGCACTTGCTTTATCTTGCATCCAGGCACTTGCTGTGTCTCACTTGCTGTATCTCACTCGCTGTATCTCAGCAAAAATACATCCACCCGCGCCTGGCGGGCCTGGCAAAGCGGCTACTGAAAAAAGAACCATTTTCAAATGATGATTTCTTTTTTTTGATAATCCACAAAGAATTTTTTGGCGTCTCATGAAATGCTTCGCCTATATTCTTTGACCTGAGAAAACTCTATCCCGGCGTTCAAAAGTGACGCGGCGCAAGCTGCAGTGACAGCAAAGAAAATACAGTACCAAAGCCAGGCATCAACTCTAGCAGTCGCTGTGGCTGACAGGGCCGATGTCTCTGATATGACTGATGTAGCGGTTGATACAGCAGGAGCTATCTGCAATGAAAAACTTCAGAACCACAATCAACGTCACCAACGTTACCAACGTTACCAACGTCACCAAAGTAACATTAAGCGTCTTGTTGCTCGCTATGGCAGAGGCGACTTCTGGCACTGCCTGTGCGGCGGAGACGGAGCGCGATGGCCCCTGGTTTGCCGCTAAGACCGGTACCGTAATCAGTTACCGGATCAGGCAAGAGGCAGTCATTCCCGGTACCCCGCCGAAAGTGGCGATCATCACCGAAGAGGTTACCAACGTCAGTCCGGAAACGGTCACCGTTAAAATTACCCGCAAAGAGGCGGGAACGCCGGACCGGATCACGACCTCCGATCGTCCCAGGCGCATTTCGGAGCGGCAGTATGTTCAGATGCTCAAAAACATTGGAACCAGGCAAAAGGAAACTGACTTCAAGATCTCGGGCATGCGTTTCGCCTGTCAGGAGTACGAACTTGAAAGTGAAGACCCCGGTGGCGATGCAGATCGCGCTGTCTCGGCCTGGACAATTTTCTGCCAGGACTTACCAGGCTGGATCGCGACCCAAAGTGTCGGTTCATTCAAGCGCTTTGAGATGCTGGACGTCAAAAAATGAGACTGTTTCTCCGTTCTCGTGTGATAGCGTCGCGGACAGTGGCGTTCCGATTTGACGCGCAGTCTGTGTTGCCGTCTCGATTAATCGCTGTGCCGGTTTTTTTATTCGCCCTTGTGCTGACGCGTTTGCCAGCTCGTTTGCTGACCTGTTTGCTGGTCGCTTTACCGCTCTCCCTCTCAGCCTACGCCGGGCAACCGCAGGCAGCGCCAGCGATGCAGCGTGTCGTTTCCACGAGTCCTCCTTTCAGCTTGCATAAACCGGCTTCGTGGACAGTGCGGGAATCGGTGACTGGTGACACATTGCGTATTTCAGTTGTCAGTCCTGATGGAAAAAGCATTGCCGCAGTCGGCTTTACCGATAATCGAAAAAAGCGACTCGGCGCGCAACAAGTGATGCGACAACACATCAGGGAACTCAAGGGGCGCTATCCGGATTTCACCATCACTCAGGCATCGCTCTGCAAGGACAAGCCGGCGTCCTGCGCTGTCGCCGCTATTTCTTACACAGACAGTGGCACGGTAACGGGTAAATTATTTTTTCATGCGGATGCGCAAGTGGCAACGGTACGGAGCTATCTGGCACCGGCCACCCGGATGCCAACCGAGCGAACTTTGTTACTCGACATACTGACCAATATTCATGTACGTGGTTCAGCGCCTCTGGTTATGCAATTTGTCCGGCGTCAGGCAGCTGACCAATCCTTATCGGTTGAACTTCCCTCTGACTGGGTATTTTTGGCGCAAAAAGGAACCGTACTGGCCGGTGCACCGCAAGGACGAGCCGGTTTCGTCTTCACGGTCTTTTCCGTGATGCCGCAAAATTATGGCATCATGCCGCCGCCCGGCGTCATCATTGCGCCTTATCGTCCACCCCAGTTATTCATTCACGATATCTTTGCCCAGTTCAGAAACCGGCAAACGCGGGTACTGGGCATGCAAGCGGATGCCTCGACGGCGGCAATGTGTCCGGCCCAGATCGGCCGCCAGTGTGAAGTGGCAGATTTACAGCTGAGCTGGGTCTCGCCAGAGGGTGTGCCTTGCCTGGGTGGCTTCAAGGTGCTCAATGCGCAGCCCAATCTTGCCGGCCACTGGTTCAGCATTGTCTCGGGCATCTGGGGTCCGGCCGATGATCTGGCGCGGTATCTGCCTGCACT
>CANIFC010000070.1 GCA_947466695.1 Oxalobacteraceae bacterium | reverse complement strand
GTACGCATCGGCGCATTAACCCGCTACGGTGTGGTGACCCAGAGCGGCAAAGGCGAAGCTGTGCAGGGTTTGGTGCTTGGCCTGGCTGGTGCCAATGCGCAGCAAGTGGTTGAAGGCGTGCGCAAAAAACTGGATGAATTGAAGCCGACCTTGCCCAAGGGCGTCACACTAAATGTGTTTTACGACCGCGCTGATTTAGTGTCCAATGCGGTCGGCGCGGTATCAAATGCGCTGATGGAAGCCACTGTAATTGTCATCGTGTTGCTCGGGCTGTTCCTTGGCAATGTGCGTGCGGCACTGACAGTTGCGCTGGTCTTGCCGTTGGCAGCGTTGATCACTTTCATCCTGATGCGTGGCTTTAACATGTCGGCCAACCTGATGAGCCTGGGCGGGCTGGCGATTGCAATTGGCATGCTGGTCGATGCCTCCATTGTGGTCGTGGAAAACATCGTGCAGCGGTTGGCGCATGATCCGACCGCTGGCAAGCTGCCGCGCCTGCACCTCATTTACCGTGCGGTACGGGAAGTGGCAGCTCCGGTCGCCTCCGGCATCCTGATCATCATCACCGTGTTCCTGCCTCTGCTGACGCTGCAAGATCTGGAAGGGAAATTTTTCGCACCAGTGGCATTGACGATCGTCTTCGCGCTGGCCGGATCGCTGTTGCTATCGCTGACTGCGATCCCGGTCTTCGCCTCGTATTTATTACGCGACGTGAAACATGAGGAACCGTGGCTACCGCGCAAGCTGCTGGCGTTATACACGCCAGTGCTTGCCTGGCTCCTGCGCAGCCAACGCATAGTCGTCGTCGGTGCCATTGTCATGCTAATCGGTGCCGCTGCGGTCTATGCGCAAGTGGGCAAGACCTTCATGCCCACGATGGACGAGGGCGACCTGATCGTCGGCATTGAGAAACTGCCGTCGGTCAGTCTGGAGCAAAGTGCCGCGCTCGACCTGAAGATCCATCAGGCCTTGATGAAGGCACTGCCCGAAGTGACCGGCGTCGTGGCGCGTGCCGGCTCGGACGAAATGGGGCTCGATCCTATGGGTTTAAATCAGACCGATACCTATCTGCTCATGAAGCCGCGCAGCGAGTGGCGGATGAAAAACAAGGAGGCGTTGATCGACGAAATACGCAAGGTACTCGATCCCTTGCCCGGCATTAAGTACAGCTTCACGCAACCGATCGAAATGCGCGTCAGCGAGATGATCATCGGTGTGCGTGGCGATATTGCGGTAAAAGTGTTTGGCCCTGATCTCGCGCAATTGAACAAGTACGCTGCCGAGGTTGAAGCGGTGCTCAAGACAATCTCTGGCAATCAGGATGTGTATACGGTCCAGAATGACGGCGTGCAATACCTGCGCGTGGTCGTCGACCGCCTGCAGGCGGGGCGACTGGGCCTGACGATCGAGGAAATTCAGGATGCGCTGCGGGTGCAAATTGAAGGCTTACAAGCTGGCAGCGCCATTGAAGGCAACCGGCGCACCCCGATCGTTCTGCGCGCTACCGAATCGGTGCGCTTGTCGCCAAGCGAGTTTGCCGCCACCCGCATCACGGCCAAGGATGGTACGAGCGTGCCTTTGACTAGTGTGGCGCGCCTGGAACGCGCTGCCGGACCGGTCAAGATCGATCGCGAAATGGGTAGCCGCTACAGCGTGGTGATCGCCAACGTCAGCGGGCGCGATCTGGTCGGTTTTGTCAAAGAGGCGCAAGCGGGCGTGGCCAGCAAGGTCGCTTTGCCGACCGGCTACCGCATCAGCTGGGGCGGTCAGTTTGAGAATCAGCAGCGCGCAGCAAAACGCCTGGGTATTGTGGTGCCAGTCGCGCTTGGACTGATTTTCATCATCCTGTTTTCCACCTTTCGCTCGGTACGTCAGGCGCTGTTGATCCTGGCGATCATTCCGTTCGCTCTGGTGGGCGGTATCGTCGCGTTATGGCTGACCGGAGAATATCTGTCGGTGCCTGCATCGGTTGGCTTCATCGCGTTACTCGGGATCACTGTGCTCAACGGAGTCGTTCTGGTCAGTTACTTCAACCAGTTGCGCGCCGAAGGGATGGCATTGCCTGACGTCGTGCTGCAGGGGGCAAGCCGCCGCCTGCGCCCGGTTTTAATGACTGCGTCGATCACCGCTTTCGGCCTGATTCCGCTGCTGTTTGCCACCGGTCCCGGTTCTGAAATCCAGCGTCCTCTGGCCATCGTCGTTATCGGCGGCCTGGTCACAGCTACTGCGCTGACGCTGATGCTATTACCTATTCTTTATTTACGCTTCGCGTTCTCGAAGCAGGAGACTTTCGATGCCTGACCTTTGCCTCACCTTACTGTGCCCGCCCGCGCTGGAAGAACGTGTACTCGATACGCTGTTGATGACGCCGGAAATCGCCCTCTTTACTAGCACCCGGGCCGCCGCGCATGGCTTGAGCCATGCGCGCCTCAACGCCAACGAGCAGGTGCTGGGCCTGGCCGTCATGATCCAGGTCCAGGCGCTGCTGAACGAAACCGACCGTGCCAAGGTACTGGCCAGCCTCAAGGTCACATTTGCCGGCACCGGCTTGCACTATTGGCTGACCCCCGTCAACGAGACAGGAGAATTTGCATGAAACAGACCTTATTAGCCGCGTTGATTACAGGCGTTACATTATCGGTAAGTGCTGTGATTTCGGCAAACGCTGCAGGTGTTGCGTTGGCAACCGACATCGCGCAGCTCGCCGTGCTGCCGAAAGAGACGGCGCACGATCTGCTGTTGCTGCCGACCGCGGTGGTGCGCCCTTTGATCGACCAGGACCCGCTGGTTGCCGCCGCCCGCGCCGGTCTGGATGCGGCGCGCCAGGATGCGCACTTGCTCACTAACTCTCCCTATGAATGGACGGCAAAGGTCACGACGCAACGGCGTACCATCGAAACAGGCCCCCGTTACAACGAGTGGAACGCGGGTATCGAACGTACTTTACGTTTGCCTGGCAAGGCGCGCGCCGACGGCAACATGGCGCAAGCGACACTGGACGAAGGCGAAGCCCGCTATGGAGAAGCTTTGCATGAAACGACACGTCAATTGCTCGGGCTATGGATGGACTGGGTCCATCCCGAACAAAGTTATGCCTTGGCCGTGATCCATCTGCAAGCGGCACAAGAAAATCTGCGCATCGTTGAAAAACGGGTCAAGGCGGGCGATGCGGCCAAGTTGGATGCCAGTTTGGCGAGAGCTGAACTGGCTGAGCAACAGCGCGCCGGGATTGATGTCAAGACGGCCGCCGCCGTTGCCTGGGCTCGCTTGCATGCGCGCTTTCCTGGTTTTAGCAAGGATTTTTCCGCTTTGCCAACAGCACTACCACTGGTTGGAGGGGGCGCTCTTTGGCGCGAACGCATACTGACCCAAAGCGATGAGCTAAAAATCGCTGAGGCCCAGTTGCAAAAGGTGCAGGCGCACGGCGCACGCATGCGCGCCGATAAGATCCCCGATCCTACGGTGGGGTTGTTTACCGCGTCCGAAGTGGGTGGGCGGGAGCGCCTGACCGGCATCATGTTGAGCATCCCCATCCCCGGCTCACAGCGCAGCAGTCGCGCCGATAAAGCGACACATACTGACGAAATGTCACGCCTGGAAGTCGCGTTAAAAAAACGCCAGCTCGATGCGGAGATCGGCGCATCACTCGCCACTACCCAAGGCGCTTATGAAGGTTGGCAGAGCGCCGAATCCGGCTCCTCCAACATGCAGGACAACGCACTCCTGATGGCGCGCGCCTACTCGCTGGGCGAAGCTGACTTGCAATCGCTGCTGACGTCGAGGCGGCAAGCCGCCACGGCCGCTCAACATGCGCTGAGTGCAAAAGTGACCGCCAGCCGCAGTTACTACGGTCTGCTGGTGGATGCCCATTTGATCTGGGACATGGCGCATGAATAAGCGTCTCCCTGACGCCAGCGTGCTTATCACAACACGGTGTGGCGATGGTGTAAAGCCGGCGCGTGAAGTGCTGATGTCATCGTGATGTGCCCTTACCCTGTCATGCGCGTCTTCGCTGCCATCCTGCTACTCATGGTGTTGGGACTGTCGTTGGTTAACGCCAAATCGACCTCGCATGAACTGATTGCCACCACGCAGCTGGCGCAACATGCGCCAGCTGGCGACGACGATCCGGAAGGGGCAGATGGATTGGATGCCGTTTCGCACCAGGCACACGAGCATGATCCGACTGATCATACGCATGACATCCCGTTGCGTTTTTCACCCAGTGCCGCATTGCCGTCCTTCCTGACCAGCTGGGAGGAGCAAGGTGCTTCGGGCATGTCTGGCGTCCATTCATTTCCACTTGAGCGGCCGCCCAGACTTGTCCCCTGGCTTGATCCATCGGGCCGCTTGTAGCGGCTGTTTATTAAAACCAACTCGGAGCATTCATGTTTTTACACCCATTTTCAGGGGGTGGCTACTCGTACGCATACGCGTTACGAAAGCATCCGCTATGGTCTGCAGTCATCGGACTAATTTTGTATTTTTCACTGATCACGCTCACCCATGCCCACGGTATTGCAGAGGGCGACAAAGGCTATATCCAGGAAATCACCGGAGTACATTTTTTGGCCTTTGTCTACCTCGGGGCCAAGCACATGTTTACCGGTTACGACCATATCCTATTTTTATTCGGGGTAATTTTTTTCCTCTACAAACTCAAGGATATCGGCCTGTATGTCAGTCTCTTTGCGATCGGCCATTCGATCACGATGCTGCTTGGGGTCTACCTCGGCACCAGCATCAATGGCTATTTGATCGATGCCATCATTGGACTGTCCATCGTCTACAAGGCACTCGATAACGTCGGCGCTTTTCAGCGCTGGTTCGGCGTGCAACCCAACACCAAGGTCGCAACCCTGATCTTCGGACTATTTCATGGTTTTGGTTTGGCGACCAAAATTCAAGAATACGAAATCTCTCGTGATGGCTTGTTGACGAACATGATCGCTTTCAATATCGGGGTCGAGACGGGTCAATTGCTGGCACTTGCCACCATCTTGATTGTGATGGGTTTCTGGCGCCGCACCGACAGCTTCTTACGCCATGCCTACACGGCAAACGTCGCCATGATGGCAGCAGGATTTATTTTGGTCGGTTATCAACTTACCGGCTATTTCATCAATTAACTGGAGTCACCCCATGTACAACACCGATATTCCCAACCGGGCCGAGTTGCCGAGCAGCAAAAAATTATTGCGTTCAACCGGTATCGCCATTGTTGTAGCTACAGCGTTGCTGGTTGCCGTGGTTCTACCTGCCGAGTATGGCATCGATCCGACCGGCATTGGACAAGGCTTGGGCCTCACTACGATGGGGCAGATCAAGGTATCGCTCGCTGCTGAAGCCAAGGCCGAGGAACTTGCGGCAGCACCGGTGCAGACCTTGCCAATAACGCCCGCGATCGATCCGGTCATCCCGGCCACACCGGTCGTAGCCGAGGCGGCACTACCAACGGCGATTGCGGCCACTACGGTTGCTACAGACGCATCCAGAACCGATGAAACGAGCGTGACCTTAAAGCCCGGCGCTGCGACCGAAGTCAAACTGGCTATGGAGAAAGGTGCCAAGGTCACATACTCCTGGCAGACCGATGGTAGCCCAGTCAATTTCGATACGCACGGCGATCCATTGAATGGCCCCAAGGATGCGTATCACGGTTACAGTAAAGGCAGGCAAGTCGTTACCGATACCGGTGAATTTACAGCGGCATTCGATGGCAACCACGGCTGGTTCTGGCGTAATCGTGCCGGTAAAGACGTGACGATTACATTAAAAACCGCTGGCAATTACATGAGCATTAAAAAGTGATGTAGGTCAATCCGCGTCTCGCCAGCGGGCGAGACGCGTTCGTGTCATTTACAAAAATTTTAAAAATCGGAATCATCATGAAATTTCAATCTGTCTTTATAAAAACTCTTTTGACGATATGTTTTTTTACTGCACTGGCTGGATGCAGCAGGGACGAACCTAAAGAAAATGCCGAGAAAACCGGGCATGGCCACAGCCATGACTAATTGAATCCCGTTTTTGGCGGTTATCCCGAAAAAAATAAACGCAGGTATATTCTCCCTCGACGAGCATGCCTTACTGATGTACCGTTACGATTGCGACAGATCGCCGGTGCAACAGTGCAACAGTGCAAAAGTGCAACAGTGAAGAAATGGAAGCTACGGTCCCTTGCTCATGGCAATATAAGGGAGCGGCGTTAAAAGAGAGCATGAAGATAGATCTTATGTGCAATATTATTGTCAAAAAACTACAAATTAATCGAGGTCAGTAATGCATAAAATAATGCATAAAGGCGTGCTCTACGCATTGCTGGCCGCCGTCCTGTTCGGTGCCAGCACGCCCTTTGCCAAGGTGCTGGTTGGCCAGGTAGCGCCGATTACCTTGGCTGGCGTGTTTTATCTTGGCAGCGGCCTGGGACTATTGGTTTGTTTTATCGTTCGCGCACTTGCCGCCGGTAACGTTGCAGACCGGCCGGCCGCACTGACGGCGGCGGATCTGCCATGGCTGGGCGGGGCCACCGTGTTTGGCGGCATCGCCGGCCCGGTGTTGCTGATGATCGGCCTGAGAGAGACACCGGCATCATCGGCATCACTGTTGCTCAACATGGAAGGGGTATTGACGGCACTGCTGGCCTGGTTCGTCTTCAAGGAAAACTTCGACCGCCGCATCTTCGCCGGCATGCTGCTGATTGTGCTTGCCGGGGTACTGTTGTCGTGGGAGCAAATTCCGGTGCTGGGCGTACCTTGGGGCGCACTAGCCATCGTTGGCGCCTGCCTGTGCTGGGGTATCGACAACAACCTGACCCGTAAGGTGTCGGCCAGCGACGCGCTGCAAATCGCGTGCATCAAGGGACTGGTGGCCGGCTCGGTCAATATCGGCATTGCGTTGGCGCTCGGCTTTCGGTTGCCGGAACTGAACACGGTGCTGACTGCGGGCATCGTCGGCTTTTGCGGATATGGTCTCAGTTTGGTGATGTTTGTGCTTGCGTTACGGCATCTTGGCACGGCACGTACCGGTGCCTATTTTTCTGCGGCACCGTTTGTCGGCGCGGTCATTTCCTTGCTGATGCTTGGTGAAGTCCCTGGCCTCGTGTTCTGGGTGGCTGCGGCGCTGATGTTCGCCGGCATCTGGCTGCACCTGACCGAATCGCACGAACATGCGCATACGCACGAGCCCATGTCGCACACGCACTCCCATGCACATGACGCACACCACCAGCATGAACATGATTTCGGATGGGACGGCAAAAGTACGCATGCACATCCCCACAGCCATTCCGATCTCAGGCACACACACAAGCACTATCCTGATATTCATCATCGGCATGGGCATTAACGCCATGTTGCACTTGCTACTTGAGACCGCCCCGTCATGAAACCAATTGTCATCAAGGCTTTTTCTCTCCTCGTGCTCAGTGCCATCTTGGCTGCCTGTGCCCCGATTGATTACTCGTTACGGCTTGATCTCCTGGGCGATTCGGTTCCCGTATCTGCCGCAACGAGAACCATCGTTATTGCGCCAGATACAGAGTACGTCAACATTACCGGCGGTGAAATTATCCTGTTTGCCGTGAACGACAAATCATTCGCCTGGAGTTTCAATGTCGATGGCTATGGTGCGCCCTACGACTTAAATCTGGTAGCGCCGCCGGGCATATTCACGCAAAAAGTAAAAGTGTATCTGGCACCAAATCCCATGTATATCCGCGATGGCAGAATGTTTGGTGGTATGCACTTGCGCCATCGCGGACACTAGCGCCTCTTGTCTGACGTAAGCACGATGCTGGCGTCGGGCACTTTTCTGCGGCCTTCAGCAGCGACTTGCAAGTAGTGATAAGCTAAAAATAGAACATGGTTTTTCTGCAGGAGAAGTTAGAATAGTTCCTGCACAAAGACGATGAAATTAGTCAGCTCAATTCAGGTAGTTCAACTCACTGATCGGATACAAGATGAAATTGTTAAAATTTACTTTCGCAGGTTTACTGTCAACGTTCGCATTTTCCGCCCTGGCGCAATCGGTAGACTTTGTTACACCTAAAAATGGTGCTGTCGTCACCAGCCCGTTTAAAGTGCAGTTCGCCGTTGATGGCATGAAAGTGGCACCCGCCGGCCAGATGACACCTGAAGGCGGGCATCATCATTTACTCATTAATACCGGTGCCATTGCAGCAGGCGAAAACATTCCCATGGATGACACGCATAAGCATTATGGCAAAGGCCAGACCGATACCGAAATTACCCTGGCTCCGGGCAAGTATCAGCTCACGATGCAGTTTGCCAACGGCGCGCACCAGTCCTACGGAGAAAAGTTGAGCAAGACGATCGAAGTGACTGTCAAATAAGAGTCAGTCACCTGATCACCGGATTTTTGGCCAGTCAGTGGCCAATCCAATCTCAAGCAGCGACCAGTCCACGGTCAGAAAAAGGCAACCACGCTCATGAATCAAGTCCAGTTTATTCAGTCGTTAGAAGAGGGCGGTTTCCCTGAACCAACGATCATCAGTCGCGAAGCCGATGGATTTCTCGACCAGCATGCGCATGGTTTCGAAGCGAAAGCCTTTGTTTTAAGCGGCCAGATAACCTTGCAAGTGGACGGTACTGCATCGCTCTACCGCGAGGGAGAAATTTTCCATTTGCCTGCCGGTCAGATGCACGCTGAATTGTATGGCCCCCAGGGCGTTCAATATCTCGTTGGACGTAAAGAATAAGTTAAGTTAAGTGCTGTCTATCCAACCTAAAACGAAGCGGAATAAATTTTGAAATTAATCATGAAAAGTTCGGCTATTTTGATGGCACTCGGTTGCTCCGCCAGCAGTTTTGCACAGCAGGAACCGGTCGCTCCGGTTGCGCCTGATCAGGTCGTCGGGGTGCTGGAAAAACTCGGTGGCGTGACGCCAGGTGCAAGACGCAATCATATCAATGGTATTTGCGCCTCCGGAAGCTTTACCGGCTCCAAAGACATTGCCGCTTATTCCAGATCAGCCTTGTTTTCCGGCAAACCGGTTCCGGTTGAAGCACGTTTTTCACTGGCTGGCGGTAATCCAAAAACACCTGATAATGCCAAAAGCCCACGCGGTATGGCGGTTGAATTTGCTTTGCCGGGCAAGCATCTGCAGCATTTCACGATGCTCAACATTCCCGTCTTTGCCGCCGCTACCCCGCAGTCTTTTTATGATGGCCTGGTCGCCGGCATACCCGACGCAGCGACAGGTAAGCCCGATCCGGAAAAACTGAAGGCCTACAAGGCCAGCCATCCGGACAGCTTGCCACTAGCTGAATTCATGGGCAAAAATAATCCTCCGGCCAGTTATGCCAACAGTGATTTTTTTGGTGTCCACACCTTCAAATTCATCAACAAGAAAAATCAGACCACATTGGTGCGCTGGCGCTTTGTGCCGGAAGACGGCGTGAAGCGATTGTCGGATGACGCCGTCAAGTCGGGTCCCACCAAATTTTTGGATCAGGACCTGATGACCAGAATGCAGCAAGGCCCGGTTCGCTGGAACATGATGCTGACAATCGGCAAGCCCGGTGACGAGCAAAAAAATTCCACGCTCTACTGGCCAACGGACCGTCAGGAAGTCAAGGCGGGAGTATTGACGATGACCGCTGCCGTAGCACAAGCCGGAGCGGCCTGCGAGAAAATTAATTTTGATCCCCTGGTCATGAGCGATGGCGTCGCAGCAACGGACGACCCGGTCCTGCTGTTCCGCTCGCCGGCCTATGCCATTTCCTACGCCAAGAGGCTGTCGGGACAGTAAATGTTACGTTCGTAAAATAATGGCAAAGCAAAAACCCGTCAACGCAAGTGACGGGTTTTTTTTCGTTAACAATCATGTGACTGACGCCAGTTGGTTTTCGTCAACACGCTGTTCGGTTGCCTGGCCACCTTGAGCGACACGCACAGCTTCAAGCCACTGTGGCGCCCGCCGTTCATTAGCAAGCTGGCTGCTGAGGATCGCTGCCACCTGAACGGCCTGTCGATGCCGCATTCGCCGCGCTGGTACCAGGGCAAGTTGTGGCTGTGTAATTCAGGCACCGGCGAGTTCGGCCATATCGAGCTCGACACCGGCCGCTTTGTGCCGCTGACCTTCTGCGCCGGCTATATGCGGGGCTTGAGCTTTCACGGCGATTTCGCGCTGGTGGGGACGTCCAGGCCGCGCCACAACAAGACCTTCTCGGGTCTGCCGCTTGACGAGGCGCTGAAGTCGCGCCAGGCCGAGGCGCGCTGCGGTGTGCAGGTGATCGATCTGCGCAGCGGGGACGCGGTGCACTGGCTGCGCTTCGAGGGCATGGTCGACGAGCTCTATGACGTGATCACGCTGCCGGGCGCGCGCAACCCGATGGCGCTGGGCTTCAAGACGGATGAAATCCGGCGGGTGATCAGCATCGAGGAATGAGTCCTTGCCGGGCTCGGCAGCTCGGGGTGATGTCTGCCGCTTAGACCAGATCAGCGCTAGCCGGCGCAAAGTCCCGTTTAAGCAGGTTCCCGGCTACCGGCAAGCCATGTTTCACCTGTGGAAGAATAAATATCAAGGGTAGCTTAGTCGTCAAATTTATTTGAAATAAACCTCCCTATCGTGGTATCTACCGTGTAGTGGTATAATGTACGATTGTTGTATTATATCCACTCCTTTACCTCTCGGGATGCAACATCAAGGAAATGACTTCCGCTGATGCTGTGTCCGACCCATGGAAGGATCACCCTGCATACCATGACCGATATTACGCTTCACCCTGAACAAATTGTTGAGCAAGCATCTGTTCCTGTTCGTTTTGATTCATTTGGACTTTCTCCAGACATCCTGCGCGCCTTGAGCGATCAGGGTTACGTCCACCCAACCCCTATTCAAGAGCAGGCGATTCCCATCATCCTGCAAGGCCGTGACGTAATGGGCGCGGCGCAGACCGGAACAGGTAAGACCGCAGGGTTCGCACTGCCTATCATCCAATTGCTACTGGCGCATGCAAGCACAAGCGCCTCGCCTGCACGGCACCCGGTGCGGGCGTTAATTTTGACGCCAACTCGCGAGCTGGCGGATCAGGTGGCCGAAAATGTCAAGGCATATTCCCGTCATACTTCCTTGCGGGCTACGGTCGTATTCGGTGGTATTGACATGGGACCGCAAAAAGATGCGCTACGCTCCGGTATCGAAATTGTGATTGCGACACCCGGCCGTCTTCTTGACCACGTGCAACAAAAAACAATCAATTTGTCCCAGACTCAAATTTTGGTGATGGATGAGGCCGACCGTATGCTTGATATGGGCTTTTTGCCCGATTTGCAACGGATCATTAATTTATTGCCGAAAAAACGTCAGAATTTAATGTTTTCTGCTACTTTTTCGCAAGAAATTAAAAAGTTAGCGGCGAGTTTTTTAACCAATCCGGTCACAATCGAAGTTGCCCGAAGTAATGCCACGGCAGAAAACGTGACACAAATTCTGTATAAAGTGGCGGAAGAAGAAAAGCGCGATGCCGTCTCATTTATCATTCGCGAGCGTGGACTAAAACAAGTCATTGTTTTCTCAAACACAAAAATTGG
>CANIFC010000069.1 GCA_947466695.1 Oxalobacteraceae bacterium | reverse complement strand
TGACCAATGAAGAATGTACCCCATTCACCATCCATTACGCTTACGATACCGTTGCCCTGGCAAAAGGTACCGGCGCTGCGGTAGTCAAGCAGGGTGGCAAAAGCTGGTATTTCCTCACTGCTGACTATGCGTTCGGCGCGTCATTGGAAGGTGACACCAGCACAGTGGTGAAAGCGGCAGGCGGAACGGTCGTCGGATCGGTAAAGCATCCTTTATCTGCGTCTGATTTCTCGTCTTTCCTGTTGCAGGCACAAGCATCCAAGGCGCAAATTTTGGGTCTGGCCAATGCTGGTGGCGACACGATCAATGCCATTAAGGCGGCTAATGAGTTCGGCGTCACCAAGACCATGAAGCTCGCCGGTTTGCTGATGTTTATCAATGATGTGCATTCGCTGACACTGAATCTGACACGGGGCATGTACCTCACTGACAGCTGGTACTGGGATCAGAATGAAGAGTCGCGTACCTGGGCACGGCGTTATTTTGGCAAGATGAAAAAAATGCCATCCAGTTTGCAGGCGGCTGATTACTCGGCAACGCTGCAATACCTCAATGCGGTAAAAGCGGCTGGTACGGACGATAGCGAAAAAGTGCTGGCCAAATTACGCACCATGAAAATCAACGACATGTATGCCAAGAACGGCACCATCCGTGGTGACGGCAGTATGATTCATGACATGTACCTGATGCAGGTGAAAGAGCCTGCCGAAGCGAAATATCCATGGGATTATTACAAAGTGGTACAGACTATTCCTGGTGATCAGGCTTTCACAACGAAGGCTGAAAGCAAGTGTTCACTGTGGAAATAAGATAGTTCTGTCTGCATGAACCGCCCTGCGTACAGAAATGTCGCGCAGGTAGTTTTCAGGTCCGGGTAATTGCAGGTAATGCAGCGGGGCAGCACCATGAGGTAATCCGTCAGCCCGATGTGGACGAAGCTTGTTGGAATTGACGAGATCCATCCGCACCGGTTTTGACGCTGTTTTTTCTCGTTACTGCGTATTTTTTTATCCTGATACAAGATATTGCTGAGCGTAGCGCAAGACCTTGCCTTGTCATCGTTTGCCTGATTTCAGGACACGCAAAGCTCAGGCATTGTTAAGTTCCTTTGATGTTATTAAAGTTGATCTTGCTGAGTGATCTATATCAGTGTGCCTATTGTTTTATCAGCGAGAGCCTCAGGTTGTGCCCAAATCGGGAAAAAAGCGCCAGGTCTCTTAGAAAATTCATTAAATAACGACATAAATAGCATATTAAAAAAGGTGTAAAAATAACATCAGAAAGAATTTGTTTCACCGTAGTTAATAATAATGATGATTGGAGAAGACACATGAAGACCACATTAAAAGTTGTAGCGATCGCAGTATCTGCTGCTGTTGCAGGATTTTCTGCCTCGGCCTCGGCGCAAGTTTCGGGTGACACTGTCAAGATCGGACTTATCACTGATATGTCCGGCCTGTATTCAGATATTGATGGCCAGGGCGGTGCCGAGGCGATCAAAATGGCGATTGCCGATTTTGGCGGAACCGTGCTTGGCAAGAAAATTGAATTTGTGGGTGCCGATCATCAGAATAAGGCAGATATCGCTGCGAGTCGTGCACGCGAATGGTTTGACCGTGATGGTGTCGATATGTTGATTGGTGGCTCCAATTCCGGCACCAATCTGGCGATGTCAAAAGTGGCGCTGGAAAAGAAAAAAGTGTTTATTTCTGTCGGTGCAGGAACTGCCCGCCTGACCAATGAAGAATGTACCCCATTCACTATTCATTATGCGTACGACACCGTTGCGCTGGCTAAAGGTACCGGCGCTGCCGTGGTCAAGCAAGGTGGTAAAAGTTGGTATTTCCTCACTGCTGACTATGCTTTTGGCGCCTCACTGGAAGGCGATACCAGTGCAGTAGTCAAAGCTTCCGGTGGTAACGTACTTGGGGCGATTAAACACCCGTTGTCAGCATCCGATTTCTCTTCTTTCCTGTTGCAGGCACAAGCATCCAAGGCACAGATCCTGGGTCTGGCCAATGCCGGTGGTGACACCATTAACGCCATTAAAGCGGCGAATGAATTTGGCATTACAAAAACGATGAAGCTTGCCGGTTTGCTGATGTTCATCACTGACGTTCACGCATTGACGCTGGACTTAACGAAAGGTATGTATCTGACTGATAGCTGGTACTGGGATCAGAATGAAGAGTCTCGCACATGGGCCCGGCGTTATTTTGGCAAAATGAAAAAAATGCCATCCAGTGTGCAGGCGGCTGATTATTCGGCAGCGTTGCAATATCTGAACGCGGTAAAGGCGGCTGGCACGGATAACAGTGAAAAAGTGCTGGCCCAATTGCGCGCTATGAAGATCAACGATATGTACGCCAAGAACGGCACGATCCGCGGTGACGGCAGCATGATTCATGACATGTACCTGATGCAGGTGAAAGAACCATCGGAAGCGAAATATCCTTGGGATTATTACAAGGTAGTGCAGACTATTCCTGGCGAACAGGCTTTTACAACGAAAGCTGAAAGCAAGTGTTCGCTCTGGAAGTAATCGAGTAATTTTTTACACTGACATGCGTTACACAAGTGTCGCGCATGTTGTTTTTTTGATTTTTTGCCCTTAACGGGTTTTTTTATTGACGAGCGCCATGGAAATATTTGGTATCCCTATGCAAGCGATGCTGAGCCAGTTGTTACTTGGTTTAGTCAACGGTTCTTTTTACGCGATTCTTTCCCTCGGCCTGGCAGTTATTTTTGGCTTGCTGAATGTGATCAATTTTGCGCATGGTGCAATGTACATGATGGGTGCTTTCCTGGCCTGGATGGGCATGTATTATTTTGGCGTTAATTACTGGGTAATGCTGGTAGCCGCTCCGTTACTGGTTGGTCTGTTCGGTGTCATCATCGAGAAGACGATGCTGCGCTGGCTCTATAAGCTCGATCATCTGTACGGCTTGCTGCTGACCTTTGGTATTACGCTGTTACTGGAAGGCGTGTTTCGTTCATTTTATGGTGTATCAGGTCAGCCGTATTCAGTGCCGGACGCCTTGACGGGCGCGACCAATCTGGGCTTTATGATATTACCTAACTACCGGGCATGGATAGTTGTCGCTTCGTTGACAGTCTGCTTTGCCACCTGGTTCGTGATCGAAAAAACCAAGCTTGGCGCCTACCTGCGTGCAGGAACAGAGAACCCCAAACTGGTTGAGGCTTTTGGGGTTAACGTGCCGCTCATGGTCACACTGACCTATGGTTTTGGCGTTGCACTGGCTGCCTTTGCCGGAGTGCTCGCCGCACCGGTGATCCAGGTTTCACCCCTGATGGGTTCCAACCTCATTATTACCGTGTTCGCTGTGGTCGTCATCGGTGGTATGGGATCAATACTTGGTTCTATCCTGACAGGTCTGGGTCTGGGCATCATTGAAGGGCTGACCCGTGTGTTTTATCCGGAACTCTCGGCTACGGTAGTTTTTATCGTGATGGCCATTGTGTTGATGATCCGCCCTGCCGGCTTGTTCGGCAAAGAAAAGTAATCCGGAGATGTTCATGAATAAAAAAGTTGCTTATGGTCTGGCTTTTGCTGCGCTATTGATTGCCCCGTATATCGTGTATCCGATATTTTTGATGAAGCTTTTGTGCTTTGTTTTGTTTGCCTGCGCGTTTAACCTGCTGATCGGCTTTACAGGTCTGCTTTCGTTTGGTCACGCTGCCTTTTTTGGTGGTGCCGGCTACATCACTGGCTGGGCCTTGAAGGTAGCAGGTGTCCCGATGGAGCTCGGCCTTTTATTAGGTACTGCGGCGGGTGCGGGTATTGGGCTGATTATGGGTAGCCTGGCTATCCGGCGCCAAGGGATTTACTTTACGATGATTACCCTGGCGTTGGCCCAAATGCTTTATTTCGTTTTTTTACAGGCGACCTTTACCGGCGGCGAGGATGGTTTGCAGGGAGTCCCGCGCGGTAAATTACTGGGCTTGATTTCTTTGAAATCGGATATGGTGCTTTACTATGTGGTACTGGCCATCGTCATCGCTGGATTTGCACTGATCGTACGGACGATACAGTCGCCTTTTGGGCAGGTGCTCAAGGCGATCAAGGAAAATGAGCCGCGTGCCATTTCGCTCGGCTATGATGTTGACCGTTATAAGTTGCTGGCCTTTGTTTTATCTGCTGGCTTGGCTGGTCTGGCTGGTTCAACGAAAACGCTGGTACTGGGTTTCGAGACGCTTACCGACGTCCATTGGTCCATGTCGGGACTGGTCGTATTGATGACACTCGTTGGTGGTTTGGGAACAATCATCGGGCCGGTGGTTGGTGCGGTCATTATCATTGCCCTTGAAAATAAACTGGGTGACTTCGGTAATCTGCTGGCCGATCTGACGAGCGTAGAGTGGTTCCGCACCATCGGCGACTCAGTCACCATCGTCACTGGACTGATCTTTATCGTCTGCGTGCTGGCGTTCCGCCGGGGGATCGTGGGTGAGATTGCCGCCCGTTTTGAAATCTTCAAGAAAGCCCGATAATTCCTGCAAATATTGACGTAATTTTGTTTGAACAAAAAAAGCCCTGAACTGATTTTCAGGGCTTTTTCTATTCTGGCATTGAAACAACTACAGGGCGCTGGCGTAGATCTCCCGGGCGTCTTGCAGGCTTACTTCTCTTGGATTGTTACCCAGCAAGCGGGTCTGTAACATGGCATCTGCCGCGAGTTGATCGAGATCTTTTTCGTGGATATCGACATCGCGCAGACGGGTTGGAATGCCTACGCGTTGTGTCAGGGCCGCCACCGCCTCAATCAACGCGTTACTACGCTTCTCCGCGCTTCCTGTGGCTTCTGGTGCGATGATAGCGGCAAGTTCCGCGTACAGGTTTGCTGCGTTTGGCAAGTTAAATCGTAAGACGTGCGGCAAGACGAGTGAGTTGGAAAGGCCGTGCGGTACGTGGAACACTCCGCCAATCGGATAGGCCAGTGCGTGTACCGCTGCGCAAGGCGCATTGGCAAAAGCCTGTCCGGCGAGCATGGAACCTAACAGCATGGCCTGCCTTGCGTGAATATTGTTGCCGTCTGCACAGACTAGCTCGATGTTATTCCACAGCAATGCAAGAGCTTCTTTTGCCAGCATATCCGACAACGGATTTTTCTTATGTCTGGTGGTATATGCCTCTATGGCGTGGACCATCGCATCGATGCCGGTAGCGGCGGTTACTGCCGTAGGTAGTCCCAGCGTTAGTTCCGCATCGAGTATCGCCATATCGGCGTAGAGCTGAGGCGCGACGACTCCCATCTTGGTTGTGCTACCCGTTGTGACAATGGCGATCGGGGTCACTTCTGATCCGGTGCCCGCTGTAGTCGGAATTTGAATCAGCGGAAGTCTGGTACCGCTGACATTGCCGATGCCAAACATGCTTGAGAGTTCCTGTTCACTGTTGGCGAGTACCGCGATCAATTTTGCCACATCCATCGAACTCCCACCCCCGAGTCCGATCACTAGGTCAATGCGCGCATTTTTTGCCTGACTCGCAGCACTGAGCACGGTTGCGGTCGGAGGGTCGGCAACGACGTTTGCGTAGACGACAACTTCAAGCCCTGACTGTTCTAGCTGGATAATAATCGGATGGACTTGTCCGGTAGCGAGAAAACCCTTATCGGTAACGATCATGACGCGCTTTGTTGCCGGATAGTGTTGTGCGACAAGTATCCCTAACTGTGCTGTAGAACCCGGCTGGTTAATCAGGTAAGGGACGGTTCTAAATTCAAAATTCATGATGAGACTCCAGTTTTATGCTGCGTTGATGGTGAATCGTTTTTTCTCTCCGCCGGGAGATAGTGAAGATGATGGAAATTTTGCTTGTGAGAAGAGTGTTGATACGCACAGATTATTCTTTTGCCAGGTGCACTGCTGAAAAAATGGAAATTTTATGCTTACTGATTGTAACAAGTCTTGTTATCCTGTTCACCTGAATAGTTTTCACGACATATTTTATGGAATTTTTAATTTTAGGTTTTGCCGCTTTTTTGGCCGGTTTCGTTGATGCGGTCGTCGGTGGCGGAGGACTGATTCAGGTTCCGGTGTTATTTTCCGCATTGCCAGGGGTTACACCCGCCACCTTGTTAGGTACGAATAAACTTGCCGGAATCTGGGGAACCTCGGTCGCTGCGGTCAGTTACCTCAAGGTGGTCAGGCTACGTTGGGGGATGATTTTACCCGCGGCAATGATGGCGTTTGCCTTATCGTTTTGTGGAGCTGTTGCGGTTACCCATGTTCCGTCCACCTATTTGCGTATGGCATTGCCGTTTATTTTATGTGCCATTGCGGTGTACACGTTCAAGAAGAAAGATCTGGGTTCCATGCATGCTCCGCGATATGGCGGCGATAAGGAACGGTTGATGGCCATGCTAGCTGGCGCCGGGATCGGATTTTACGATGGATTTTTTGGTCCTGGTACGGGTAGCTTTTTGGTCTTTATTTTTGTCCGTTTGTTCGGGTATGATTTTTTGAGTGCATCAGCGACATCGAAGGTGCTTAACGTTGCCTGTAATGCTGCGGCACTTTTATGGTTTGGTTACAGCGGCCACATCCTTTGGCAGCTTGGCTTGTCAATGGCGGTGTGTGGCGTTCTCGGTTCGCTGACTGGAACGCGGTTGGCAATCAAGCATGGCAGCGGATTTGTCAGGCAATTATTCTTAATAGTAGTTTGTTTTTTAATAATAAAAACGAGCTACGATGCATTTTTAAGCTGACTGCTGTTTCACGTGAAACAAGCGAAATTTGTTTTGATGGAGTAAGATTTTTGCAATTTTCTGTTTTTTTATTGTGCTGTTTCACGTGAAACACCTTGATAATAAAACTGTGTTGAAATAAGTTTGGTGTTAAAACCCTTTATAATCAGACCTTCCCTAAAATTTAAAGTAGATGTATTCCATGTTTTATCCAAATGAATTTGATGTAATTGTTGTTGGTGGCGGTCACGCTGGTACAGAGGCCGCTTTAGCATCTGCGCGTATGGGGCAAAAAACCTTATTGTTGACACATAATATTGAAACCCTGGGTCAGATGTCATGCAATCCATCGATTGGTGGTATCGGCAAAGGGCATCTGGTGAGAGAGTTGGATGCGATGGGTGGTGCGATGGCAATCGCTACCGATGAGGCTGGAATACAATTTCGTATTTTGAACTCATCAAAAGGGCCTGCTGTTCGCGCCACTCGTGCTCAGGCCGATCGTATTTTGTATAAGCAAGCAATTCGTAGTCGTTTGGAAAATCAGGAAAATTTGTGGATATTTCAGCAGGCAGTCGATGACCTGATCGTTGAGGGTGATCAGGTCGTCGGCGCAGTGACTCAGGTCGGCGTGCGTTTCCGTAGTCGCGCAGTGGTACTGACTGCAGGTACTTTCCTCGATGGAAAAATCCACGTGGGTCTTAATAGTTACGCGGCGGGTCGCGCTGGTGACCCACCTGCAGTGTCACTGTCTGCGCGTCTGAAAGAATTATCCTTGCCACAAGGTCGTTTGAAAACTGGGACTCCACCGCGTATTGATGGTCGAAGCATTGATTTTTCTGTCATGCAAGAGCAGGGGGGGGACTTCAATCCTATTCCTGTATTTTCAGTAATGGGTAATGCTGCCATGCATCCGCGCCAGATGCCTTGCTGGATTACGCACACTAACGGACGTACGCACGATATCATTCGTGCCGGACTCGATCGCAGTCCAATGTATACCGGAGTGATTGAAGGGGTGGGGCCACGTTACTGTCCTTCTATCGAAGATAAAATACACCGGTTTGCAGACAAAGACTCGCATCAGATCTTTCTTGAACCTGAAGGTCTGACTACCAATGAATATTATCCTAACGGAATTTCGACTAGCCTGCCTTTTGATGTTCAGCTAGATTTGGTACGTTCCATGCGAGGAATGGAGAATGCCTATATTTTGCGGCCAGGCTATGCCATTGAATATGATTACTTCGATCCGCGTGGTTTGAAGACTTCATTAGAGACTCGTCAGATAAAAGGCTTGTTTTTCGCCGGCCAGATAAATGGCACCACCGGTTACGAAGAAGCGGCAGCGCAAGGTATGTTGGCAGGTTTGAATGCCGCTCTGCAAACTCAAGGGCGGGATGCCTGGGTGCCACGCCGTGATGAAGCCTATCTTGGCGTGTTGGTCGATGACCTGGTTACCAAGGGTGTGCAGGAACCGTACCGGATGTTTACCAGTCGCGCTGAATTTCGCTTGAGCTTGCGAGAAGACAATGCTGATATGCGTTTGACAGAAATAGGTCGTCAGCTAGGTTGTGTCAGTGATGCACAGTGGGCACTGTTTGAGAAAAAACGGGAAGCTGTTTCACGTGAAATGGAAAGGCTCAAATCGACTTGGGTCAGTCCTCGGATTTTGGCTGATGCTGAAGCCCAGCGTGTTGTCGGCAAGGCGTTGGAGCGAGAGTATTCGCTGGCTGACTTGCTGCGCCGTCCTCAGGTTACTTATGAAAGTCTGATGAGTCTGCTTGGCAAGGAAGGCCAGGAACTCGCTGGTCCCGGCGCTGAAGATCCTACGGTCAAGGAGCAGGTGGAAATTCAGGTTAAATATTCCGGCTATATCGAGCGACAGGCAAAAGAGGTGGAACGTCAGCTGTTCTTTGAAAATCTCAAGATGCCGCTCGATTTTGACTACCTGGAGGTCAATAGCTTATCGGTTGAGGTAAAACAAAAACTCAATAAATTCAGGCCTGAAACCTTAGGCCAATGCGGTCGGGTATCTGGCGTAACGCCAGCGGCAATGTCTTTGTTACTGGTCTACCTTAAGAAGCGGGGCTTTCAGCAATTCGCCAACGCAGAAATTGCTCAGTCTGTATTGCAAAAAGAAAGTGAAGAATCATGAGTGGATTTAATTCGGATGAATTGACTTCACTTTTGAAAGAGGGTGTGAAATCCTTGCCTCTTTCTTTAAGTACAGAACAAATTAATAAAATGATCTCCTATTTAGCCTTATTGTTTAAATGGAATTCAGTTTATAATTTAACATCAGTACGTGATCCTCGTGAGATGATAAAGCAGCATTTACTCGATTCCTTGTCTGCTGCACATGCTTTTAAGGACGCGCAAAATATTCTTGATGTGGGCTCCGGTGGCGGATTGCCAGGAGTTATTCTGGCGATCGTCTATCCGGAAAAATATGTTTCCCTGATTGATACGGTACATAAAAAAACGGCGTTCCTGACTCAGGCAAAAGCGGAGTTGGGTTTGATCAACGTCACCGTCCACACAGGACGTGTTGAACAATTATCCGTGGCGCAAAGTTTTGACGTGATCACTTCCAGAGCATTTTCTGAATTATGTAACTTTGTTAATTGGTCAGGACATTTACTGGCTGACAATGGCGTTTTTCTTGCGATGAAAGGCGTCGCTCCAAACGAGGAGATCGAACGCCTGCCCGAAGGATGGTCCGTCATATCCGTCGACATCTTATCGGTTCCCGGACTTGATGTTGAGCGGCACCTGATTACGATCAAAAAAATTCCAGCTCAATCCGAAGCTGAACCAGGTTAATTTCATCATTTCACAATATTATTTTAAGTAATATTTATCAAAAACAATTATGGCAAAAATATTTTGTGTCGCAAACCAAAAAGGTGGAGTCGGTAAAACCACAACCACCGTCAACCTGGCAGCCGGACTGGCAAAACTCGATCAGCGTGTATTGCTGGTCGATCTGGATCCGCAAGGAAATGCGACCATGGGTGCCGGCATCAATAAGGCCAAACTGACCGCTTCCATTTATGAAGTTTTACTCGGGCTATCGAATGTTAAAACTGCCCGTTTGCGCTCTGAAGCTGGTAAGTTTGACGTCTTGCCAGCTAACCGTGAGTTAGCCGGCGCCGAAGTAGAAATGGTCTCGTTGGAAAATCGCGATAAGCGCCTGCGCGATGCATTAAAAGAAGTGAGCGCTGACTACGACTTCATTTTGATCGATTGTCCGCCAGCCCTTTCCCTGCTGACTCTGAATGGATTATGCGCAGCCGATGGTGTGATTATCCCGATGCAATGTGAATATTATGCCTTGGAAGGATTGTCCGATTTGTCCAATACCATCAAAAAAGTCTCGGTCAATCTCAATCCTGACCTGAAGATTGTCGGATTGTTGCGCGTCATGTTTGACTCGCGCATGACCTTGTCACAACAGGTATCTGATCAGCTTGAGCAACATTTTGGTGACAAGGTTTTCAACACAGTGATCCCGCGCAATGTCCGGTTGGCCGAAGCGCCATCCTATGGCTTGCCAGGAGTCGTCTTTGACCCTTCTTCGAAAGGTGCGCAGGCCTATATTGCCTTTGGCGCCGAGATGCTGGAAAGAATTAAATTATTGGATGTTAAATAATGGCAACCAAAAAACTTAAGGGACTGGGACGAGGTCTCGATGCACTCTTCGACGGTGCCGGTGACTTCGCGGTTGCTGCCGCTACAGTGGCAGGTTCGCCAACGAGCCTCAATGTCAGTCAGATGCAGGCCGGCAAGTATCAGCCACGCACCCGGATGGATGAAGGTGCGCTGGCTGAGTTAGCCGCTTCCATCAAGGCACAGGGCTTGATGCAACCCATTCTGGTACGCCCTATTGGTCAGGATAGTAGCGGTATCCGCTATGAAATCATCGCCGGTGAGCGCCGTTACCGCGCCTCCCAGATGGCCGGACTGGAGGAGGTTCCAGTTCTGGTAAAAGACGTGGATGATCAGGCTGCCGCAGCAATGGCCCTGATTGAAAATATCCAGAGGGAAGATTTGAACCCGCTGGAGGAAGCGCAAGGTATCCATCGCCTGATCGCCGATTTTTCTTTTACCCATGAGCAGGCAGCGACTGCTGTCGGTCGCTCACGCAGTGCGGTCTCCAACCTGTTGCGCCTGCTCAATCTGGCAAAGCCGGTGCAAACCATGCTGATGGCGGGAGACATTGACATGGGACACGCCAGGGCATTGTTGTCCACTGATGCCGCCACCCAGATTCAATTGGCAAATCAGGTTGTGGCCAAGCGCATGTCTGTCAGGGAAGCTGAGAAACTGGTGAGCCGGACGACTGCTGAATTGAATGCGCCGGCTAAGACCCGCGATAAGCCAGAAAAATCACGCGACATTACCCGTCTTGAAG
Organism: Oxalobacteraceae bacterium; assembly: GCA_947466695.1. GTDB lineage: Bacteria > Pseudomonadota > Gammaproteobacteria > Burkholderiales > Burkholderiaceae_D > Undibacterium. Next base: position 563 of record CANIFC010000069.1, on the reverse strand, counting down.
AAGAAATTTCTGATTATCTGGCAACTCAGGTCAGCTTAAAAATGGGCAGCAAGGGCAGGGGGCAGATGATCATTGATTTCGCTGATCTCGATTCTCTCGACGGTGTGCTGCTGAAAATTCGCGGACGTTAACGTAGGGTTGACACATGAACATCTTGTTGCTTCCCGGTTTGCATAATTCTGGTCCAGACCACTGGCAAAGTATCTGGCAACGGAACTTATCCGGTATAAGCCGGGTAGAGCAGCAAGATTGGGATGCTCCGAGGCGAGAGGTCTGGGTTGAGCAACTTGACCAGGCTATTAATGCCAGCAATGCCAATGTGGTTCTGGTGGCACATAGCCTGGGTTGTGCCTTGCTGGCATGGTGGGTACAGTCTGGTGCCAGTTCTCCGGAAACATTGGCAAAAGTAAAAGCAGGATTACTCGTGGCTCCCCCGGATGTGGCAAGATCTGTCTTTCCAGCACCAAGTTTTGCGCCCATGCCGCTATTAAAACTACCATTCCCATCAATTGTTGTTGCTTCCGAGAATGATCCGTGGTGTGATCTAGCCTTAGCCGAACAAT
>CANIFC010000068.1 GCA_947466695.1 Oxalobacteraceae bacterium | reverse complement strand
TCAAAATTTTCCGCTTCCAGGATGCGTGTCAGTGCATCGAGCTTGTGCATGCCGGACACTAGCCAGTAACGCTGGCGAATATTGTCGGCGGTACCGGTTTTGGCGGCGACGGTGATTTCGGCTGGTTTTTTCAGATAAGTCTGGGCAATACGCTTGATGGCGGACGGCATCGTTGCCGAGAACAGCGCGACCTGGCGTGTTTCCGGCGTATCTTTGAGAATACGCTCAACGTCATCAATGAAACCCATGCGCAGCATTTCATCGGCTTCGTCCAGCACCAGTGTTTTAAGCTTGGATAAATCGAGCGAACCTTTATCGAGATGGTCGATCACGCGACCAGGGGTGCCGACGACGACATGCACACCGCGGCGCAGTGCCGATAATTGCGGACCGTAGCTCTGGCCGCCGTAAATTGGCAACACGTGAAAGCCGGGGATATGCTTGGCATAGGTCTGGAAAGCTTCGGCGACCTGGATGGCCAGTTCACGCGTTGGGGCCAGCACCAGCGCTTGCGGCGTAGTCTGGCGGATGTCGATGCGCGACAGGATAGGCAGGGCAAAAGCGGCAGTTTTACCGGTACCGGTTTGCGCCTGTCCCAGGACATCGCGGTTTTCCAGCAAAATGGGAATAGTGGCGGCCTGGATGGGCGACGGTGATTCGTAGCCGACGTCTTTCAGGGCGCGTAACAGCGGCTCACTGAGGTTGAGATCGGCAAACAGGGGATTGGAAGGATTTGTTTCGGTCATGACGGCACTCGCAGATTTCATTCAAATCGCAGGATGCGACAGAATATATGACGCGTAGTTTACACGCACATAGCACATCCAGGGAGTGAAATGCAATTTTTCGGTTATTTTTGCAGGCGTTTGGCATGCCAGGTTGATACAATGGTCGATTGCGCGGCCAAAGTCAGGCCCGATGATGACATTGCATTGAAAAAAAACACTATGAATAAATCCGAAGCCATACAGATCGCCAACGAATCGTTGCGCTCCACCCTTCTGAACGACGGTAATACGCAGTTCTCCAACGTCGTGCGTTACGTCAATGATGAGGGCTGGTGGCTCAATATTCCGCTGGCAAATTTTCGCCGCGAAAATCACTTTTTGATCTGCAGTGAAAAAGCAAAAATTATCCGTCACCTGACGATCAAGGCGAACAATATCCTGAGCCCGGCGACCAAGTTTCGCGTCAAGGATGGGGTTGCCGATATTTTTATCTCTGCGTCAAATCCAAAAAAGCTGGTGGATGTCCTGCAAGGCGGAACCAAGTATAGCTTTCATAAGCACCTGGTCGACGAACACCGTTTTTAACGGCATCCTGACGCAATTTGCGGCAAGCTGCTGGCCTGCCGCAGCGCTAGGCGACCAGCGGTAAATCAAGGCTGAACGTGGTGCCGGAGTCGACCGAACTCCTGACGGTTACCTGGCCGTGCAAGATCGAGCTGACGATGTTGTAGCAGATATGCAAGCCCAGTCCGCTGCCACCCTGCCCCAGTTTGGTGGTGAAAAACGGATCAAAAATACGTTTCAGGTTTTCTTCCGGGATGCCGCCGCCGTTGTCGTTGAACTGGATCAGCACCCGTTGCGAATCGGGCTGCAACACACTGATGGTGATGATGCCCGATTGTGCTTCATCAAAGGCATGCAAAATCGCGTTTTCAATCAGGTTGGTGATGACCTGGCCCAGCGAACCGGGATAACTGTCCATCTTGATGCCTGCCGGGACCTCGAGCCCGATCGCATGCCCGGCATGGCTGATACGGATGTTGAGCGTAGCAATAATATCTTGCAGCACCTGCCGCAGGTCAAATGGCCGGCGTTGCTCGGACGTGCGGTCCACAGCTACCTGCTTGAAGCTGCTGATCAGTGCCGCTGCGCTACTGAGGCCGCGCAGCACGATTTCCGAGGATGATTGCACTTCATTGCAGAAAGTCTGCAATTCGGAGCGCCGCAGGCTTTGCTGCGCCAGCTTGTCAATCACGTTTTTCGTATGGTCCTGCACCGTACTTGCCACCAGCAGGCAGTTGCCGATTGGCGTATTGAGCTCATGCGCCACGCCGGCAACGAGTGATCCCAGGGCTGCCAGTTTCTCTTGCGTGACCAGGTAAGCCTGGGTTTCCTTGAGCCGCAGATAGGCGTCTGCGTTACTCAGCGCAATGGCACCAAAGGCGCATAGCGAACGAAAAATCATTTTTTCGCGTTCGGCATAGGCATGCTCCCTGGAGGACTGGATGGTCATGACCCCGAGCACCTTGTCGGCAATGATCAGGGGTGCATACAGCATGCTTAAGACGAGCTCGGTACCGGGAATGATATTGGGTACCTGATCATCCTGGATAAATTCAATCAATATCTCGCGCCTGAGCTTCACGCAGCGTACCGAATTGGCGTGTTGGTCGGACATTTGGACACTGCCAATGTCGATGGGCACGCCGTTTTCCATGCCGAAAGCGGCGCTCATCCCTTGCTGGTCAGGATCCATGAGATAGATGGCAAATGCGGTCACATGCAGCAATCCGTGGGCGTGCCGGTTAAGCGTCTGGAATACTGCCTGGACGTCCAGGCTGGCGGTAATTTCCTGGCCGATGGTGCCCAATAGCTCGAGTACCGAGCTGTTTTTTTGCAATACGTCAATGCGCTGTGCCTCTGCATCTGCGAGCTGGCGCAGGTGTTCTGCTTCGGCACGCATGCGTTCGGTCTGATGACTGACCTGAACTGCGGTGGCGCGGTTCGTCGCTTCTTGCGTGTGTATTTTTTCGCGTGCGCTGATGGCCAGGCGGCTGAGCCGGAACGCTTCCTGATAGTTGCCACTTGCGGCATGGGCATCAGCCACCTGCTCAAGCAGCTCGCCTTGAATGGTATAGCCGTTGATAGTGTGTGCCGCCTCCAGCGCCTGCTGGAGATAATGCAGCGGAGCACTGGCGACATGCATCCCGGCGGGCGCTGGCAACTGGTGATGCGTATAGATGGAGGCTAATACCCGCAGCACGGCGATTTGAGAATAGGCATTATTACTTTGCTCCGCCAGCAACAGCGCTGCGCGGGCAAGTTCAAGCGCCTGTTTTGGTTCTCCCAGCAGGGACAAAGCGTAAGCCTTGCCGCGCCGTGAACTTATACGAAAATCGAGCTGGCCGCGGGCGTCGGATTTATCCTGCAGCTCCTGAAAACAACGCAAGGCCGCCAGATGTTCACCCTGGTCCAGCAGTACGTCACCCAAATAGCGCAGCGCCAGCAGCGGATAGCGCGAACTGGTCAGCTTGGAAATAGCGGGAATCGCGGTTTCAAGCATTTCCTTGGCGGCATCGAGCCGTCCCAGTCGCCGTAAAGTTTCGGCCATCTGGGTCTCACAACTACCGATGCTAAGTTGCCACCCGGTTTTTCTCGCCAGATCAAGACCTGCCTGCATCCAGAAAAGCGCCGTCTGATGATCGTTGAGGCTGTTAAAGGCATCACCCACGTTACTCGCGGCGCTAATTGCCCGGCGTATCTGGCCAGTATGCAAGGCGTGTTCGTAAGCTTGCATGCCACAGGTCGCAGCGTGTCCGAAATTGCCTGATAGCGAGGAAGAGCACAGCAGGAAATCGTTGATGACGGCCAGTAAAACCGGGCTCTCTTCACTTTCAGAATGCCAGTGATTATCCCAGCGCAGGATGGCCAGCGGCAAGTTATGCAGGACGGTCTTCAACGCCAATTCCGCGTCCATGAAGCGCTCGCGCAGAGCATCATCACCCTTCTTCGCATAGGATCTGGCGAGCGCTATCTCGCTTTCAAAGTCAGTCATATCGCCTTGGCCGTACGCTATATTTGCCAGCAAAAAATGCGTATCTGCACAGCCTTGATTTCCTTCGCGATCATCGGACAACGTAAAAATCGGTAATGCAGCACGGCAGATCTCCCTTGCCGTGCCAAATTCCGAGTTGAGCCATTTGGCCTCGGCGTGCACCAGCATCATTCTTGCCTTGAGTCGCCGTGCCGTGAGTTCTGTCAGCGCAAGTGGCGTCAAGCTGGTGAGCAAGGCCTCGGCTTTATCGGCCAGTAGCAGCGCCCGCGTGGTATCCCTCTGGCGCAGGTGCCAGGACAAGTGCAGCAGCAACTCAAGGCGATGACGCTGAACGGAACCCGGCAGCTGTGTTTCCCATAGCGCGACTTCATCGTTGGTGGCAAACAGTTGCATCATTGAGAATATTTCGCCTGGAAGTAAATGGAGGAGACTTGCTTTGCCGGACCTGAGGGCAAAATGATGGCCCGCCCGCTATTTTTTAATAAAGTTTTATTTTAGAAAAATTTATTTCAGGCAATGCCTTAACTTACTTGTTTTTCCAGTAGAAAGATAGTGTCTATTTTGTCATTTACGGCCGGCGATTTCAAAATGCCCCAGATATATCGTCGTTTTTAATGATGCTCGCAATCCGAAATGCCTGAGCCTGAGTTTTTTTTCACGAAGCCGCGCGCACCCTGTAAACCGCCGGTATGCACGGCAACGACCCGTTCACCCGCCGTGAATTTGCCCGATAGCGTGAGTTGATGCAAGGCGTAAAACATTTTCCCTGTGTAAACCGGCTCAACCGGTATACCGCTTCCGGCAGAAAATTCCTGGCAAAATTGTTGCAGCAGCGGTGGTGCCTTGGCATAGCCGCCGTGATCAAATTGTGTCAGCAGTTCATAATTTTTATAACGGGGATAGCCCGCCTGTTCCAGCAACCGGCCGATATCGTCATGCAGGTAAGCGGCATTTTTGATGGCGGCAATACCTAAAACACGACCCCGGCCACGCATGCCGGCCAATAGTCCTGCCAGGGTGGCTCCGGTCCCGCACGCCACGACCAGCGTGTCCGGAACAAAGGGCAACTCGTCTACCAGCTCGGCGACGCCATGCAGTGCCATCGGGCTGCTGCCACCTTCCGGTAGCCAGGCACACTGCTCTGGAGCCAGATCAATGTGCGCTTGCCAGGCTGCTGGTTCGTCCCTGAGTGCGCGGTATTGCTCGCGCGTGACAAACCGGATCTGCATGCCCAGACGGCGGCAATCTTCCAGGGTCGGGGTCAGCACTTGATCTGCGGCATAGTGGCCGCGCACCAGGGCCATTGAGGCAAAGCCCGCCAGACTGGCGGCGTGCGCTGTTGCATGCAGGTGATTGGACCAGGCGCCGCCCATCGTTACCAAGGTCGGTGCACTAGCCTGCAGCGCCAGCAGGGGGAATTTTAATTTGCGCAATTTATTCCCTGAGACATCGGGATGGAGCAGATCGTCACGCTTGACCCAGACCTGAAGATCCGGAAAAAAATGGCTGTGAAGCGCCTGCAGAGGAGAAGAATTATAAAAAAATTGCATGAAATTTTATTCAGTGGCGTGCTGATGGTAGAGTAGCTATTTTACTGCCAAACAACAGGCAACTCACCACTCACCGCTAAGGCCAGCATGCCACAAATTGCCAACCAAGCCGTACCTTACGCTCAGCAGCAACTGGCGCTGGCCATCGCCGAACTCAAGCAAGGCGGATCGCGCGATGCCGTTTTACCGATGCTTGAAACGGTCCTGACCCAATTGCAGATGCTCTCCACGCATGATCACCTGACCGGCGCGCTCAACCGGCGTGCCTTGCTGGCTCAGCTCGATTCAGAACTGCTGCGCTCCTTGCGTACCGGCCACACCTTTACCATTGCCGTCATTGGCATTGACCATCTGCCCGGCATCATGGAGCGGCATGGAAAAGAGGCGGCCAAGAAAATATTGCAGATGGTGGCGCAAGAAGTGAGTGCGATATTGCGCACGCTCGATACCGTCGGCCGTATTGCCGCTACCGAATTTGCGATCGTGATGCCCACGACCTGGCTCGACCAGAGCCTGACAGCGATCGCCCGCCTGCAGGCCTGTATCGCAGCAGTTGACTGGAGTGGCGTGGTACCGGGAGAAAAACTGAGCTTTTGTACCGGCCTCACCGCCAATGCTCCGGGTGACACGGCATTAGTGATGCTGGCCCGTGCACGGGCAGCGCTCGACAGCGCCAGGATCAAGGGTCCTGGCAACATCGCACAGCTTGAAAACGATTTGCCCGGGTTTGATCCGGAAAGTTCGGTTTAAAACGACATTTTTTATAAAAATCCGCACGTAATTCAATGAAAATAAGTGTTGAACAGTTAATACATCACGAATAGATGTTTTTGTAGACAAAGTTGCATATATTTGCAACAATGATATGGTCAGTAGTCGAGTATTGGCGCATCTATTTTGAGCTTATGTTGAAACCCGCTCTGAACACTTTACCGGATCACCGGCAGGCAACGCTATTTTGACGTCCTCAGCAAGACTCCTTTCCCATTCCTTGCATATCACGATCAGTGACCTGCGCGTCGGCATGTTTGTCGCCGAACTGGATCGTCCCTGGACACAAACGCCTTTTATGCTGCAAGGTTTTTTGCTCACCGAGCTATTGGACTTACAGGCGCTGCAAGCGCTGGCCAAGGCGCTGGTGATCGATCCTAGCCGCAGCGATCCAACATCTTTGTCGCACATCTCCTGGGAACTGCTGTATGAAGCGTTGCCACTTGAAGAGCTGCGCAGTGATGTTATCCCGGTGCGCGGACCGGTAAGCGCTAGCCTGCCGGCGGTTGAGCGCTCGGTTTTTTCCCGGATTCAGCTCTGGTACCGCCACTGGCTAGGCTTGTACGGAACGACTCCTCCTCAAAAGCCGGACAGTCAGCCCATGCGTTCCGCCAGATCCATGCGCTCACAGCGCAGTGAGGCAGAGATCCGGCCAAAGCGGCAAGCACAGGCTTATTATCTCCGTTATGAAAGTCCCGGAACCGGAACCGGGACGACAGAGGACACTTCCCAATCAGCGACCGCCGACCGGTCCTCCCGGCTGTCAGCGCCATCCACGCCTGAATTTAGCGAGGCGATACAAGCGCTCTATCCCAGGGATGTCGTGTTTGCTGCGCTCGACTGGAAAGAGCGCTGGCAAAATTGGCGCATCCAGCGCGCACAGGGAAAACCTTCGGTGCGGGAAAAAAGTATGCGCCAGCGCCCGGCGCGTGGCCGGATACCCGGCTATTTACCAAAAAATATAAAACTCGTCCACTACAGTGATCAGATTTCTATTGAGCAAGAAATTGCTTACGCCCGCAGCGTGATCGAGATTACCGATACCCTGCTCAAGAAACTGTCAGAGGAAATCAATGACGACCGCACTATTACGCTCGAAGACGTACAGCCGGCAGTACAGTTATTAACCGAAAGCATCATGTCAAATCCTGATGCACTAATGTGGTTGTTACGCCTTCGCTCAAAAAACACCACGGTGTATGCCCATGGCTTAAAAGTTTCGGTGTACATGATGACACTAGGACGGCATCTGGGGTTTGGGCGCCAGCAACTGACCGAATTGGGCTACATCGGTATCTTGCTCGATATCGGAAAGCTCGAACTGCCGGAAACCCTGTGGCAAAAACCGGGGAAATACACCACGCAAGAACAGCTGCTGATGGAGACGCACATTAGTGCCGGGATCGCCGTTCTGGAATCGGGCCAGCTGCTTACCGCCAATATCGTGGCCGGTATCCGCGAGCATCATGAACGGCTCGATGGCAGTGGTTATCCGCGTGGCCTCGCGGGCAATGACATTAGCATGTATGGCCGTATCTCTGCCATTGCCGATAGTTTTGCTGCCATGACTTCAGAGCGTACTTACGCCGCCACCCGCTCATCTTTTGATGCCATGAAAGAGCTCTTCAAGATGGCGGAGTCACAGTTGCATGCGCCGCTGGTCGAGGAATTCGTGCAGGCCATCGGTATTTTCCCGGTCGGCAGCATGATCGAATTGTCTTCTGGTGAAATTGCCATTGTGCTTGAGCATAATAAAATTCGCCGCCTCGAACCGCGGATATTGATGCTGACGGCGGCGGATAAAAGCCTGCTGCAAAAACCCGAGGTCATGGACCTGATGCGACAAAAAACACCATCCGGCCGAGAGCACATCAAAATTTTACGTGGTCTGGCCGATGGTGCCTATGGCCTGGTTTGCCGCGATTTTTACCGGGCTGAACGATGACTTTACCTTTAACTGAGCTGACCGCAGAACTTGCCTCCCTCAGTGAGTTTCTCGCCCTGCTTGAATGTGAAATCAGCAGGGCCGATAACGGTGCCTCGGTGGCCGTGCTGGTGTTGTCGCTGCGCCGTTCCGACCGGATCAACGCCTTGATGCTGCCCTCACATGCGCAGGAGGCGCGGCAACTGTTTTCCCGCCGGATGCAGCCCATCTTGCGCGACAAGGACAAGTTTGTTTTTGTCAGTGAAGACGAATGCTGGTTTATCCTGCCCCGGCTGGCTTCTGAAGCGCTGGCGATCCTGGCGGTACACCGCTTGCTCAATGAGTTGGCTAAACCCTTCAAGGTGGCATCACAGACTATTTTCTTCAGTCCCAGCATCGGTATTGCCTGCGCGCCCATGCATGGCCAGAGTGCAGTTTCTTTACTACGGGCGGCGGATATTGCACAAAAAAATGCCTGGCGTGACAACCATCAATTTGTTCTGTCACGGGCGCTTGAAGAGCATGGCGCCCTGCCGGAAAATTTATTGACGGTCCTTGAAGAGGTGCTGGATGCGAACCGGCTGGAGATGCGTTATCAGCCCAAAGTCGCTTTGCGCGAACGCAAGATAGTGTCCGTTGAGGCTCTGGTGCGCTGGCCTTTTGATCATGCCCTGAAGGTGGAAACGACGATGTTGATCGATACTGCCGAGCGCTACGGCTTGATCGAGCTACTGACCATGCGGGTGCTCAATCAGGTGCTGGCGCAATATGTCGCCTGGAAAAATGACGGCCTCGATATCCTGGTCTGGGTTAATTTATCAGCCCGCCTGTTAAGCCATGAGCAGTTGCCGCAAGTGCTGGCGCGCGCCCTCGCCATCTGGGGTGTTCCCGCCAGTTCAATCGGCCTGGAAATCACCGAAAGTGCACTGATTCACGATATTGAGCACACCACCAGTTTATTATTTGAACTCAAGGCCATGGGTTTCCATTTGTCGATTGATGACTTTGGTACCGGTTATTCTTCGTTGGCTTATTTACGTCGTTTTCCGATTGACGAGTTGAAGATCGACCGCATGTTCATTCATGGCATGACTGAATCGATACAGGACGAGCAAATCGTCCAGAGTATCATCGGGCTGGCGCATAATTTCGGGCTGCCGGTGGTGGCCGAAGGGGTGGAAGAGGAACGAACCCTGAAGGCGCTTGAGCAACTCGGTTGTGACCAGATTCAGGGCTATCTGTTCGCCCGGCCGATGCCGGGAGACCAGCTGATCGCCTGGTGCCGCGATTTTCACCAGGCACAAGGCAGTACCTGAACTCAGCCCGGGAGAAGAGCTACCGCAAAGGCAGTCAAGGTAAAAATAAGTATCAGTACCGTACTCAATACCGTACTGAATCTACTGACCGCACTGGCGCGTTGCCAGGTATTTTCAGAGATGTTCACCTCCCGTAGAAAGAAGTCTGTCATGGCATCAATTCCATCCGCTGATTTGTCCTTCACTCCACTGCCTGCTGCCGTATCCGCTCATCGCCCATTAAGAATCGGGCTTATTGCCAACCGCTTACACCAGGACGCGCCCGATTCTGCGCTGGTGCAGTTATTGCGTCATGCGCAGTCGTGTATCGCCCGGTTGCAGCCCGAATGGATTATCGTCGGCCGGACACTGGACGCCATTATTTTGCACGATCTGGTCTCGGTCTGCAGCACCCATGAACGTTTTCCGTATGGCCGTGACGGCGGTTTGATGAAACTCGTTTCCAGGGTGGTTGACAGCGATCCGGCGCGCAGTGTGGATGCGGTCATTTACCTGATTGATCCGGTTGATCCCTCGTCGGTTTTTCCGGAAGCGCAGGCATTGAAACGGCAATGTGTGATCCATCGCAAGCCCTTTCTCTCCACCCTGGCCAGTGCGCGCGAGTGGCTCGAGCTTGAGGCGCTGGCGCGCGGCGACATAACCGATGTAACCCTGGATGCCGGTTACAATTTGGGTAGTGAAGGCATTGCGCTCATTGCCCATGACGCGCTCAAAGGGCGCATGCTGGCGCTGGCGGAAAAGCATTTTGACTTACTCGATCAGTTTGCCCACCGCTACGCCACCGGCACTACTGGTGGCCTGCTCAACCAACTGGCGCAAAAAATCAAGGGAGAAGAGGCTGGGCGTGATTGGGTGCAGCCTTTTTTATCCGGGCCGATGGGCGGCGACGCCCAAATTGCCGAACTGGTGCTGGAGAAAAAAGTTCGCCGGATTGTGTTCCTGGAAGATCCGCATGTGGCACGCCAGCATGAGGCCGATATTCAGCTATTAGAGCGCGCATCGCGTACCGTGGCCGATTTTGCCTTGGTCATGAGCGAAGCTGAAGGTGCTGATCGCTGGCTGGGACTCATGTCGAGGCGACTTGCCAGCCAGCGTTAAAATATGCGCAGATACCTGCCGCCACCCGCGTTCGCTCAGGTGTTTCGTTGCCGGGTTAGCGGGGCTGAAACCGGCAACAAGGTATGCCAGTTGGCGAATCAGGCCGCTGTCGCGTCTTTCTGCTGTGCTGACAAGCGCCTGAGCCGCTCCAGCATGCTCTCGGCAGTGTTCCCGGACTGCGTTACCGATCTTCTGATCGCGGCAATTTCGGCCGCCTGATCCAATGGTTTTTGTCCGATGCCGGCCACAATGCGCAGGCCGTCGGCTTCCGCGCTGAGCGCTTGCGCACGTTTGGTCAGCGCGCTGAGGGCACTGGACTGGCCTTGCAAACCGGCCAGACCGGTGAGCTGGCTCTGGCGTTCAAGCTGCATTTCCTGCAGATCTTTTTGTGCCTGGGCCGAGTTCAGGCCCTGGATGGCTTTTTTCGCACTGGCATCAAATTGGGCCAGTTGCTGTGACAGGGAGTCGACAATCTGCTGCAACTGGGTCATGTAATCCCGGGCATCGTCCTGTTCCTGTATTTCCAGTGGCAAGCGCTTGGTATTGGCTTCGAGTTCGTCGCAAAACAGGCTCACGGTTGCCTCTGAAATCTGGCCGCTGGCCATTTTGTCGGACAGTGTCAGCAACGCTTTTTCGTCATTGGCGATTAATTCGCGCAGGGTGACGACATCAGCTTGTTCGCGGGTAAAAGAGGCGCGCGCTGTGGCAAGTTTTTGCGCCGCATCACGTAAGCGCTCTGCCAGGTGATCGCGGTCGGCGCGGGTGGCGGTTTCGGGATCATAGCGGGCGATGGATTGCGAAACGAGATCGCCAAGCGTGCCAAAATGTTTGCTGATCAGGCGTGCTGTCAAACCCCAGCCTTTCATCGTGCTCATGGTCTATCCTTTTTTTTCGGGTAACTTGTGGTGGCAGATGATCTTGCCGTTGAATGTCAAATACAGTCTTGCTGATTGTGCGGTGTACGCTGGCCGTAGTTAATTCGGAAGCGACTCTGTACAATCTAGGCTCTTAAAGCTATGTGCAGCTGTTGGTCAGACGTAGCATAGTGAATAACAGACTAATAAGCACCGGTAATAAAAAAGGAAATTCACCATGACACGCAAATACTCCGACATGAATCAGCACGACGCGCTGTACAAGGTGGCGCGCGCCTATCCCGGCGGTCTGGAGGCGCTGGCGCTGCGCTTGCAGATGTCAGTCAATGTCTTGCGCAACAAGCTGGCACCGGGCATCGATTCACATTACCCCTCGTTTGAAGAACTGTCCCTGATTGTGCAGGCCTGTGAAGAAGCCGGAGTCAAGGATGCACTGCTGCCCT